>NZ_CP109432.1:5114629-5429258 GCF_036227065.1 Spirillospora sp. NBC_01491
GACGATCGGCATCGAGTTCGGCACCGTCGGCCTCCGCAAGAACGGCCACGAGCTGGAGATCACCACCTACCGCAGCGAGTCCTACGACCCCAGGTCCCGCAAGCCCGAGGTGTCCTACGGCACCTCGCTGGTCGAGGACCTGCGGCGGCGCGACTTCGCCGTGAACGCGATGGCCGCCCGGCTGCCCGGGTACGAGTTCGTCGACCCGTTCGGCGGCCTCGCCGACCTGCGGCGCGAGGTGATGCGGACGCCGGGGCTGCCCGAGGACTCCTTCGGCGACGACCCGCTGCGGATGATGCGCGCGGCCCGGTTCGCGTCCCAGCTCGGCTTCACCGTCGCGCCCGACGTGGTCGAGGCGATGACCCGGATGGCCGACCGGATCGGGATCGTGTCGGCCGAGCGGGTCCGCGACGAGCTGTCCAAGCTGGTCTGCGGGGCGCATCCGCGGGAGGGGCTGGCGCTGCTGGTCGACACCGGGCTCGCCGCGCACGTCCTGCCCGAGCTGCCGATGCTCCGGCTGGAGATCGACGAGCACCACCGGCACAAGGACGTCTACGAGCACTCGCTGATCGTCCTCGAACAGGCGATCGCGCAGGAGGAGGACGGGCCCGACCTGGTGCTGCGGCTGGCCGCGCTGCTGCACGACGTCGGCAAGCCGAAGACCCGGCGGTTCGAGTCCGCCGGGCGGGTCTCGTTCCACCACCACGAGGTCGTCGGCGCGAAGCTGACCCGCAAGCGGCTGACCGCGCTGCGCTACCCCAAGGACGTCGTCAAGGACGTGTCCCGGCTGGTGGAGCTGCACCTGCGCTTCCACGGGTACGGCACCGGCGAGTGGACCGACTCGGCCGTCCGCCGGTACGTGCGCGACGCCGGGCCGCTGCTGTCGCGGCTGCACAAGCTGACCCGGGCCGACTGCACGACCCGCAACAAGCGCAAGGCCGACCGGCTGCGCCGCACCTACGACGACCTCGAGGTCCGCATCGACCGGCTGGCCGAGGAGGAGGAGCTCGCGGCGATCCGCCCGGAGATCGACGGGAACGGGATCCAGGACCTCCTCGGCATCAAGCCCGGCCCGCTGGTCGGCCAGGCCTACAAGTTCCTGCTCGACCTGCGGCTCGACCGCGGGATCATCGGCCCGGACGCCGCCGCCGCCGAGCTGCGCGCCTGGGCCGCCGCCCGTGGCGTCCCCACCGGGTCGACCGAGCCCGATGGAGCCGGTGGCCTCGACGTGCCGGACGGGGCGGGCGGAGCGGCGGCGACCGACGAGGCTGCCGGGGCGAGCGGGTCCGCCATGGAGCAGGACGCGCCCGGGGACGAGCCCGGTGCGGCAGGGCAAGGGGGCACGGCGTGATCGACCTCAAGCTCGGACGGATGAGCCCGCGCGAGGCCGAGCGGCTGATGGAGTTCGACCGCGAGCACGTCTGGCATCCGTACGCGCCGATGCCGGCGTCCTCGCCCGCGCATCCCGTCGTGTCGGCGTCCGGGGTGCGGCTGACGCTCGCCGACGGCACCGAGCTGATCGACGGCATGTCGTCCTGGTGGGCGGCGATCCACGGCTACGACCACCCGAAGCTGAACGCGGCCGTCACCGGGCAGCTCGGCAAGATGGCGCACGTGATGTTCGGCGGGCTCACCCACCCGGCGGCGATCGGGCTGGCCGAGCGGCTCGTCGGCCTCACCCCGGCGCCGCTGACCAAGGTGTTCTTCGCCGACTCCGGCTCGGTCGCGGTCGAGGTCGCGATCAAGATGGCGCTCCAGTTCTGGCGGGCGCGGGGCCGGCCCGAACGGCACCGGCTGCTCACGGTGCGCGGCGGCTACCACGGCGACACGTTCGGCGACATGGCGGTCTGCGACCCGGTCAACGGCATGCACCACATGTTCGGCGACGTGCTGGCGCGGCACGTGTTCGCGCCGCCGCCGCCGCTCGGCTACCTCGCCGATCCCGATGAGGAGTACCTCGCCGGGCTGGCCGGGCTGGCCGCCGAGCACGCCGGCGAGCTCGCCGGGATCATCGTCGAGCCGATCGTCCAGGGCGCGGGGGGCATGCGCTTCTACGCCCCCGAGTACCTGCGGGCGCTGCGCGAGATCGCCGACGAGCACGGGCTGCTGCTGATCCTCGACGAGATCGCCACCGGGTTCGGCCGCACCGGCGAGCTGTGGGGCTGCGACCACGCCGAGGTCGCGCCCGACATCATGTGCCTCGGCAAGGCGCTGACCGGCGGCTACCTGACGATGGCGGCGACCCTGTGCACCGACCGGGTGGCCGAGGTGATCTCCTCGGGCGAGGGCGGCGCGCTGATGCACGGCCCCACGTTCATGGCCAACCCGCTCGCGGCGGCGGTGGCGTCCGCCTCCATCGACCTGCTGCTGTCGCGCGACTGGCGCGAGGAGGTCGACACGATCGAGGCCGTCCTCACCGCCGGCCTGGAGGGCGCGGCGGAGCTGCCCGGCGTCGCCGGGGTACGGGTGCTCGGCGCGATCGGGGTGATCGAGGCGCGCGAGCCGGTCGACGTCGAGGCCGTGCAGGAGGTCGCGATGGACTACGGCGTGTGGCTGCGGCCGTTCGGCAAGCTGATCTACGCCATGCCCCCGTACGTCTGCACCGAGGACGAGACGGGCCACATCGCCGACGCCATGTACGCCATCGCCGAGTCCGCCCTCTGACCCGCCGAGCGCCCCGCCCAGAGGCGGCGGACCCGGTGGAGACGGGTGCGGCGGAGACGGGTGCGGCGGTCAGTGCGGGGCGGGGACCGGGGCCTGCACGCTGCGGGCGGCGGTGGCGCGGTAGGCGATCGCGCCGGCCGCGTAGGTGACGATCACGATGGCCAGGGTGAGGTGGGAGCGGCCGTCGGTGGGCAGCCAGGCCGCCGCTGCCGCTGCCGCGGCGGCGAACATCGCGTTGAAGAGCATGTCGTAGACCGCGAAGACCCGTCCCCGGTAGGCGTCCTCGATCGACTCCTGGAGCGTGGTGTCGACGCAGAGCTTGACGCCCTGCGACACCACCCCGAGGGCGAACGCGCCCGCGGCCCAGGCCGGCTCGGCGAACGGCAGGCCGAGGACCAGCAGCGACACCGCGGCCCCGGCGAGCAGCCAGGCGACCCAGGTCTCCTTGCTGATCCGCCGCACCACCGGCGGGGTGATCAGCGCGGCGGCGAAGTACCCGGCGCCGGACACCCCGAGCATCATCGCGAACGCCGCCAGCCCCCGATCGGCGTCGCTGGTGAAGTGGTTGCGGCACAGCAGCAGCGTCATGATCAGGATGACGCCGTACAGGCACCGGTGGAACGAGATCGCGGCCAGCGCGAGCGCGGCCGGCCGCCGTCGCGCGATGTGCCGGGCGCCGTCCACCAGGCCGTGCAGCACGCTGCCGAGCGCCTCGCTGGTCTGCTTCGGCACGTCCTCCAGATGCGGGCCGAGCAGGCGTCGCGGTAGCGAGGTCGCGATGAGCCCGGCGAGCAGGAACAGCACGGCTCCGCTCACCAGGATCAGCGCCGTGCCGCCCGTGCCGGCGCCGAAGACGCGCCGCAGCAGGTAGCCGAAGCCCGCGCCGGTGAACGCGATGACCGTCCCGGACGTGACGGCGAACGCGTTCGCCGTCACGAGCTGCTCGCGGCTGACGACGTGCGGGAGCGCGGCCGACAGCGCGGCGAGGAAGAACCGGTTGACGCCGAGGACGACCAGCACGCCGAGGAAGAACACCACGCCGTCCTGCCCGGCCGCGACCAGGCCCGCGACCGCCAGCACCAGGACGGCGCGCAGGATCGGCGTCCACACCAGGATCTGACGCCGCCGCCACCGGTCGATGAGCACCCCGGCGAACGGGCCGAGCGCGGAGTAGGGCAGCAGCGTCACCGCAAATGCGGCGGCGGCCTTGCCGGCCGTCGTCTGCCGTTCGGGGGAGAAGAACACGTAACCGGCCAGCGCGACCTGGAAGACGCCGTCGGTCAGCTGAGAGGCGATCCGGGTCGCGTACAGCCGCCGGAAGTCCCTGCCGGCCAGGATGCTCCGCAGCTCGTTCGCCCTCACCAGATCACCCTATGCGGCCTCGAACGGGGACAAGTCAGTCGGCCAGCCACAGCCGGGTGTAGTCGTACCCGGCCGCGGTGGGCAGGAAGACGGCGCCGCCGACCCGGCTCGACCGGAAGATCGTGTGCGCTCGGTCCAGCAGCGGCACGATCGCCGCGTCCTCCATGATCTTCTGGTCGGCCCGCTGCCAGTGGCCCGCCGCGCGCCCCGCGTCGGGGGCGGTGAGGGCCGCGTCGATCAGCCCGTTCACCTCGGCGCTGTCGTAGCCGCCGTAGTTGATGGAGTTCTTTCCGTATCCGCGCCCGTCGAACAGCGGCTGGACGAGCGTGCGGCCGTTGTTGCCGTACCAGTCGGGGGTCCAGCCGGGCGCGGCGATGTCCCACTTGCCTTCACGCGCCCGCGCGGGCGAGGAGATCGTCTCGGCGTAGAAGTCGCCGCCGGTGTCGGCCCTGAGCTCGGCGGTGACGCCGCACCCGGCCAGGTTGTCCTTGATGGACTGGGCGATCAGCCGGTGCACGCTGTTGGTGCGGTACGGGAACTCCAGCTTCAGCCCGGTGTACCCGGCCTCGGCGAGGAGCCGCCGGCAGCGCCCCGGGTCGCCGGCCTCGCCCGTGGTCGGGTAGCGGTCGGTGGGCGCGTGGCCGGCGTTGCCCGGCGGGATCACCGTGTGCAGCGGCGACGCCACGTCCGGCCCGCCCACGATCTTGACGAGCGCGGACCGGTCGATCGCGTACTCCAGCGCCTGCCGGACCTCGCGCCTGCCGAGGGCGCCGCCGTTGCCGGGGCTGAGCGTGTTGAACACCAGGTACGGGCTGTTGGACGGGGTGTCCCTGATCGCGAACCGCGGGTCGCGGCGCACCCGGGGCAGCGCGGCGGTCGGCACCGGCTGGTCCCAGGCGAGATCGGCGGAGCCCTGTTCGATCTGCTGCTGGACGGTGTCGGCCGAGTCCTGGCCGAGGGTGATCCGGATCTTCTCCACGTGCCGCTCGCGCAGCGGGTCGGTGTCCTGCCGCCACGCCGGGTTGCGGGACAGCAGGTAGGAGACGCCCGGCTTGTACTGGGTGATCCGGTATGGACCGTCCGAGACCGTGTGCTGGCGGAACTCGGGACCGTCCGGCAGGTACCGGTCGTACTCGGCGGGGGCGGCGGCGGTGGCGGGGAGGCTGAGCAGGTTGAGGAAGTCGCTGGCCGGACGGGTCAGGGCGAAGACCAGGGTGTGGTCGTCCTCGGCCCGCAGCCCGCCGATCTCATGTGCGTTCTGGTAGGCGGCGATCGCCTCGGGGTCCTTGGCGTCGACCGCGCCGAAGCCGTGGCAGAAGCCGTCCATCCCCTTGATCGTCGGGGTGTAGTAGCGCTGGCCCGCCGATGGCGAGGCGGGGTTGCACATCCGCTTGACGCCGCGGACGAAGTCGTGCGCGGTCACCGGGCGCGGCGGGCTGGTGCTCCAGTAGACGCCCTGCCGTAGCCGCACCGTGTAGGTCGTGCCGTTCTCACTGACGCCGCCGTTCTCACGGGTGGGGATCCGCGCGGCGACGTCGGCCCGGACCGGCACGGTCTCGTTGAAGTCGTTGGACGCACGTGTCCCGAACAGCGTGCGGGCGTAGGTGCGGACCAGTCCGTAGGCGCCGACGCTGGACGCGCCGGCCGGGTCGAGGTGCTCGACGTCGGACGAGCCGACGATCCTGAGGACGCCGCCGTCCCTGGGCGGGCCCGTGGTGGGCCTGGTCGAGCCTCCGCCGCCGCAGGCGGTCAGCCCCACCGCGAGTCCCGTCAGTCCCGCCGTGACCCTGAGTACCTCTCGTGCCATCCGTGACCTCCACTCGGCTCCTGGAAGCGATGCGCACCTCACCGGGGGTGTCACAGTAGAGCCAGAGCGTGACAACGGTCGCTACATCACCCTTTTCCCTATGGAAAGTAAGGACGCCCTGACGGTGGGTGTCCACCGTCAGGGCGTCCTTGACCAGGCCGTGTGATCAGCCTCTTGGCGCGTTCAGCGTTCGACGTCTCCGCGGATGAAGGCCTCCACGGCCTCGCGCGCCTCGTCGTCGTTGTACTGCTCGGGCGGCGACTTCATGAAGTAGGAGCTGGCCGACAGGATCGGTCCGCCGATGCCGCGGTCGAGCGCGATCTTGGCGGCCCGGACCGCGTCGATGATGACGCCGGCGGAGTTGGGGGAGTCCCAGACCTCCAGCTTGTACTCCAGGTTGAGCGGGGTGTCGCCGAAGGACTTGCCCTCCAGGCGGACGTAGGCCCACTTGCGGTCGTCGAGCCACGGCACGTGGTCGGACGGGCCGATGTGCACGTCGGCTTTGGCCATCTCGTGCGGGATCTGCGAGGTGACCGACTGCGTCTTGGAGATCTTCTTGGACTGGAGCCGCTTGCGCTCCAGCATGTTCATGAAGTCCATGTTGCCGCCGAAGTTGAGCTGGTACGTGCGCAGCAGCTCGACCCCGCGGTCCTCGAACAGCTTGGCCATCACGCGGTGCGTGATGGTCGCGCCGACCTGCGACTTGATGTCGTCGCCGACGATCGGGACACCGGCCTTGGTGAACTTCTCGGCCCAGGTCGGGTCGGAGGCGATGAACACCGGGAGCGCGTTGACGAACGCCACGCCGGCGTCGATCGCGCACTGCGCGTAGAAGCGGTCGGCGTCCTCGGAGCCCACCGGCAGGTACGACACCAGCACGTCGACCTCGGCGTCCTTGAGCGCCTTGACCACGTCGACCGGCTCGGCGTCGGACTCCTCGACCATCTCGCGGTAGTACTCGCCGAGGCCGTCGAAGGTGTGGCCGCGCTGCACGGTGACACCGGTCGGCGGGACGTCGGCGAACTTGATCGTGTTGTTCTCGCTCGCGCCGATGGCGTCGGACAGGTCGTTGCCGACCTTCTTGGCGTCCACGTCGAACGCGGCGACGAACTCGACGTCGCCGACGTGGTACTCGCCGAACTGGACGTGCATCAGACCCGGGACCCGCGTCTCGGGGGAGGCGTCCTTGTAGAACTCGACGCCCTGGACGAGCGAAGCGGCGCAGTTCCCCACACCGACGATGGCTACGCGCACCGAACCCATCCGGTTGCTCCTTCTCCTTGGTTCACCGGCCCCGAAGGCGTGCCGCTGATCAGCGGTCGTCCTCGCGGGGCTGGTCCTGAGTCATATTGGAAATCGAAGATCTGGCCTGCTCCTGCTCCGCCCGCTCGCGCCCGATGAGCTCGTTGAGCCACCGGACCTCGCGTTCGACGGACTCGAGCCCGTGGTTCTGGAGCTCGAGGGTGTAGCTGTCGACCCGCTCCCGGGTCCGTGCCAGCGCGCCGCGCACGCTCTCCAGCCGCTCCTCCAGCCGGCTGCGCCGGCCCTCGAGGATCCGCAGCCGGACGTCGGCGCGGGTGTGCGAGAAGAAGGCGAAGTGCACGCCGAACCCCTCGTCCTCCCACGACGCCGGGCCCGCCTCGGTGAGGAGCTCCTGGAGACGCTCCTTGCCCTCGGCGGTGAGCTTGTAGACGATCTTCGAGCGGCGGCTCTGCAACGCCAGCGGGACGGTGGGCTCCTCGGGCCGGTCCTCCACGATGAGCCCCTTGGCGAGGAGCTGCTTGAGGCACGGGTAGAGCGAACCGTACGAGAACGCGCGGAACATGCCCAGCAGGGTGTTGAGCCGCTTGCGCAGCTCGTAGCCGTGCATCGGGGACTCGTGCAGCAGACCGAGCACGGCGAGCTCCAGCACGCCCGCGCCCTTCTTGCCCGCCATCCGAGGTCCCTTCCCCGCAGCGCCGATGTCTCCACTCGATGTATCGCCCGGATGCCTCCACTCGATGTATCGAGCGAATGTATCGGTTCGATACATCGCAAAGATACGTACCGCCGCGCATCCTGGCAAGTCACCCGGCCGGACGCCGTACCCCGGCGATGCGGAACAGGGCACCGGAGCTGCGTGGAGGGGCGAGGCGGGCGGGAGGAACCGGGTCGCCACGCGGGGTGCGACGGGGCCGCCGCCGGGCTCGCCGACTTGGACCGTGAATAGGGAGAATTCGGGGTCTATGTGGTCGAAGTATGCGAAAGTTGGCGGTTGGAACCACCTGGCGATGTCGCACGTCCTCGGCCACGGGAATCAGCCCCACGACCAGTGAGGACGGCTCGCCGGCCCGATGGCCTGCGGAGACGTGCCCGCGCCGGGACCGGGCTCCGTCATGCGCAGCGGTCCCCCCGCTCACCAGCCCGCACAGTACTCTTCGGACGACGCACAGCCGTAGTCCCCCTGTTGATGAGGTCGCGTGAGTAATCCAAGCCAGCCCCGACCAGGACCCGGGTCGCAGTGGCCGGGCGGGCAGCAGGTCCCCCGCCCCGCGAGTCCCGGTGCGTCGTTCGGCGCCCACTCCGCAGGTCCCGCGGGGGGACCACCGAACGGCCCGGGCAACCCGCCGTTCCCACCGACCGGAGCACCGCCCGGCGGGGCGCACGCGCGCCACGCCGCCGGCCCTCCGCCCCCTGGCCCCAGCGGCCCCAGCGGCCCAGGTGGCCCCGGCGGCCAGGGCATCCCGAGCGGCCCGAGCGGCCCGGGTGGCCCCGGCGGATCCAGCGGCCCAGGTGGTCCCGGCGGTCCCGGCGGTCCGGGGGGATCGAGCGGTCCCGGCGCGCCCGGTGGACCCGGCGGATTCGGCGGCGGATTCGGTGGGGCGGGCGTTCCCGCAGGCTTCGGCAGCGGACCAGGCGGACCAGGCGGCCCCGGAGGGCCCGGTGGGCCTGGCGGCCCGAGCGGTCCTGGCGGCCCCGGAGGATCGGCCGGGATGGGCGGCAGCAGCGGTGGTCGCGGCGGTAAGCGCGGCATCGTCGAGCATCTGAGGTCGCGCAGCACGGGCTGGCGCCGGTTCATCCCGTCATGGAAGGTCGTGACCGGCGTCTCCGTGCTCGGCTTCACCGGCCTCGCCACGCTCGTCGGTGTCGCGTACGCCCAGACGCCGGTGCCGGACATCGGCAACTCCGACGCCGTCAAGACGGCGGCCATCTTCTACTACCGCGACGGCACCGAGATCGGGCGGATCGGCAAGAACCGCGAGCCCATCAGCATCCAGGACGTGCCGAAGCCGGTGCAGGAGGCGGTGATCGCGGCGGAGAACCGCAGCTTCCGCAGCGACAACGGCTTCTCCCCGTCCGGCATCACCCGCGCGGTGTGGAACAACGTGTCGGGCGGCGACACCCAGGGCGGGTCCACGATCACCCAGCAGCTCGCGAAGAAGTACTACCTCAGCGACGACCGGACGATGTCCCGGAAGTTCAAGGAGATGTTCATCTCGCTGAAGCTGGAGGACAAGCTCGGCACCAAGGACAAGATCCTCGAGCTCTACCTCAACACGATCTTCTTCGGCCGCAACGCCTACGGCATCCAGGCGGCGTCCCGCGCCTACTACGGCCCGAAGGTGACCGTCGACAAGCTGCGCCCGGACCAGGGCGCGCTGCTCGCCGCGGTCATTCAGCAGCCCGGCCGGCTCGACCCGCGCAGCGACGACAAGCAGGCGCAGGCCCAGACGCTGGTGCGCTACCGGTACGTGCTGGACGGGATGCGCAAGATCGGCGCGCTGAGCCAGGCCGACTTCGACAAGTACTCCAAGCAGCTCCCCGAGACCGCGCCGATCGGCGGCCCGGTGACCTTCGGCGGCCAGCGCGGCTACATGATCAAGCGGGCGATCAAGGAGCTCGAGCGCAAGGGCATCACCGAGCAGCAGATCATCGAGAAGGGTCTGAAGATCACCACGACCTTCGACCCCCGCAAGATGAAGGCCGCGAAGCAGGCGGTGGAGAACACCGTCCCGGGCATCGACCCCGCCAAGCTGCTGAAGAAGCACGTGCGGCTCGGGCTGGTGTCGGTCAACGCCACCAACGGCGAGGTCGAGGCGATCTACGGCGGGCCGAGCTACCTCAAGCAGTCGTTCGACAACGTCTGGTGGGGGTCGGCGCAGGCCGGATCGGCGATGAAGCCGTACGTGCTGGCCACCGCGCTGGAGAAGGGGTACGGGCTCAAGAGCCTGGTCGAGGGCCGTTCGGGGGTGTCCTTCGACGGCACCGGCAAGGTCGTGCCGAACGGTACGCCGGGCGCGCTCGGCCCGATCCCGAACAGCCACGCGGGCAAGGGCGCGATCAACCTGGTGCAGGCCACCAAGGAGTCCACCAACACCGCCTACCTCCAGCTCGCGATGAAGGTCGGCATCGGCGACGTGGTCAAGACCGCCGAGAAGGCGGGGGTGAACCCCTCGATGGTGGAGCCGTTCAAGGAGCAGGCCGGGCTGGCGCTCGGCATCAACGACATCCGGCCGATCGAGCAGGCCGCCGGGTACGCGGTGTTCGCCAACGGCGGCACCTACCACCAGCCGCACGTGGTCAAGGCGGTCAACAACGCCGACAAGCAGCCCGTCAAGGTGCTGAGCTGGGACCACAAGGCCGGCACCTTCAGCGCCGGCGTCACCGCGGACGTCACCTACGCGCTCCAGCAGGTGGTCAAGCCGGGCGGCACCGCGCAGGCGGCGGCGCTGCCGGACCGTCCGGTGGCGGGCAAGACCGGTACCACCGACAAGAACGTCGCGACCTGGTTCGTGGGCTACACCCCCAAGATCTCGACCGCGGTGACGATGTACAACGAGAAGCGGAAGCGGCTGAACATCGCGGGCGGTGAGGTCCAGGGCGGCACCATCCCGGCCAAGATCTGGCACGCCTACATGGCCGAGGCCACCAAGGGCACCCCGGTCGACCAGTTCCCGCAGCCGGCGTGGACCGGCTCCCCGCAGAAGTGGGCCGAGCCGTACAAGCCCAAGAAGCCGAAGGACGACGACGGCAAGCCGGCGTGGTGCAAGACCCCGATCGGTAAGTACGACCCGCGCTGCCAGGACGGCGACGACGGCGACGGGGGCGGCAAGCCGCCCTGCCAGTCGCCGATGCCCGACGGCAACTGCGACCCGAACAAGCCGCCGAGCGCCGACCCGCCCCGCTGGTGGTGCCAGATGCACCGGGACAACCCGCTGTGCCGCCGCGGTGGCGGAAACGGTGGCGGCGGCGGCAACAATGAATGGCCGAACCCTCAGGAGCAGCAGCCCCGGAAGCTCTCCAGCAGGCCGGTGGACTAGCCTCCGGCGTCCGTCCGTCGAACGGAAGCCGGAGGCCGCACGAGAACCGATCGGAAGCCGGAACCGGGATCCAAGGTGGGATGAGTCGTGACCGGCGCATGACGAATAATGCAAACGTTTCCGTACGGTCCGGATGCGGGCTCTCCCGCCCCTCCTGCCCCGATGTGCGCAGTACCCTCGGACGACGCACAGCCGTACCCAGTTGATGAGGTCGCGTGAGTAACCCAAGCCAATACGGACCGGAATACGGAGAGAGCCCGGGTAGGGGCTCGCCCCGCCCCGGGGGGTCAGGCGCGCCCAATGGCCGCGGTGCGCCCGGCGGCGCGTCGGCGTCCGGCCGGCCCTCGCGGGCCGGTGGGAGGGCCGCCGACCGCGGTGCTACCCCTTCTCGGGGCGGCGGCGGCGGTGGCGGTCGCCGCCGTGCCGCGCCTCCCGGCAGACGCGATGGCCAGCAGGGCGCGCCCCCGGCCCCGGCCGGCAACCCGATGGGCGCCCCCGGCCGCGGTGGTCCCGGCGGACCGGGCGGCCCCGGTTCCGGACGGGGCGGTCCTGGCGGCCCAGGCGGACCCGGCGGGCCCCGTCCCGGACGCGGCGGCCCCGGAGGCCCTGGCGGTCCCGGCGACGGTGAGGGCAGGGGACGGCGCGGCAAGCGGTCCGGCAAGCCGCGCAAGACCGGATGGCGGCGCTACGTCCCGTCCTGGAAGATCGTCGCCGCCGTCGTCGCGGTGCTGATGCTGGGCAGCGTCGCGCTCGTCGCGATCGCGTACGCCAACACCCCGATCCCCAGCGGGAAGCAGAAAGACGCGGTGCGGCAGGAGTCGGTGTTCTACTTCAAGGGCGGGACGAAGCCGATCGCGCGCGTCGGCATGCACCGTGAGGACGTCGCCCTCAAGGACGTCCCCGAGCATGTGCAGCGCGCCGTGCTCGCCGCCGAGGACCGCGGGTTCGAGCACGAGCCCGGCGTGTCCCCGAGCGGCGTCGCCCGCGCCCTGCTCAAGGCGGCCTCCGGCGGCAGCGTGGAGGGCGGCTCCACGATCACCCAGCAGCTCGCCCGCAACTACTTCGCGGGCCTGAGCCGGGAACGCAGCATCAACCGCAAGCTGAAAGAGATCCTGATCTCCATCCGGCTGGGGAACGAGCGGCCCAAGGACTACATCCTTGAGACCTACCTCAACACGGTCACGTTCGGCCGGTCGGCGTACGGGATCCAGGCCGCGGCGCGCGCCTACTTCCACAAGGACGTCAAGGAGATCAACGTCTCCGAGGCGGCGATGCTGGCCGCGCTGATCCAGCGCCCGGGCTACTTCGTGGTCACCGGCGACCCGAACCAGCCGGCCAAGAAGGCGCTCATCCAGCGCTGGAACTACGTGCTCGACGGGATGGAGACGGAGGGCTGGCTCGCTGCCGACAAGCGGGCCGAGCAGAAGTTCCCCACGGCCCAGAACCAGTGGAGCGATGTCAAGGAGGGCAACCAGACCGGTTACCTCCGCGACCGGGTGTACAAGGAGCTGAATGAGCTCGGCTTCGACAACACCCTGATCGAGAGTGGCGGCCTGAAGATCACCACCACGTTCGACGAGCGGTTGCAGAACTACACCGCCCAGGTGGTGAGAGCCGTCAAGAAGGAGCGGAACCTCTCCAACGAGATCCGCTTCGGGCTCACCACCATCGACCCGAACACCGGGGGCGTGGTCGCCGCCTACGGTGGTTCGAGCTACAAGAAGCAGCAGTACGACGACTCCTTCGACGCCAGAGTGCAGCCGGGCTCGTCGTTCAAGCCGATCGTGCTCGCCACCGCGCTGAACCAGGGCGTCAGCCTTCAGACCACGATGGACGGCAGCTACAAGCGGGTCATCAACGGTTCGAGCTTCACCAACGACAGCACCAGTGAGAACGGCGTCTACAACCTCAAGCAGATGACCGAGATGTCGATCAACACCGCGTACATCGACCTGGGGCAGAAGGTCGGGCTGGACAAGGTGGTGGAGACCGCCAAGACGATGGGCATCCCGCCGAAGACCGAGGGCCTCAACGCCACCTACACCAGCCTCCCGCTCGGCGTCATCCAGGTCAGCCCGATGAGGATGGCCGAGGCGTACTCGACCTTCCCGGCCGGGGGCAAGCACCGCCCGGCGCACGTGATCGAGAAGATCAGCAAGGCCGACGGCACGCCCGCCGTCAACAGCGCGGGCAAAGTGATCAAGAAGCTGCCCTGGCAGACCGCCACCGAGGTGTTCCCGAAGGCGGTCGCCGACGACGCCACCGCCGCGATGCGCGCGGTCGTCCAGACCGGTACCGGTAAGCAGGCGAGTCTCGGGAACCGGCCCGTGGCGGGCAAGACCGGTACGACGACCGCGAACAAGGCCGCCTGGTTCGTCGGTTACACGCCCGAGTACGCGACGTCGGTGGCGATGTGGCGGCAGAAGGGCAAGGTGCAGCAGTCGCTGGTCGGGGTCGGCGGCTACTCCCAAGGGATCTACGGTGGCACGGTCCCGGCCGAGGTCTTCAGGCGCTACATGACCATGGCGCTGGACGGCAAGGAGATCAAGCAGTTCGACCCGCCGGCGAACGGCGGAGAGATCGCGACCTGGGGCGTGCCGAAGCCGGAGCCGACGCCGACCAAAACGCCGGAGCCGACCGAGACGCCCACCTGCCGGCCCGGCCAGCCGAGGATTCCGGGCCGGCCCGAGGCCCCGAACTGCGCGACCACGCCGCCCCCGACGAGCTCGGCGCCGGAGACACCGCCCCCGGGCACCCAGCCGTGCAACCAGGTCGGGATGCCCGAGGGCTGCAACCGGGACCTCCCGCCGACCGTCCCGGCTCCGGGCTGGTGGTGCATCTCGCACAGCGAGCACCCGGCCTGCCGGAAGGAGACGGAGACCCCGGGGCCAGGGCCCGGGCCGCAGCCGTGACGCGGACCTGAACCACCGCACGAAGATCGAACGGCCCGGAGCCCGCCACGGCGGCTCCGGGCCGTTCGCCGTCCGGGGCCGATCGGAACCACGTCCCGGAGGTGCCGTCCGGCGATGCGGGCGTGGCTCGATCGGGCGTGTCCGAGGGCGGCCGGGAGCCCAATAGTCTGCTGGCATGTCGTCGTCCCCCGAAAGGCTCAGGATGCCCGGCTCCCAGACCGACGGTGACGCGGTGGACCAGGAGAGCGGGCGCGACCGGCCCCCGAGGGGGCGCCTCGCCCGCCTCACGCCGGTGCTCACGGGCGTCACGGCCCTGGTCTGCCTGCTGGGCTGGCTCCAGAAATATCCCTGTGCCTCGGCGGGATTCGATTTCGTCAAGACGACGACCCGCGGCTGCTACACCGACATCTATCCGCTGTACTTCGGGCGCGGGCTGAGCGAAGGCAAGCTGCCCTACTTCGACACCTTCACCGGCTCCGACCTCCACTACGTCGAGTACCCGGTGCTCAGCGGCGCGTTCATGCAGGCGGTCGCGCTGCTGGTGCGGCCGTTCGGCGTCGACGCGCGGGGGATGGCGTTCTACAACGTGACGGCGCTCCTGCTCGCGCTGCTGGCGATCGTCGCGGTGCTGGCGACGGCGTACGTGGCGGGCCGGCGGTCGCTGCGCGTCGGGCTGATGGTCGCGCTGTCCCCGGCGCTGCTCCTCACCGCCTATATCAACTGGGACCTGCTCGCGGTCGCGCTGTCGGCGCTGGCGCTGGCCGCGTGGTCCCGGCGGCGTCCCGCGCTGGCGGGAGTGCTGCTCGGGCTGGCCATCGCGGCCAAGTTCTATCCGCTGCTGTTCCTCGGGCCGCTGGTCCTGCTGTGCGTCCGGGCCGGGCAGTGGCGCGCGATGGGGCGGATGCTGGCCGGCACGGCGGCGGCGTGGCTGGTGGTCAACCTGCCGGTGATGCTCTTCGCGTGGGACGGATGGCTGGAGTTCTACACCTTCAGCCAGCACCGCGGCGTCGACTGGGGGTCGATCTTCTTCTTCCTCCAGGACCAGGGGATGTCCGGGCTGGACGACAAGGACCGGCTCAACCTGCTCGGCACGGGAACGTTCCTGGTGCTCGCGCTCGGCATCGCGGTGCTGGCGCTCGCGGCGCCGCGCCGGCCGCGGCTGCCGCAGCTGATGTTTCTGGTCCTGGTGGCGTTCATGCTGCCCAACAAGGTCTGGTCGCCGCAGTACGTGCTGTGGCTGCTGCCCCTGGCCGCGCTGGCGCGGCCGAAGCTGCCGGCGTTCGTGCTGTGGCAGGTCGGCGAGATCGTCTACTTCTTCGGCGTCTGGTGGTATCTGCTGTCGGTCACCAACCAGGCGACCGGCGCCGGTCCGTCGGCGACACTCTCGACGCTGCTGGGCTTCGACGTCCCGGCGGAGGGCATCTCCAGCACGACCTACGGCGTGGCGCTGCTCGCGCGGTTCCTGACCGTCCTGCTGCTGGCCGTGCTGGTGGTGCTGGACGTCCTGCGGCCGTCCGGCGACATCGTCCGGACGGACGGCGCCGACGATCCGGCGGGCGGGTTCCTCGACGGCGCGGCCGACGTGGTCAGCCTGCGCAGATGGCGTGGCAGGGCGCGGCACGCGGCTGAGCCGAGCGCCTGAGCCGAGCGCCTGAGGCGGCGGCTCGGGCCGGCCGTTGATCCTCCCGAGCAGCAGGCAGCACCGCGCGGGTCAGCCGCGGGCGGCGACGGGTGTCGGCGGTGCGCGTGGAGTCCATCTCGGGTTAAAGGGCGAGTGGCGGTCCGTCAAGGGATCGTGCGGAGGTGGCCGGGGCGGTGCCGGTCGTCCGGCCAAAATGCGCAGGTCAGCGCGCCGTCCGGGGGACGCGCGCGGGCACTGTGCGACGATTCCGGGTCCGGGCCCGCCGGATCGCGGCGTGCGGCGCGTCCGCGCCGGGAAGAACGGGGAACGTCACCACAGGGGCGGATCACCATCGCGATCGCGGGCCCCGCTGAGGCGAAGAGAAGAACTGCCGGGAGATGACGTGGACGCGAACCAAGCACTGACCGAGCTGCTCGCGGGAGAGGTGAAGCCGGGCGTCTACCAGTGGCGGACGCCCGCCGGCGCGGGCCCGATGGGCGACACCGGCTGGACGGCGCGGGCCGGGGAGGCCGGCTGGCGCGGGTTCCATCTGGACGGCCGCCGCGCGCGGGACAAGGACGCGTTCCTGGCGCTGTGCGCCGAGGTCTTCGGCTTCCCGGACTGGTTCGGCGGCAACTGGGACGCGCTGGAGGACTGCCTCGCCGACCTGTCGTGGGCGCCCTCCCAGGAGGGCTACCTGGTGCTGTACGAGTCGTGGGCCGACCTGGCCGACCTCGACCAGGGGGCGTTCCGCACGGCGCTCGACGTCTTCGCCGAGGCGGTGGAGACCTGGCGGGACACCCCCACCCCCATGACGGTGCTCCTGTCGAGCGTCGGCGTGGAGGTGGCCGGCGTCCCCCGTCTCGGCTGACCGGGCTAGTAGGTGGACCCGGTGCTGGCCGCGCTGCCGACGAGTACGGCCCAGAGCCCGAGGTAGAAGATCCAGACGATGACCCAGCCGACCGTGACGATGTAGCCGAGGATCAGGCCCGCGGTCGCCATCCCCGCGCCGCCCTCACCGGTCCGCTTGATCTGTTTGTGCGAGACGTGCCCGAAGATGATCGCCAGGATCGAGGTGAACCCGCAGAAGAAGATGCCGACGAGGCCGAGCACCATCGACGCGGTCGCCATGCCGTTGGTCGCCGGCGCCGTCGGCCCGCCACCGTAGTAGTGGTGCTGGACCGGCTGGAGCGACTGCTGGGGGTAGGACTGCTGCTGTGCGTATGGGTCCTGGGCCCCGTAGCCGTAGGGGTTGTAGGGGGGCTGTGCCATGGACTTCCCATTCGGGTCGCGCGCCCGCCGCCGAGAGTGTCGCGCGTGCGCTGAGGGCTGGAGTGCGGATTATGCCAGTCTGATGGGCAGCCATGAGTTTGTCGCCGTCTTGCCCGGTGCGGCTCGGCTGCTCCCGGCCGTACCGTCCCCAAGCGGGCGACAGCGGACGGGCGCTGTGGACGGGCTGTCCGGTCGGCCGTGCGGGGCTTGGGCAGGCTGAGGCATGAACGTCCCGTCCGGGTGTGCGTCCACCGCAGGGGAAGAGCGGCGCACGCACTGGGCTGATGTGACTGAGGGCTGGTTCCTCCCGGTTAGATGCAGCCCCAGGTCGCCCGGTTCCCGTGAAGCCTCCGCGAAGTTCCCGCGAGTTCCCGCCACGCCGGTGGTTCAGGCCAGATTGCCGCGCAGCCAGGCGATGTCGTCGGCCTGTCCCTCGGACGGCGTCTCCACCAGGACCGGTGCCCCGGCCGCGCGGACGACGGTGAGGATCAGCTCCGGATCGATGCTGCCGCTGCCGAGGTTGGCGTGCCGGTCGGCGCCCGAGCCGAACGCGTCGCGGCTGTCGTTGCAGTGCACCAGGTCGATGCGGCCGGTGATGGCCTTGATCCGGTCGACCGCGTCGATCAGCTCCTCGCCCGCCGCGTGCGCGTGGCAGGTGTCGAGGCAGAAGCCGAGCTTGCCGTCCAGGCCCGGCACCCCCGACAGCACCTCCCACAGCCGGGCGATCCGGTCGAACCGGCGCGCCATCGCGTTGCCGCCGCCGGCGGTGTTCTCGATCAGGACCGGGATCGGGAGGTCGATCCGCTCGAACACCTTGCGCCAGTTCTCGAACCCCGTCTCGGGGTCGTCGTCCTTGAGCACGTGGCCGCCGTGCACGATCAGCCCCTTGGCGCCGATCGAGGCCGCCGCCTCCAGTTGCTGGGTCAGGTTCTTGCGGCTGGGGATGCGGATCCGGTTGTTGGAGGTCGCCACGTTGATCGTGTACGGGGCGTGCACGAAGACGTCCACGTCGGAGTCGCGGACCGCCTCGACGCCCTCGGGCAGGACGGGCTTCTTCCAGCCCTGCGGGTCGCCCAGGAAGAACTGGACGACGTCGGCCCCGATGGCGCGGGCACTGTCGAGCGGATTGGTCTGATCGACGTGGGCTCCGATGCGCATGCCAACGAGACTAGCTCCGCCCGGCCGTGCCCCGCCCGGTCAGATGCCGAAGCCGCCGTGTCGGAGGGCGAAGCCGGTGCCCACGAACGAGGCGACCATGCCGATCACGTTCAGCCAGCGCTCGTTGGTCGTCGCCGACACCATCTGCGAGTAGAGCGCGATCGGGAGGCCGATCACGCCGGCGACCGCGCCGAAGAAGTGGGTCGGCGGGATGGCGCCGAGGATCAGCGCGAGCAGCCCCACCGTGATCGCGACGACCGACAGCGCGCTCTCCAGCGGATGTCGCCGGACCCCGCCGTCGATGTCGATGGCCGGTCGATCCCCCTCGGCTGCCTGGTGTGACATCGGGGTGCTCCCTCCGGTGCGTGGTGCGCGTTCCGGGCCAGGGGCGGATCGCCGGACGGGCGAACCGCGCCCACAGAGGGATTCCCGGCGGAACGGGCGGCCAATCGGCTCGGGTCGGGCGGATAATGTCGGCCGCAGCCGGTACCGTCGAACACGGATTCGAGAACAGCGATCTCGGTCCGCCCCGAGGGGAAGCGGGGAGAGGCAGGAGGTGCACACGGTGAGGGAGAGTGAGCTGGCGGTCATCGGTGACGCGGAGCTCGTCGAGGAGCTGTCGTTGCTGACGACCCAGGCGGCCAGGATGCGGGCCCGCATGGCCGACATCATGGCCGAGCTGGAACGCCGGCGCTGCGCGAAGGCCGCACCGGCCGGCGCCCGGCGCTGACAATGCCCCCGCGCGCCCGGGGCCGGGCCTGGTCCGGCCGGTCCGGCGGCACGCGGATACGGCTCGCACGCTGCCAACTCTTGGTAGCCTGTATCGGTCTCGCGGCCGGAGTCCCGGCGATCCGGATCAACACCGCCGCGGGAGACGCAACAGCCCTCCTGTCACGGAGAGACCGTGACCGCATCAGTCCAGAGGAGGTAGGGACAGCATGCGTCGTTACGAACTCATGACGATTCTCGACCCCGCCATCGACGAGCGCACCGCCAGCGCGGCCCTCGACCCGTTCCTGAAGGTCGTCAAGGACGACGGCGGCAGCGTTGAGAAGGTCGACGTCTGGGGCCGCAGGCGCCTGGCGTACGAGATTCAGAAGAAGTCCGAAGGCATCTACGCGGTGGTCGACCTGTCGGCTGAGCCTGCCACGGTCAAGGAGCTCGACCGTCAGCTCAACCTGAGCGAGTCGATCCTCCGTACCAAGGTCATCCGCCCCGAGGTGCACTGAGCCCCGGCTCAGCCCTCACGTCAGCCGGAGCGAGCCCCATGGCAGGCGACACCGTAATCACGATCGTCGGGAACCTCGTCGAGGACCCGAATCTGCGCTTCACCTCCAGCGGCCAGGCGGTCGCGTCGTTCCGCCTGGCCTCGACGCCGCGGTTCTTCGACCGCCAGTCGAACGACTGGAAGGACGGCGAGGCCCTGTTCCTGACCTGCAACGTCTGGCGGCAGGCGGCGGAGAACTGCGCCGAGAGCCTCCAGCGCGGCATGCGGGTGATCGTGCAGGGACGCCTCAAGCAGCGCTCCTACGAAACCCGCGAGGGTGAGAAGCGCACCGTCTACGAGATCGAGGTCGACGAGGTCGGCCCGTCGCTGCGCAACGCCACCGCCAAGGTCAACAAGACCCAGCGGCAGGGCGGCGGAGGCGGCGGGTTCGGCGGCGGCGGTCAGGGCGGCGGCTTTGGCGGCGGCTCCGGTGGGGGCGGCGGCTTCGGCGGCGGTCAGGGCGGCGGCCAAGGCGGCCAGGGCGGCCAGGGCGGTCCCGGTGGGGGCGGCGCCCCGGCCGACGACCCCTGGGCGACCGGCGGTGGCGGCGGTGGCGGCGGAGGCTTCTCCGACGACCCGCCGTTCTAACGACACGATTCATCCGATAATCCCGTCCATTCCCGTGTGAGCGGGGCTCTGGAAAAGGAGCACCACGATGGCGAAGCCACCTCCGCGCAAACCGAAGAAGAAGGTTTGCGTGTTCTGCCAGGAGAAGATCTCCTACGTCGACTACAAGGACACCGGCCTGCTGCGGAAGTTCATTTCCGACCGCGGCAAGATCCGGGCCCGTCGGGTGACCGGCAACTGCACCCAGCACCAGCGGGACGTCGCCACGGCGATCAAGAACGCTCGTGAGATGGCGCTGCTGCCGTACACCAGCACCGCGCGTTAGGAGGGATGGGAAACATGAAGCTCATCCTGACTCAGCAGGTCTCCGGGCTCGGCGAGCCCGGTGACGTCATCGAGGTCCGTGACGGCTACGGCCGCAACTACCTCGTGCCGCGCGGGTTCGCGATCAAGTGGACCCGGGGCGCGGAGAAGCAGATCGAGTCGATCAAGAAGGCCCGTTCGGCCCGCGAGATCGCCACGGTCGAGCACGCCAAGGAGGTCGCCGGCCGGCTTCAGGCGCTCACCGTGACCCTGCGCACCCGCACGGGCAGCAACGGGCGCCTGTTCGGCGCGGTCACCGCCGCCGACATCGCCGACGCGGTCAAGGCCGCCAACGGACCCGACCTGGACAAGCGGCGGATCGAGATCGGCAACCCGATCAAGACCGTCGGCTCGCACCGGGTCAGCGTCCGGCTGCACAGCGAGGTTAGCGCCACGATCGACGTGGACGTCGTCGAGGTCTGATCCGCATCCGGCACCGGAACGGCCGGGATCCCTTCGGGGGTTCCGGCCGTTCCGTTTTCGTTTCACGTGAAACGCCCCTGAACCGCCCTGTCCTTGGTGATCGACATCCCGGCCGCTACGTTCCGTGAGTAATCGATCATTGGACGGAAGGGGCGGCGATGTTCGCCGATTCGGAGGGGCCGCGGGGTCTGACCCGCCGTTCGATGCTGGGGGGCGTGGTCGGCGCGGGCCTGCTGGAGGTGCTCGCATCCGGAGCATCGGCCGATCGCGAGGCCATGGCGGCGACCCTTCCGGCCGGCACGGCGGCGATCCTCCCGCCCGGCACGGCGGCGCCGCGGCCACGGATCTACACCCGGCGCGAATGGAAGGCCACGCCGCCGAGGCACCCCGCCACCGTGCTCGACCGCGCGCCGACCCGCATCATCGTCCACCACACCGAGTGGCCCAACTCCGCCGACGAGACGCTCGCGCACGCCTTCCGGATCTCCCGCGAGATCCAGGAGCTGCACATGGACTCCAACGGCTGGGACGACATCGGCCAGCAGTTCACCATCAGCCGCGGCGGGTTCGTGATGGAGGGGCGCAACCGCAGCCTGCGCGCCGTCCGCGACGGCCGGCTCGCGGTGGGCGCGCAGGTGCTGCACCACAACGGGCACACCATCGGGATCGAGAACGAGGGCACGTACATGAAGGCCGCGGTGCCGGGCCGCCTCTGGTCCTCGCTGGTGGAGGTCTGCGCCTGGCTGTGCGAGGCGTACGGGCTCGACCCGGCGCGTGCCATCGTCGGCCACCGCGACTACAACGACACCGACTGCCCTGGTGACGTCCTCTACGCACGCCTGCCGGAGCTGCGCGACGCTGTGGCCGCTCGCCTGAACGGCTCCCCGCCGCCCGCGCAAGCCGACGGCGGGCCTCCGGAGGACGGCGGGCCGGTCCCGGAGCACGATCAGGGTGCGGAGCACAGCCCGAGCCCGGGGCATCATCCGGATACGGAGCCTGGTACGGGGGACGGTCCGGCGCCCAGGGCGAGCCACCTCGACCATGGGCACCCGTCCGGTCAGGAGTTCTCCGAGCCGACGCGGCGGCCCTGACTCCGAGCGCCGTGGACGATGAGGCGCGGATGAGGGGCGCCCCGGCGCGCCGTCAGGGGTCGGGGGTGGTGTAGCGGCTCCGGCTGCGGGCGATCTCGGGGTCGAGGCCCTCGACCAGCGACCAGATGCCCGCGACCCGTTCCACCAGGGTCTCGGTGGGCAGCCCGGCCAGGCCCTCGGCCGCCAGGTCCTCGATCGCCTGGGTCAGCCGGGCCATCCGCTCGCCGTGCGTGGAACACATGTTCGAATGGTAGCGAGCGGGGCACCCGGTCCGGGTAGGGTTCCGCGAATCGACCCCCATGGTGCGCACCGGCCCCACCCGTGCCACCTCGAGATCGGAGACGCTCATCGACCGAACCCAGCAGATCCGGCTCAGCGGGCAGGGCCTGGTGCTCCGCGAGTGGGACGACGCCGACCTGGCCGCGATGGCCGAGCTGTTCGACGACCCCGCGGTGGCCTACTGGACGCCCCTCGCCGCGCCGTTCGACCTGGCCGCGGCCGGCGCGTACCTGGCCCGGCTGAGGGCGTCCGCCGAGCGCCTGCACCTGGCGATCACCACCGACGGCCGCGTCCCCCTGGGCGAGGTGCTGCTCGACCGGACGCGCGGCACGCTCGGTTACGTCGTCGGCGCCGCGCATCGGGGGCAGGGGCTGGCGGCGCGGGCGCTCCGGCTGATGACGGCGTACGCGCACGAGGGGGCGGGCCTCGCCGTGGTGTCCCTGGAAGTCGAGCCCGCCAACGACGCCAGCGCGGCGGTGGCTCGCGCCGCCGGGTACACGCTCAGCGGCGCCGAGCCCGTCGAGGTCGAGGACAAGGGGCGCACCCACGCGCTGCTCACCTGGACGCACCCGGCCTCGCCCTGACCGTCAGCGGGCCGGTCCGAACCAGCGTTCCGCGGCCTCCTCCAGGGACTGGAGGTCGTCGCCGGGGGGAGCTTCGAGTACGGGCTCGCGCTGCTCATCGACGGCATGCGGGCCCGGCTCGCCGCCCGGAGAGCGTGAGGGACGGCGCCGTCAGCGGCGTACGGCGCCGGTGACCAGCCAGGCGTCGCCGCGGGCCCGGAGGCCCAGCGTGACCATCCTGGTGAGCATCCACAGCCCGATCGCCAGCCACAGCCCGGCCAGCCCGCCGCCCCCCGCGTACACCAGCAGCGCGACCGGGAGGTAGACCAGCGTCGCGACTAGCGTCGTCACGGCCAGGTACGCCCCGTCGCCCGCGCCGATCAGGATGCCGTCCAGCACGAACACCACCCCCGCCACCGGCTGGAGCACCGCCACGATGATCAGCGAGGCGAGCAGCAGGTCGCGGACCTGGCCGTCGGAGGTGAACAGGCCGGGCAGCCAGGGCCGCATCGCGAAGACCGCCACCGCGAAGAGGACGCCGCAGGCGACGCCCCAGCCGACCATCCGGCGGGTCACCGCCCGCGCCCCGGCGGCGTCGGCGGCACCGAGGTGGCGGCCGGTGATCGCCTGGCCGGCGATGGCGAGCGCGTCCAGCGCGAACGCCAGCAGCGTCCACACCTGGAAGCCCACCTGGTACGCGGCGATCTCGCCGTCGCCCATCCGCGCCGCGAGCGAGGTGCCCACGATCAGCACCACGCGCAGCGCGGCCGTGCGCAGCAGCAGGTTCACGCCCGCCGTGGCGGAGGTGCGCAGCCCCGCCGCGTCGGGCCGTACCGGAGCCCCGTGCCGCCGCGCCGCGCGGAGCACGACCGCGACGTAGACGGCGGCGCCGCCCGTCTGCGCGAGGACGGTGCCCCAGGCCGATCCGGCGATGCCCCAGCCGAAACCGAGCACGAAGAGCAGGTTGAGCACCAGGTTCAGCGCGAAGCTGCCGATGGAGACCAGCAGTGGGGTGCGGGTGTCCTGGAGGCCGCGCAGAACGCCGGTGCCGGCGAGGATGACGAGCATCCCGGGGATGCCGAACAGGCTGACCCTCAGATACGTCTCGGCGTACGGGGCGACGGACGCCGAGGCGCCGAACGCGTCCACGAGCCACGGTGTCAGCGGCCAGCCCGCGAGGATGAGCACCGCGCCGATCACGACCGCGAGCCACATGCCGTCGATGCCCTGCCGGACGGCGGACGGCAGGTCGCCGGCGCCGACCTGCCTGGCCACTCCGGCGGTCGTCCCGTAGGCGAGGAAGACGCACAGGTTGACCAGCGTCGACAGGGCCTGCCCGGCCACCCCGAGGCCGCCGAGCTGCGCGGTGCCGAGGTGCCCTACGATCGCGGAGTCCGACAGCAGGAAGAGCGGTTCGGCGATCAGCGCGCCGAACGCCGGGACGGCGAGGCGCAGGATCTCGCGGTCGTGGGCGTTCAGGCGCCGCCGCAGGGATGAGCCGATCATGTCTGTGCACCAGGCTACCAAGCTGTAATCTTCTTAGGAAATTTGTCGCTTACCAGCCCGGATCTGGGACCGATTCGCGACTTTCTTTTTCTGCACAGCCGGTGGATAAAGTTTTCGCAGGTCAGAGAGTTGCTAGGGGATCTTGCTCCAAGTTTTCCCCAGGGTTGTCCACAGGTCGTGCACAACCTGGGCGGCGTGTCTGCACAGGGGCTCCACATCGTCGTCCACAGGCTTCTTTGCCCAAGGGGCACGCGGACTCGCAGAATGTCCGAGGCCGGAGATAGACGTGTGAGGGACGATCGGCAACGAGGCGGGCGGGGCCGCCGGCGGCCGGGATGAAGGGGGTGCGAGGGTGAGTGTGACCGAGCTCGGACCGCATGAGCAGGAGTTCGAACGCACGCCACCGCACGACATCGCCGCCGAACAGGGCGTGCTCGGCGGCATGCTGCTCTCCCCGGACGCCATCGCCGAGGTCATCGAGGGGCTGGGCAGCGCCGACTTCTACCGGCCGGCGCACCAGATCATCTACGACGTCATCCTCGATCTGTACGGCCGCGGCGACCCGGCCGACGCCGTCACCGTCTCCGGCGAGCTCACCAAGAACGGCGAGATCAGCCGGATCGGCGGCGCCCCCTACCTGCACACGCTGATCTCCTCGGTGCCGACCGCGGCCAACGCGGGCTACTACGCCAAGATCGTGCACGAGCGCTCGGTGCTGCGCCGGCTGGTCGAGACCGGCACCCGCATCGTCCAGATGGGGTACGCCGCCGACGGCGCCGACGCCGACGACGTCCTCGACCGGGCCCAGGCCGAGGTCTTCGCCATCGCCGAGAAGCGCGCCGGTGAGGACTACGTGCCGCTGAGCGAGATCATGCCGGGCGCCCTCGACGAGATCGAGGCCATCGGCAGCCGCGGCGGCTCGATGGTCGGCGTGCCCACCGGCTTCGCCGACATGGACGCGCTGACCAACGGCCTGCACCCGGGGCAGATGATCGTCGTCGCCGCCCGTCCCGCGATGGGCAAGGCCACCGCCCTGGACACGCCCCTCCCGACCCCCGCGGGCTGGACCACGATGGGCGAGGTCGGGGTCGGCGACCACCTGATCGGCGCCGACGGCAGGCCGACCCGCGTGGTCGCCGCGACCGAGGTCATGCGCGGCCGTCCCTGCTACGAGGTGGAGTTCTCCGATGGCGAGGTGATCGTCGTCGACGCGCAGCACGAATGGCGCACCACCGCCCGCGCGGGCGGCCGTTCGCCGGTCGGCGAACGCGAGCACGCCGACCGGCGCGCGAACGGGCGGCGCACCGGCGCTCGCCACCGCGTCACGCACCGGGAGACCGCGCTGCCGGGCCGAATCGAGTCGTTCCACCCGCTCCGCACACGGCCCGGCGGGCTCGGCACCTTCGGCCTCGGCCTCAAGAGCGGCCTGTCCTCCCCTCATGGTCACGCGACGCTCGAGCTCCCGGCGCGCCGCGCCGCGCGGCACGGGCGTCCCGCCGGGGCCGAGTCCCGCCCGGCGGTCAGGACCACCGAGCGGATCGCGGCGTCCCTGCGCTGCGAGGGCGACGGCCGCCCCAACCACGCGGTCGAGGTCGCCGAGCCCTTCGACCTGCCGTCCGCCGACCTGCCCGTCGACCCCTACGTGCTCGGCGCCCGGCTGGGCGTCGGCGACGGGCGCGGCGCGCACATCCCCGCGGCCTACCTGCGGGCGTCCGGGGCGCAGCGCCGGGCGCTGCTGGCCGGGCTCCTCGACACCGGCGGCCTCGTCGACGGGACGGGCCGGGTGCGGTTCGCCCCGTCCACCAGGCGGCTGGCCGAAGGGGTCCACGAGCTGATCCTCACCCTCGGGTACCGGGCCACGATGACGGCCGAGCGGCCCGGGGGCGCTGGGACGGCCGCACGCCACCAGGTCGGCTTCGCGCCCGCCGAGACGGTGTTCCGGACGCCGGGCAAGGCGGCACGGCAGCGCGCCGCCGCCGGGACCACCCGGGTCGTCCGGGCCGGGGCCGGGGTGCGGCACATCGTCGACGTGCGGCCGGTCGAGAGCGTGCCGGTCCGGTGCGTCCAGGTCGACAACGACGACCACATGTACCTGGCCGGGCGGTCGTGCGTCCCGACGCACAACTCGACGCTCGCGCTCGACTTCGCCCGCGCCGCGTCGATCAAGCACGGGCTGACCTCGGCGTTCTTCAGCCTGGAGATGGGCCGCAACGAGATCACCATGCGGCTGCTGTCGGCCGAGGCGCGGGTGGCGCTGCACGCGATGCGGTCGGGCACCATGCAGGACGAGGACTGGACCCGGCTGGCCCGCCGGATGAGCGAGGTGGCCGAGGCGCCGCTGTTCATCGACGACTCGCCCAACATGTCGATGATGGAGATCCGGGCGAAGTGCCGGCGGCTCAAGCAGCAGCACGACCTGCGGCTGGTCATCATCGACTACTTGCAGCTGATGTCGTCGGGGAAGCGGGTCGAGAGCCGCCAGGTCGAGGTGTCGGAGTTCTCCCGCTCGCTGAAGCTCCTCGCCAAGGAACTCCGCGTGCCCGTCATCGCGCTGTCGCAGCTCAACCGTGGTCCCGAGCAGCGCACCGACAAGAAGCCCATGGTGTCGGACCTGCGCGAGTCCGGGTGCTTGACGAGGGACACGACGCTGTTGCGGGCCGACACCGGCGCCCCCGTGACACTCGGGAGTCTTCTCGACGGTGAGGCCAGGGACGTCCAGGTGTGGTCGCTGGACCGGAACCGGCGCCTGGTGCCCAGGCCCGTGACCAATGTGTTCCCTTCCGGAGTGAAGGAGACCTACCGGTTGAGGCTCGCCTCCGGCCGGGAGGTCAAGGCTTCGGGGAACCATCCCTTCCTGAAGTCCGACGGATGGGCGCCCCTGGACGATCTGACCCCGGGGGACCGCATCGCGATTCCCCGCCGGACCCCCGAACCGCTGGCGGCGGGGATCGGCTGGTCCGAGCACCGGCTGGGGCTGCTCGCCCATCTCATCGGCGACGGGTGCGTTCTCCGCGAGCAGCCGGTGCGCTACACCTCCAACGAGCCCGCCAACCTTGACTTCGTCGAGCGGGCGGCGGCGGAGTTCGGCATCAACCCCCGTCGCGTCCGGCAGAACGCCTGGTGGCACTCCTACCTTCCCGCTCCCTCCCGGTGCGCGCGCAGCCGCAACCCGCTGCATGCCTGGTTCGGGGAGCTCGGCATCGAGAACCTGCGTTCGCACGAGAAGCGGATCCCGGACGTGCTCTACGGGGCCGACCGCGCAGAACTAGCGGTCTTCCTGCGACACCTGTGGGCGACCGACGGGTGCGGGGCGGTGTCGGCGGGATCGGCGCCGAAGGTGTCCTACGCCACCACGAGCAGGACCCTCGCGGACGGCGTGACGCACCTCCTGTCCCGGTTCGGAATCATCGCCCGTATCCGAGAAGTACCCAAGAAGGAGAATCGCCCCAGCTATCACGTCACCGTCGCGGATGGTCCCGGCCTGCGAATCTTCTGCCGGGAAATCGGAGTCCACGGACGCCGAGGCGAATCCATCCCGGTGCTGTTCGCCAAGGTCAGCGGCCATCTCGACAACCCGAATAGTGGGTCGCTCCCCCGCGAAGCGTGGGGGGCGGTGAAAGTGGAGCGTGTCCGGCTCGGCACGTCCGAACGCCGGTTCCAGGCGGCCACCGGAACCCGATACTGCGGATCGACGCAGCACCGGGTGGGGATTTCCCGGGCCCGCTCCCCGCGGTGCGCCGAAGCGTTCGACTCCGATGCGCTCCGTCACGCGGCGAATGACGACGTCTTCTGGGACACGATCGTGGCCATCGAACCGCTCGGACCCCAGCCGGTCTTCGACGCCACAGTGGAAGAGACGCACAACTTCGTCGCGGACGGAGTCCTCGCCCACAACAGCATTGAGCAGGACGCCGACATGGTCATCCTGCTGCACCGCGAGGACGCCTACGAGAAGGAGTCGCCCCGGGCGGGCGAGGCCGACCTGATCGTGGCCAAGCACCGCAACGGCCCGACGGCCACGGTCACGGTCGCCTTCCAGGGCCACTACAGCCGCTTCGTCGACATGGCCCAGTAGAGGCCGCGGGCGTGTTGTAGGGTCTCAGATTTCTTGGCCAAATCTCACGAGCGATGGCCAAGCGATGGCATATCTGACCCGAATCTGAGACTGGGACGGCTGCCTCGCTGTCTTCCCGGCATGCGTGACGCGCTGCTATTCGCCACCTGGGCCGATTTCAGCGCAGGGCTCTTCCGGCTGGACTATGCGCACGAGGAGACCCATGAGCTGGGTCCGCTCGGCAGGCGTCAAAGCAGCGGTCAGTTCATCGTTCGCCTCTTGGCCCAGTTTCTCCGTCTGGAGCAGGCGACGTTTCCCGCTCGGCGAGAGGGTGATGGTGTTCTTGCGACGGTCCTTGGCGTCCGGCGCGCGGGTCACGAGGCCATCGTTCTGGAGGTCGTTGAGGATCGCGACCATGTCCTTGGGATCGATGCTCAGGCTGCGGCCCAGCTCGGCCTGCGAAACGGGACCCAGTTCGGCGATGGCTGACAGGACGGCATGGTGCATCATCCGCATGCCCACCTGAGCGAGGGCTTCGGCGACGAGCCGGTGTCCCCGAGCTGCGGCACGGCCCAGGAGCCAGCTGGGGAGGGAGCGAATACGGGCGGGAGCGCGGGTGGTCTCGGACATGGGGCCAGAGTAGCCAGAAAATCATTGGGGTTCCCTACGATCCTCAGCTATCGTTGGGTCTCCCAATGATCTGGAGGTGTGCATGCGGCGGGTTCGTTTTTATGTACGGTGGTCCGGAAGTGCTCCGCGTCGAAGACGCGGAGGCCCCCAAGCCCGGCCCGGGGGAGTTGCTGGTCCGCACGGGAGCCATCGGCGTGACCCTTCCCTCCGTGCGCAAGGTTCGCGGCGAAGGCGGCAGGACGCCGCTACCGGGAGTCCTTGGAGGCGAGGTCGCCGGAACGGTGATCGCCCTTGGCCCGGACGTGACGGATTTCGAGGTCGGCGACCGCATCACGTCGCTCACTTTCAGCGGCGGCTCGTATTCCGAACTGGTGATCGCCCCCGGCTTCACAGCGAGCCGCATACCGGACGGAGCGAGCGCCGTCCAGGCCGTCGCGCTGGTGCGCAGCGGACACGTCGCCCTCGCCGCCCTCGCCACGGCCCGCCCCCTCGTGAGCGAGTCGGTCCTCATCACGGGCGCCGCGAGCGGAGTGGGGCATCTCGCGGTCCAACTGGCCAAGCTTCAGGGCATTGAACGGGTCGTCGCGGCCGTGAGCTCGCACACCAAGGCGGAGTTCCTCCGCGGTCTGGGCGCCGACGAGATCGTGACCTACGACAGTGAGCACTGGGGGGAGCCAGTCGATGTCGTCCTGGACGGAGTTGGCGGAGATCTACTCCCACGCGCCGTCTCCGCCCTTGCACCCGGCGGGCGACTCGTCTTCTTCAACTCGGGCGGCGGCACCGTTCCAGCCTTCGACCCGCTGGCAGGCTCGAAGACCATCACCGGGCTCACCATGGCGAGGTTTGCCAACACTCACTGCGAGCTCTATGACCAGCACGGCGAGGAGTTGTGGAAGCTGACCCTGTCCGGGCAGTTGCAGCCGGTCGTCCACGCCCAGATTCCGCTGGCTGACGCGGCACGAGCGCACGAGATCATCGAAGCCCGTGCCAACCTCGGCAAGGTCGTCCTGCTGCCCTGACGGTGAGCTGAGTCGCATCGGGAAACGCGTGGCCGCTGCGGCCGGGAGACCCCCGCGAACACATCCAGCCGGAAAGCCGTCGCCCGGCTGGGCTGCGGCACGACGTCCGGACCGAACCGATCGATCACCATCGTGCGAGATGGCTTCGACTCCCCGGTGTGCTCGACCCCAGTAGCGGGTCATCTGCGGTGTGGCCGGATGCGTCCGCCCGGCGACGGCCCTTGCGGGCGCTCGGGCGCGCCGCCGCCTTCCGGTCAGGGATTTCTCAGGGACTTCTAGGGGCGATATCGGGGGTCAGCCCGGAGGCGCCGGAGCCGCGGACGGCCCTAGCTTCTGACGTCGGGGCCGGATGCCCCGCCTCCCCAAGCCCCTGAAGGCGGAAGCGTGCTCAAGAAGAAGACTCCCCCCACGTCGTCCTCGCCCGGACGCGGCCTCGCCAGGGCGGCGAGCGACGACGAGGTCGTCAGCCTGACCGACGTCCGCAAGTCCTACGGGAAGGACGGCGCCGCCCGGATCGCCGCCCTGGACGGGGTCAGCCTGTCGTTCCGCGCCGGGACCTTCACCGCGATCATGGGCCCTTCCGGATCGGGGAAGTCGACGCTGCTGCAGTGCGCGGCGGGGCTCGACCGGGTCGACGCCGGCCGGATCCTGCTGGCCGGGGAACCGCTGCACCGGCTCCCCGAGCGGGCGCTGACCAGGCTGCGGCGCGAGCGGATGGGGTTCGTGTTCCAGTCCTTCAACCTGATCCCGGCGCTGACGGCCCGGCAGAACGTGGAACTGCCGCTGCGGCTCGCCGGTCGCGGGATCGATCCGGTGGCCGTCGACCGGGGGCTGGCGCAGGTGGGGCTCGCCGACCGCGGCAGGCACCGCCCGGCCGAGCTCTCCGGCGGACAGCAGCAGCGGGTCGCCATCGCCCGGGCGCTGGTGACCGGGCCCCAGGTGCTCTTCGCGGACGAGCCGACCGGCGCGCTGGACTCCCGGACGGCGCGCGACGTCCTGACGCTGCTGCGCGGCGTCGTGGAGGAGTACGGGCACACGGTCGTCATGGTGACGCACGATCCGGTGGCCGCCTCGTACGCGCGGCGCGTGGTCTTCCTCGCCGACGGGCGGGTCACCGGCGAACTGGCCGACCCGACGGCCGAGTCCGTCGCTCTGCGGATGGCGGCGCTGGAGCCCGACGGGAACGAGACGGTCCCGTGCTGAAGCTCGCTGCTGCCACCCTGCGCCACCGCCTGATCGGCTTCGCCGGCGCCTTCGCCGCCCTCGCGCTCGGGACGACGATGATCGGCATGATGGCGCTGACCCTCGCCGCCACCCTCGGCACGCCGCACCCGGGCCCGCAGCGCTTCGCGGCGACTCCGGCCGTGGTCGTGCCGCTGGGCTTCGAGGGTGAGCCGATGAAGGCGCCCGCCGTTCTCCCGGCCGACGTGGTCGCGAAGGTCACCGCGGCGGGACGCGCCACTCCCGACCGCACCTTCCCCGTCCGGCTCGCCTCCGGCCCGGCGCAGACCTCCGGTCACCCCTGGTCGTCGGCCGCCTCCGCGGGCTATCGCCTGGTGGTCGGTCGTGGCCCGGGCGCCGCGGACGAGATCGTTGTCGGCGGCGGCTCCGCGGCGTCCGTCGGACGGCGGGCCGAGGTCGCCACGCCCGACGGCGTCCGCGACTACCGCGTCGTGGGCGTCACCGGCGCGGCGTGGTTCGAGCACGCGGTCTTCTTCAGCGACGCGGAGGCGGCGCGCCTGTCCCCGGGCGTCAACGCGCTGGCCACCGACCAGGATCCGCACCGGCTCGCCGCGCTCGTGGGCGCCCGGGCGACCGTCCTCACGGGCCACGCCCGGACTCAGATCGATCCCGACGACACCGGCGGATCGGCCGAGTTGGCCAACGCACAGGGCATGGCGGGCAGCACGACGGGGCTCGCGGTGTTCGTCGCGGTGTTCGTCGTCGTCGCGACGTTCGCCTTCGCCGCCGAGCAGCGCCGCCGCGAACTCGCGCTGTTGAGGCTGGTGGGCGCCGCTCCCGGGCAGGTGCGGCGCATGGTGCTCGGCGAGGCGCTGCTCGTCGGCCTGGCCGCGGCCTTCACCGGATGCGTGCTCGCGCCGTTCGGGACCGTCCCGCTGCGCTCCTGGATGGTCGGTCACGACGTTGCCCCTACCTGGTTCGCCATCCCGGTCACCGTCGTGCCGCTGCTGATCGCCTTCGTCGTCGGCGTGGCCGCCGCGCTGGCCGGTGCCGCCGCGACCCTGCTGCGCGTCTCGCTGATCCGCCCGGTGGAGGTGATGCGGGACAGCGCGGTGGAGCGCCGCGCGCTGACGCCGGTCCGCCTGCTGCTGGGGACGGGGATGCTGGCCGGCGCGGTCATCGCGGGGATCCAGATCTCCCGGACCACGCCCTACCTCGCGGCCACCGTCCGCAAGTACGAAGCGGTCCCGGTGCTCTACGTGGGCGCGGTCGCGCTGCTGGCGCCGGTCCTCCTGCCTCCCGTCACCCGGCTGCTGATCCGGCCGCTGCGCGGATCCGCCAAGGCCGGTCCCCTGCTGGTGCGCGAGAACATCCTCGCCTCCCGGCGCCGGACGGTCGCGATCGTGACACCCGTCGTGCTGGCCGTCGGACTGGTCGGCACGCTGCTGACCCTCCAGAGGTCCGCTGACGCCACGACGCTCGTCCGGCAGCGGCAGGAGATCCGCGCGACGGCGGTGGTCCAGCCCGGCGGCGGTGGCGAGATCGACGCCCGGACGCTCGCCCGGCTCAGGGCCGTGCCCGGGATCGACATCACGCCGGTCACCACGATGAACGTGCGGATCGGCACCGTCCACGGCGAGCAGATCGATTCGCTGACCACGACCGTGGTGCCCCCGAAGGCGCTGGGCCGCTCCATCCGGCCGCCCGTCCGCTCCGGGTCCCTCACCGCCCTGCCGGAGAACTTCCTGGTCATCGACCAGCACGCGGCCGACTCGGACGACCTGTCGGTGGGCGGCCACGTGGTCGCGCTGCTGCCGTCCGGACGGCGGCTCCCGATGGTCATCGCCGCCGTCGTCGCGCGCGGCCTGCACGGGGACGACACCTACGCCTCGTCCGCGCTGACCGGCACGACGACGGCGAACCAGGTCTACCTCGATTCCTCCGGTCCCCTCGACACCGCCGCGGTGGACCGGGCGCTGGCGGGCACCGGAGCCCGCGTCATGCGCTACGACGCCTTCCTCGACGCCGAACGGTCGAGCGCCGAGCGGCAGGCGAACAACGCCGCGGTGGTGATCCTGGGGATCACCCTCGCCTATGCCTTGATCGCGATTGCCAACACCCTGGTCATGGCCATGGCCGGCCGCCGCCGCGAGTTCGCCCTCCTCGGACTCGCCGGCTCGGCACGCGGTCAGATCGTCCGCGTCTGCGCAGCCGAGTCGGCCATAGCAGTGGTCATTGGAACCGCCCTCGCCGCCGCGGCGACCGCCCTCGCCGCGATCACCCAGCACGTGTCGTTGGCCAAGCTCGCGACCAGTGCGCCGACCGTGGTCGCGTGGCCCGAGATCGGCGGCGCCATCGCCCTGTGCGCCCTCATCGCCGTCGCCACCGCGTCGGCCTCGACCTGGCGCGCGACCCGCCGCCGTGCCATCGAGGCCGCGGGCCTGCCGCGATGAGTCCGGGTGGCCCCTGAGTGACGGCGATGGTCACGGACAGATGGCGCGGTAGCCGATACCGGACGGTACGTACCGGGTCCATTCGGTGCGGGTGAGGGGGCGTCCGGCGATGGTGATCAGGGACCTCATGGCGTGGTCGAAGGCGAGGGCCCCCACCGAGCCGGTGTGACCGGTGAGGTCCGCGCCGAGCTGGGTCTGGGTGGTGGTGTCCCAACGCTTGGCCACCGCGTCGTCACCACAGCAATTGATCATCAGCCACTGGGACGCCACAGAGCCGAGCAAAGTTCGCCGCGGCGGGACCTACCGGTCTTCTCCTGTCGGATGATGTCGGATTCGACATCGGCTGTGAGACCGGCTGGATCACCGGCCCTGGACGCGCTCACACTCGTGGATGTGCCCGGGACGTGAGACGGCCGACAGAACCACAGGTCAGCGCGATGCTCGATGACACGAGCCGCGAGATCCTCCAGGGCGTACGACGACCGCGACGGCACACGGCGGCGCCGCGGGCGGGATGCGGGAGAATGCCGCGAGCGGCGAGAACTCTGGAGGTCGAGTTGGTCAGGTACGGGGAGCCCGGCGTGGTCGAGTGGGTGGAGTCCACCGGGCCACTGGTCGTCCTCCCTGAGGCGGAGCTGCCGTCCTGGCTCGGGATCGAGGAGCCCGCGACGGAGACCGACTACGACAGGGCCTGCGCGGTCGGCGGCCGGGTCGGCCTGATCCCTGTAGGGCAGGCGACCGGCCTGGTCCTCGGCGACGACCCTACCGGCACGTCGTTCGTTCCCGAGCACGGCGCGTTCGTGCGGTGGTGCGCCGCCGATTCCGAGGACGGGCTGCTCGGGAGCGTGGGGGACGCGATGCGGGAAGCCGACTGGGAGCCCGAGCTGTACTGGGACGTGCCCGGCCCTGTGGTCCTGTTCGACGCGGCGTTGCCGGGCATCGCGGTGAGCCACGAAGACCATGTGCGTGTTCCGCTGGATGCCGGACGGTACGCGGTGCGCGCGGGGTACGCCGAGCCCGACCTCCGGACCCGGATCGGCCTCGTCCGGCTGCGCGGGATCCCCGTGCCCGGGTGATCGCGTCCGGGTGATCGCGGGCGGGGCGAGGGGCGGGGGCGGGTGACTGTTCGGGTCCGCCGGCCGATCAGTCCGCGTGGGCCGGGGTGAGGCGCCACAGGGAGGTGACCTCGGCGGCACGGGCGGCATGGAGCGGATCGGTGGCGTCGGAGGCGCGCGGGTGCCGCGGCTTGACGTCCAGGCGATCGACGACGTCCAGGCCCGCCGCGGCGAACGCGGCGAGCAGGTCGGCCCTGGTGCGCAGCCCGAGATGCTCGGCGAGGTCGGACAGGATCAGCCAGCCCTCGCCCCCGGGCGCCAGGTGCTCGGCCAGCCCGCCGAGGAAGCCGAGCAGCATCCGCCCGTCCGGATCGAACACCGCGTGCTCCAGCGGGGAGCTCGGCCGCGCCGGCACCCATGGCGGATTGCACACGATCAACGCCGCCCGGCCGGGCGGGAACAGGTCGGCCTCGACGACCTCCACCCGGTCGGCGAGGTCCAGCCGGGCGAGGTTCTCGCGGGCGCAGGCGAGCGCGCGCGGGTCCTGGTCGGTGGCGACGACGCGTCCGACGCCGCGCCGGGCCAGGACGGCGGCCAGCACGCCGGTGCCGGTGCCGACGTCGTAGGCGACCGCCCCGGCGGGCAGCGGCGCTTCGGCGACCAGGTCGACGTACTCGCCCCTGACCGGGGAGAACACGCCGTAGTGCGGGTGGATCCGGTCGCCGCCGAGCGCCTCGACCCGCACGCCCTTCTCCCGCCACTCGTGCGCGCCGATCACGCCGAGCAGCTCCCGCAGCGACGCGACGTACGGCTCGTCGTCGGGGCCGTACGCCTCGGTGCAGGACTGCCGGACGTCCGGCGCCCGGCGCAGCGGGATCACGTGGCCCGGCTCGAACGCGATCAGCAGCATGCCGAGGGTCCGGGCCCGCTGGGCCCTGGCCTGCCGGTACAGGTGGAACGCCTGCACCTGGGACGGCTCGGCCTTCGCGCGCCGCCGCCGCGGCGGGCGGTCGGCGCGGCGCGTCATCGCCTGGAGGAGCTGCCGCGCGTTCTGGAAGTCGCCGCGCCACAGCAGCGCGGTGCCCTCGCAGGCCAGCCGGTACGCGTCGTCAGCGCGGGTCTCGTCGTCGGCGACCACCACCCTCCGGGGTGGCGCCGCGCCGCTCTCGGACCGCCAGGGGGCGGACCGCTCCGCGCCGTCCTCGGTCCAGGTGAGGACCCGCCGTTCGTCGCTCTCGTCCATCGGCCGTCCGCTCGATCTCGTCATCGCTGCCGCAGGTCCACCGCCCCTGATCGTACGGTGCGGCGGGACGTGCCGCGGCGGCGCGGCGGCTACGCCCCGCGGGCGAGGTCGGCGCTGGAGGCGTGCCCGGACGGGCCGTCCAGCTCGCGTGCGGCGAGCTCCCGCAGCGCCCGTTCGGACGGCGAGCCCGGCTCGGCCGCGTACAGCATCAGCCGGCTCAGGTCGGGGTCGCCGGGCAGGTGCAGGGTCTCGAACGGCAGCTCCAGCGGGCCCACGTCCGGGTGGACGATGCGGGCCACGCCGTGCGTCAGGTCGGTCACGTGGTGCTCGGACCACATCCGCGCGAACTCGGCGCTTCGCGCCAGCAGCCCGTCGATCACCGCCCGGAGCCGTCCGTCGCCGGGCTCTTGCGCGGACCGGAACCGCAGGTAGGCCACATTGCGGCGGGCCACGGTGCCCCAGTTGCCGCCGAGCCGCGTCCGGTAGTCGCCGTTCAGGTGGATCTGGTGCGACCAGGTCCGCTCCTGCGGCGGGACCTCGGCGAGGTCGACGAAGACCGCGGCGGTGAGCCGGTTCCAGGCGACCACGTCGGTGTGGTGGCCGACCACGTACGCGGGGGCGTGCGTGATCGAGTCGAGCAGGTGCTGGAGCGGCGCGCGCAGCCGCGGCGGCGCCTCCCGGCGCTCCCGGCGCGGCGGGTGCGCGAGGCGGTGCAGGTGGGCGTGCTCGTCGGTGTCCAGCCGCAGCGCGCGGGAGATCGCGTCGAGGACCTCGCCGGAGACGTTGTCGCCGTGCCCCTGCTCAAGGCGGATGTAGTAGGCCACGCTCACCCCGGCGAGCTGTGCGAGCTCCTCACGGCGCAGCCCCGGAACGCGGCGTCGCGTCCCGTACGAGGGGACACCGACGTCCTCGGGCCGCAGCCGTGCGCGCCGCGACTTGAGGAACGCGCCGAACTCGCCGTTCTGGGAGGTCATGCGGGTGAGGGTAGCGGCAGCGCCGGGCGGTCCGGCCGCCGGCGGAGCCTGATACCGCCGGTGGTACCAACAACGGAGGGCTGGGTCCGTCGCCGCGCCTGCGTGATCGTTCTCCCATGACCCTCATCGAGACCGCACCCGGCCCCGCGCCCGCCGTCCCGGCGTCCGCCGGGACGCGGATGACCTCGCGGCACAAGCTGATCCTGACCCTCCTCCTCGGCGCGCAGTTCATGCTCGCCATCGACTTCTCCATCCTCAACGTCGCCATGCCGGTCGTCGGCGAGGGCCTCGGCTTCGGCCTCGGCGGGCTCCAGTGGATCGCCACCGCGTTCGCGCTGCCCGCCGCCGGCTTCACACTGCTGTTCGGACGGGTCGCCGACCTGTTCGGGCGCCGCCGGATGCTGCTGGCGGGCATGGCGCTGCTGGCCCTCGGCTCGCTGCTCGGCGGGCTGGCGACCAGCCCGGCGGTCCTGCTGGCCGGACGGGTCATGCAGGGCCTGGCCACCGCGATGGCGACGCCCGCGGCGCTGTCGCTGCTGACCACCTCGTTTCCCGAGGGCCGGCTGCGGACCCGGGCGCTCGGCCTCAGCGGCGCGCTGATGTCGGCCGGATTCACCGTCGGCGCGGTGCTCGGCGGAGTGCTCACCGACCTGCTGAGCTGGCGCTGGGCGTTCCTGGTGAACGTGCCGGTCGCGGTGCTGATCCTGGTGGTCACGCCGGTCCTGGTCGGCGAGAGCCGCGCCGCCCGCAGGGGACGGCTGGACGTGCCCGGCGCGGTGACCGTCACCGGTGGCCTGCTGGCGCTGGTGTACGGGATCACCGCGGCCGGCGAGCGCGGCTGGGGCAGTCCCCTCGCGCTCGGCACGCTGGCCGCCGCGGTGGCGCTGCTGGTGGCGTTCGTGCTCGTCGAGCGGCGCGCGCCCGCCCCGCTCGCGCCGCTGCGGGTGCTGACCAAGCGGACCGTCACCTGGGGCAACATCGGGGGCCTGGTCGCATTCGCGACCGAGACCTCGCTGGTCTTCCTGATGACGCTCTACCTCCAGCAGGTGCTCGGCTTCTCGCCGCTCACCACCGGCCTGGCCCTCGGCGTCCTCGGCGCCGGGACGTTCGCGGGCGGCGTCGCCGCGCCGCGGATCATGGCGCGGGCCGGCGGCCGGTGGACGCTCGCCGGCGGGCTGGTGCTCCAGGCCGCCGCGACCGCCGCGCTGCTCGGCCTCGGCGAGTCCCGCGGCGGGCTCGGCCTGATGCTGGCCGCCACGGCCATCGGCGGGTTCGGCAACCTGGTCGCGATCGTCGCCTTCATGGGCACCGCCACCTCCGGTCTTCCGGACGGGGAGCAGGGCCTGGCCACCGGGCTCGCCACGATGACCCAGCAGGTCGCGATCACCGTGGGCATCCCGGTGATGAGCGCCGTCGCGACGGCCCGCGCCGGCGTGCTGGACGGCATCCACACCGCGACGCTCGTCAACGCCGGACTCGCCCTCGCGGGCGCCGCCCTCATCGCGGTGTTCCTCCGCGCGCCCCGTTCCGGCCGCTCCTGACCGCTTTCGAAAGGGAACGAAACCATGGATCTCGAACTCTCCGGCAAGGTCTTCATCGTCACCGGCGCCTCCGCCGGGATCGGGGAGGCGACCGCGCGGCTCCTGGCGGGCGAGGGCGCGTCCGTGATCGGCGTCTCCCGCAGGCCCGCCGACCGGCCGGGCGGCGCGGCGGGCGCGGAAGGACGGGTGAGCGCCGTCGCCGCCGACGTGACCGACCCCGATGCCGCGCAGCGCGTCGTGGACACCGCGCTGGCCCGGCACGGGCGGCTCGACGGGCTGGTCAACAACGCGGGGGGACTGGAGTCCCGCATCGGCTTCCTGGACGTGACCGACGCGCAGTGGCACGCCACGTTCGAGCTGAACTTCCACTCGGCGGTGCGGATGGCCCGCGCCGCGCTGCCCGCCTTGATCGACCAGGGGGCGGGGGCGCTGGTGCACGTCTCCAGCGAGGCGGCCCGGTTCCCCGACACGCCGCTGGTCGACTACGCCGCGTCCAAGACCGCGCTGCTGGCGGTGTCGAAGACCCTCGCCGTCGAGTTCGGCCGCTGCGGGATCCGGTCGAACGTCGTCACCCCCGGCCCCACCCGCACCCGCCTGTGGGACGAGCCCGGCGGGTTCGCCGACCAGCTCGCCGAGCAGTACGGGCTGCCGGTGGACGAGGCGATCGACCGGTTCGTCCGGGAGGAGCGGCGGCTGCCCACCGCCCGGCTCGGCAACCCGGACGACGTCGCCCGGGTGATCGCGTACCTGCTGTCGCCGCCGGCCGGGCAGGTCACCGGCGCCGAGTGGGCCGTCGACGGCGGCGCCCTGCGCCAGCTGTGAGCCCGTCGGCGGCGCCCCGCGCCGGCCGCGACCCCGTCCCCCTCGCCTCCCGTCTCCCGCCGGTCCGGCCGGCGGGAGACGCCTTGGCGGCACCTGGTACGCCGGGCCCGCTTCGGCTGCACCCGGAACCCGGCGTCAGGCCGTCGGGACCTTGTCGAGGAACCCGTACACCTTGCCGAGCCGCCCGTCCGCCGCGAACACCGCCACGTCGAACCCGACCACCAGCGCCTCGCCGCCTTCCGGGCCGAGCTCCCAGGTGAAGCGGGCCTGGTCGTGGTGGGCGTCCACGGGGCCGCCGGCCCGGAAGACCAGGCCGGGGAACTGCTCCTGCACCGCGCCGATGGTGGCGGCGATGGCGTCGTGCCCCGCCACGTCGGCCAGCGGGTCGGTGTACGCGCCGTCCTCGGTCCACAGGGCCTCGACGGCGGCGCGCAGGGCGGCGGGGTCGGTCTCGTTCCAGGTGGCCAGGTAGCGCTCCACGAACTGCTGCGCGTCGTTCATCGCGATGCTCCTGTCTTTATCCTCCGGGTCCGTCCCGGTGTCCTGTACTTTGCCGGGGTCCGCGAGGAAGATCGATTACCTGGGAGGTCATGCCCGGAGGGACGGCCCGATTCGTCCGTTGATCAGGTGGATAGTGTCGGCTTGCTTCCGGTATCGGCTCCGGAGGCGGACAGAAGACGGCGGCGCGGAGGAGCGTTTCAGTGTCGGACTCGGCGACGGCGGACGCCCGGACGGGCCGCGCGAGCGGGACCCGGGCGGCGGGCGGCGACGGCTCTGGAGGGGCCGGAGGCGCGACGGTGGCGATCGGCCTCGCCGTGCTCGGCGCGCTGTTCTTCTCGGTCTCGTTCATCGCCAACCGGATCATGGCCGTGGACGGCGGGGCCTGGGAGTGGAGCGCGTCGCTCCGCTTCCTCTACTCGCTCCCGATCTTCCTGGCCATCGTCGCCGCGCGCCGCGGTGTCCGGCCCGTCCTGCGGGCGCTGCGCGCGAACCCGGGCCCCTGGGTCCTGTGGAGCACGGTCGGGTTCGGCCTCTTCTACGCGCCGATCTGCCTGGCCGCCGACCTCGCGCCGGGCTGGACGGTCGCGGCGACCTGGCAGGTGACCATCGTCTGCGGGGTGCTGCTCGCGCCGCTGCTGTACGACGACGACCGGGGCCGGATCCCGGTCCAGGGCCTGGTGCTGTCCGGGCTGATCCTGGCGGGGGTCTTCCTCACCCAGTTCGGCCACGGCGGCCTGTCGTGGGAGATGGCCGGCGGGATCGCGGTTGTGCTCGTCGCCGCCATCGCCTATCCCGTGGGCAACCGGCGGACGATGGAGCTCGCGGTCGCGGAGCCGGCGGGCACCGCGGCGGAGGGCGGCGAGCCGGAGGGCACGGGGCCGGCGGGCGCCGGCCTGGACACCTTCCAGCGGCTGCTGGCCATGTCGCTCGCGAGCCTGCCGTTCTGGCTGCTCGTCGCCCTGGCGGGCGGGCTGCGGGCCGGGCCGCCGTCCGGCGGGCAGCTCGCCACGACGGCTCTGGTCGCGGTCTGCTCAGGCGTGATCGCCACATCGCTGTTCTTCGCCGCGACGCACCGGGTGCGGCGGCATCCGCTGCGGCTGGCGGCGGTGGAGGCGACGCAGGCGGCCGAGGTGGCCTTCGTCGCGCTGGCCGAGCCGGTGATCGCCTCGTCGGCGCCGCCCGGGGCGTGGGCCTGGACGGGCATCCTCGCGATCTGCGCGGGCGTGGTGCTGTACGCCTTCGCGGGCCGCGGCGGCGGCGCCCCGGACGCCTCCCGGGAGGCTTCTCCGGACGTTTCCCGGGAGCGGGATCCGGCTCGACGATGATGTCGGATTCTCGCTAGTGGAATCCCCTGACCATCGGCGATGCTGGAGATATGCATGAAGACGTGGAGCGGTGCCTGCGCGCGGTCCAGTCGAAGGACGCCCGTTTCGACGGGTGGTTCTTCGGCGCGGTGCTGACCACCGGCATCTACTGCCGGCCGAGCTGCCCCGTGGCGCCGCCCAAGCCGCAGAACATGCGCTTCTACCCTAGCGCCGCCGCCGCTCAGCAGGCCGGATTCCGGGCCTGCAAGCGGTGCCGTCCCGACTCCAGCCCCGGCTCGCCCGAATGGAACCAGCGGGCCGACGCCGTGGCCCGCGCGATGCGGCTGATCGCCGACGGGGTGGTCGACCGGGAGGGCGTGTCCGGACTGGCCGGCCGCCTCGGCTACAGCACCCGCCAGATCGAGCGGCAGCTCCGCGCCGAGCTCGGCGCGGGCCCGCTCGCCCTCGCGCGGGCGCAGCGCGCCCAGACCGCGCGGCTGCTGATCGAGACCACCGCGATCCCGATGGGGGACGTGGCGTTCGCGGCGGGCTTCGCGAGCATCCGCGCGTTCAACGAGACGGTCCGCGAGGTCTTCGCGCTCACGCCCACCGAGCTGCGCGACCGCGTCGCGCGGGGGCACCCGGCCGCCGTGTCCGGCTCGCTGTCGCTGCGGCTGCCGTTCCGCGCGCCGCTCTGCCCGGACAACCTCTTCGGGCACCTGGCCGCGACCGCCGTGCCCGGAGTGGAGGAGTGGCGGGACGGCGCGTACCGCCGCACCCTGCGGCTACCGAACGGTCACGGAATCGTCACCCTGCGTCCCCGGCCCGACCATGTGGCCTGCGCGCTGACGCTGACCGACCTGCGCGACCTCACCATCGCGATCAGCCGCTGCCGCTGGATGCTCGACCTCGACGCCGACCCCGTCGCGGTCGACGACCAGCTCGGCACCGACCCGGTGCTGGCGCCGCTCGTCCGCAAGGCCCCCGGGCGCCGCGTCCCGCGCACGGTGGACGGCCCGGAGTTCGCCGTGCGGGCCGTGCTCGGCCAGCAGGTCTCGACCGCCGCCGCACGCACCCACGCGTCCCGGCTCGTCCTCGCGCACGGCGACCCGGTCGCCGATCCGGGCGGCGGCCTGACCCACCTGTTCCCGTCCCCGGAGGCGCTCGCCGGTCTCGATCCGGGCACGCTCGCGTTCCCGCAGAGCCGCCGCTCCACCCTGACCACGCTGGTCGAGGCGCTCGTGAAGGGGGACGTCGACCTCGGCGTGGGCAGCGACTGGGACGAGGCCCGCGCCGCCCTCACCGCCCTGCCCGGGTTCGGCCCGTGGACGATCGAGTCGATCGCGATGCGCGCCCTCGGCGACCCCGACGCGTTCATTCCCGGCGATCTCGGCGTCCGCGCCGCCGCCCGTGACCTCGGCCTTCCCGAGACGCCCGCCGCCCTCACCCGCCGCGCCGCGCACTGGCGCCCATGGCGCGCCTACGCCGTGCAGTATCTGTGGGCGACTGGTGACCACCCCATCAACCTCCTCCCGACCGGCTGAACGAAAGGACACCCCATGAGCACCATCACCGCCAACGGGAGCCGCATGTACACCGTGCTGGACAACCCCTTCAGCCGCCTCACCCTGGTGGCGACCGACGGCGCCCTGTCCGGGCTCTACATGGACCTGCAACGGCATCGCCCACCGGACGAGACGTTCGGCGTCCCCGCCCCCGACCCGACCGCGGAACCGTTCCGTTCCGTCACCGAGCAACTGGCCGCCTACTTCGCGGGCGAGCTCACCGACTTCGACCTGCCGCTCAACCTGCGCGGCACGCCGTTCCAGCAGCGGGTCTGGGCGGCCCTGCAAGACATCCCCTATGGGGAGACCATCTCGTACGGAGAACTCGCAGTGGAGATCGGCAACCCCAGCGCGTCTCGCGCGGTCGGCCTCGCCAACGGTCGCAACCCGGTCAGCATCATCGTCCCGTGCCATCGCGTCGTGGGTTCCACCGGCAGCCTGACCGGCTACGGAGGCGGGCTGGAGCGCAAGCGGCTCCTGCTCGACTTCGAACGGGGGATCCGCACTGGCGCGGCCGGTGCGGCGGAGACGCTCTTCTGAGCAGGACGCGCACTGGCTCATAGGACAGCGCCGTATGGAGCCGCCTGGAGTGTCGGTCCGGATCCCCGCACTGGGGAGCGCGCGATTCTGTCCGAGGCGGCGGTTAGCGTGCGGGCGATGGAGGGGGATCCCCCGGCGAAAGGCAGGTCACAGTGGAGTTCCGGGTCGACCGTCAGACGCTCGCCGAGGCCGTGGCGTGGGCGGCGCGGTCCCTGCCGGCCCGGCCGGCACTCCCGGTGCTCGCGGGCATGCTCGTCGAGACGTCCGCCGACGGCGCGTTGTCGCTGGCCGGGTTCGACTACGAGGTGTCCGCGCAGTCGCGCATCGAGGCCGCCGTGGCGGCGCCGGGACGGGTACTGGTCCCCGGACGGCTGCTCGCCGAGATCGTCCGCAGCCTTCCTCCACAGCCTGTGGATATCTCCGTGGAAGGCGCCGAGATGGTGCTCCGCTGCGGCAGCGCCGAGTTCGGGCTGCTGACCATGCCGGTGGAGGACTACCCCGCCCTGCCCGAACCGCCGGCCGTCGCCGGCACCGTCCCCGGCGACGTCTTCGCCGCCGCCGTCGCCCAGGTGACGCCCGCGTCCGGCCGCGACGACACCCTGCCCATGCTGACGGGCGCGCGGATCGATTTCGAGGGCGACACGATGTGGCTCGCCTGCACCGACCGCTACCGCATCGCCGTCCGCGAGCTCGCCTGGAACCCGTCCGGCCCCGGGTTCGCCGCGGGCGTCGTGGTGCCCGCCCGCACCCTCGCCGACACCGCCAAGGCGATCAGTCCGGGCGCCGACGTCACCCTCCGCCTCGACGGCGGGGCGGGCTCGCTGATCGGCGTCTCGGGCGGCGGGCGCAGCATGACCACCCGCCTGCTGGACGACCAGTACATCGACTACCGCGCGCGGCTCAAGGGCACCTGGACCTCCACCGCGCACGTCCGCACGGCCGCGTTCGTCGAGGCCGTCAAGCGGGCGGCGCTGGTCACCGACCGGGGCACCCCGATCCGGCTGGCGTTCAGCGAGGGCGAGGTGCGCGTCCGCGCCGCGTCCGGCGACGCCGCCCGCGCCAACGAGAGCCTCGCCACCACCCTCACCGGCGACGACGTCGACATCGCGTTCAGCCCCCAGTACCTGCTCGACGGCCTGGCGGGCATCGGCACCGAGCACGCCCGCCTGGAATGCGCCGGCCCCATCCGCGCGGCCCTCCTCAGCGCCGTCTCCGACGATGAGGACACCGAGGACACGGCCGGTACCGGCTACCGCTACCTGGTGATGCCCGTCCGCCTCAGCGGCTGAGATCCGGTTCGACTGATCCTCGGATCGGCCGGGGCGCCTGGGAGGCCGGGCTCATCCGCCCGCCGCCTGTCCGTGGGCGGGGTGGTGGCCGGGGGATCACAGGTCCAGGACCGCCAGCACGAAGCGCAGGTCGCGGTCGCCGCCGTTGCCGAAGGCGTGCGGGCGGTCGCCGACGAACACCGCCGCCGTTCCCGTCGTGATGAGGTCGGTGCCGCCGTCCACGGTCAGCGTGAGCGTGCCGTCCTGCACGTAGACGATCTCCTTGGTGCCGGGCACGTGCGCGTCGCTCTCGCGGACCTCGCCGGGCCGCAGCTCCCAGTGCCACAGTTCCAGGGAGGGGCGCGGATCGCTCCCGGCGAGCAACGTCCCGGTGCCGCCCGAGCCGCCGTGCCAGAGCACCACGTGCCGGTCGGGCGGGAAGATCCGCACCGGCGGCTCCTCCTCGACCTGGACGAGCCGGGTGAGCGGCACGCCGAGCGCGTCGGAGATCCGGATCAGCGTGCCGAGGTTGGGGTTGCCGCGCCCCTGCTCCAGGCCGACGAGCACGCCCTTGCTGACCCCGGCCCGCCCGGCCAGCTCGTCCAGGCTCCAGCCGTGCCCCGCCCGCAGGGCCCGGACGGTTCTGGCGACGGCCCCGCCGATCGCCTCCTGCTCGCTCACGAGGTCTCCTCCCACTGGGCCGGACGGGGCGTCCCGGCCGTGCCCGCCCCGCGGCCGGATCCCACCCCGGGCACGAACGATCCCACAAACCACCGCCGCGCCTCACGGTCGTTATGATGATATATAGAGTTCATTAAAATGACCGCAACCGTGGCGCCGACCGGCCCCGGAAGGAGACTGGGATGCTCGACAGGATCGTCGTCGACGAGGCCGTACGCGAACTGCGCCCCGATTTCGCGGTGCTCGTCATGACCGCGACGGGCCTGTCCAACGGACCGGGCGACGCGACCTCGGCGACCTGGCTGGACCTGGCCGCCAAAGCCGCGCCCGAGTCCCTGGGCGACCCCCACGTGGAGGCGTGGCGCGAGGCGTACCGGGCGTTCGGCGCCAAGCCGAAGCGCACCCGCCCGTCCGTCGAGGCCCTGCTCCGCCGCGCCGACGCCCTCCCCGCCGTCAACAAGGTCGTGGACGCCTACAACGCCGTCAGCCTCGAGTACGCGCTCCCCATCGGCGGCGAGGACCTGGACGCCTACCGCGGCCCCGCCCGGCTGGTCCGGGCGCGCGGCGACGAGCCGTTCGACACCGTCTCGGGCGGCGAGACCATCACCGAGCATCCCGCTGAGGGCGAAGTGGTGTGGCGCGACGACGACGGCGTCACCTGCCGCCGGTGGAACTGGCGGCAGTGCGCCCGCACCCGCCTCACCGAGACCACCACGAACGCCCTGTTCCTCCTCGAACGCCTCGCGCCCTACTCCCTGGACCGCCTCCACGAGGCGGGGACCGACCTCGCCGGCCGCCTCCGCCTCATCACTCCGGACGTCAGGATCGAGACCCGCCTGATAGGCGGCGAATGATGGTGACCGCGCTCGCCCTGAGCGCGGCCCTCGCCTACGGCGTCGCCGACTTCCTCGGCGGCGCCGTGTCCCGGCGGTCGACCGCTCTCAAGGCGCTGATGTGGTGCGTCCCGATGGGCCTGGTCGTCGTGCTCGCCGCCGCGTTCCTCACCGGCGGCCACGCCACCTGGGCCGGCCTCGGTTGGGGCTTCGCCGCCGGGTTGGCCGGCGGCGTCGGGCTGATCGCCTTCTACCGGGCGCTGGCGCGCGGCCCGATGAGCGTGGTCGCCCCGGTGTCGGCGCTGGCCGCCGCGGTGCTGCCGGTGATCGCCGGAGTGGCCCGGGGCGAGCGGCTGGGCGCCGGCGTGCTGGCCGGAATGCTGCTGTGCCTGGTCGCGATCGGCCTGGTCAGCATGGAGGACGGCGGCACCCGCGAGGACACCGCCCGCCCGTCCGGCGTGCGCCGCCTGCTCGACAACGGCCCGGTCGTGGCGGGGATCTCCGGCGCCTGCTTCGGGATCTTCTTCATCCTGCTGAAGACCTCGGGCGACGGCGACAGCGGCCTGTGGCCCCTGGTCGCGGCCAGGGCCGGGAACGTCTGCGTGATCGCCACCGCCCTGATCATCGCCGTCCGACTGCACGGCCCGGACACCGGCCCGCCGGTCTCCGGCCGCACCCTGATCGGCCTCGCCCTGATCTCCGGCGCCCTCGACGCCGGCGCGAACGCCCTCTACTTCCTCGCCGCGCAGGCCGGGCTGCTCAGCCTCGCCGCCGTCCTCACCTCGCTCTACCCCGCGATCACGGTCCTGCTGGCCCGGGCCGCCTACAGCGAGCGGCTCCGCGCGGTCCAGCGGCTGGGCATGGCCGTGGCGGTGGCCGGAGTCGCCCTGGTGACGGTCGGCTGACCCGGCGCCCCGAACGTCCTCGGGGAACGGTGGAACGGAAAAGGGCCGCTCGTCTGCGAACGCAGATCGGCGGCCCTTTTGGACGGCGGTGGTGGTGGGATTCGAACCCACGGAAGCTTGCACTTCACACGCTTTCGAGGCGTGCGCCCTCGTCCACTAGGCGACACCACCGCGGGGAAGCCTACCCGACTCTGCGGCGGGTGAAGAACTCGGTGAGCAAGGCGCCGCACTCGTCGGCGAGGACCTCGGCGACGACCTCGGGCCGGTGGTTGAGCCGCCGGTCCCGGACGACGTCCCACAGCGACCCCGCCGCGCCCGCCTTGAGATCGACGGCGCCGTAGACGACACGGCCCAGACGGGCCTGAACGGCCGCCCCGGCGCACATCGTGCACGGCTCCAGGGTGACCACCAGCGTGCAGCCGGACAGCCGCCAGGCGCCGCGTGACGCGGCGGCGGCGCGGATCGCGACGATCTCGGCGTGGCCGGTGGGGTCGGCGGTCAGCTCCCGGTCGTTGCGGCCGGTGCCGATGGTCTCACCGGACTCGTCCAGCACGACGGCGCCGACCGGGATGTCGCCCGCGGCGCCCGCCAGCCGCGCCTCACCGAGGGCACGGCGCATAGCGGCCTCGTACCCGGTGGTGTCGTGCCCGGTGGTGTCGTGCCCGGCCGCCTTGTGCCGGGTCGTCTTGTGCCAGGCCGCCTCGTCACCGGCTCCGCCATCCGGCCCGGGAGTGATCTCAGCCACGGATCCGGTCGAACTCCTCGCCGAAGCCCGCCTGCTCGGCGACCGTCAGCAGCGCGTCGCCGGGGAGGGCCCGCTCGCCGAGGTCGCCGAGGTGACCGCCGTTGACGCCGAGGTCTTCCAGCAGCGCCGGGTCGCCGGCCGGATCGCCGGTCGGCGCCTCGCCGACGAGCTGGTGGAACAGTCCGCCCAGCCCGTCCTCGCGGACGGTGGACACGAACGCCCGCGGCTCCTGCTCGCCGTCGAGCCGGACGACCGCGAACCAGTCGTCGTCCTGCTCGATGAGCAGCACCACCGGGTCGCCGTACGATTCGACGGCCGCCTCCCGCATCAGGTCGGCGACGTCGTCGACTCCCTCGGCCTCGGCCAGCACGGCCTCGGCACCGATCCAGCCCTCAGGGGTCCGCGCGAAGACGGCGGCGAAGTAGGACACCGGTCCATTGTGACCCACAAGGATGCGCAGGTCACACCCCTCGTACGGCGAACGGTCAGCCGATGCCGTCGAGCGCCCGCTCGAACGCGGCGGCGAAGCCGAGCCGCCCGGCGACGCTCAGCAGCATCTCGTCCGGGTACAGCTCCAGGTCGCCGGAGATCGCGCCGAGCTCCATCTCGTCCAGCCCCAGGTCGGAGAAGATGGACATGTCGCCGACCGGGAGCACCTGGTCGAGCTCCTCGTCCTCGGGGATCGGGATGTCGAGGTAGTCGAGCACCTGCCCGGCCAGCGGCCAGTCGACCGAGGCGGTGACGTCGGACAGGAAGACCATCACCTCGTCGCCGAGCAGCCGGATCGCCACGAAGAAGTCGTCGCCGACCGCGACCAGCCCCACCGTGCCGCCCAGGCTCGGCTGCTGGCGCAGGGCGTGGATCAGCCCGGTCAGGTCGCCGGTCAGCGCCACCGGGAGGATCTCCGCCTCCCAGCGCTCGTCTTCCCGGTACACCACGACGGCGAAATCCGTCGCGTCCACATCCGTCATTTCCACCCCACCGGCACGGTTTCCGCCAGGGCATGGTCGCAGATGCAGCGCGCCCTCGCGTCCCCCACCACCGAACGGGGCGGTGCACCCTGCCTGTGCGGTGGGAAGTCGGCGCTGGCACCAGCGCCGCGGAACGAATGTATCGGACGTACCCCGTCCACCACGGCGGAAGCCGCACCTCCGCCCGCTGGAGGGGGACCGGACCGGGTCAGTTGATCCGGAAGGTGCGGCGGCGCAGCGCCGCGTGGATCCGGGCCCGGCGGGAGCGGTGCGGGGTCACCCGGCGGCGCAGCTCGCGCGCCTCGGCGAGCTCCCGCAGGAACGCCGCCCGGCGGCGGAGATGCTCGCGGACCTCCTCGGAGGAGAGCTCCCCGGGACCGGTCGCGACCCCGTCCCCGTCCGCGGTGGACGCGGCGGACGCCGCGGACGTCCCGGCGGCCTCGGTGGTCATCTCGTGCGGGTTCTCGATGGAGGCACCGCCTTCGCGTTCGAGGGCCTGGTCAGAGGTATGGACGAGCGCGGGCCCGGGAGGATCCGGCGCGGACTCGCCGGCCCGTCCCAGATGTCTCGGCTGCTGCTCGCGCTCTGTGCTCATAACGGCATACTGCCCAGCTCAGGGCCTCCTATCCACGCGATAGGAGGGTCTGGCCAAGGGTGGCAAGTGGGCTACGGTGAGGCCATGGAGACCCTCGCCGTCGACCACCCCCTCGTCGCGCACAAGCTCACCACGCTGCGGGACGTGCGCACCGATTCGCCCACGTTCCGCCGGCTCGCCGACGAACTGGTCACCCTACTTGCCTACGAGGCTACCCGGGATGTCCGAGTGGCCGAGGCCACGGTGCAGACGCCGCTGGCCCCCGCTCAGGGCGTGCGGCTCGCCAGCCCCAAGCCGCTGGTCGTGCCGATCCTCCGGGCCGGCCTCGGCATGCTCGACGGGATGACCCGGATGCTCCCCACCTCCGAGGTCGGCTTCCTCGGCATGATCCGCGACGAGGGGACGCTCCAGGCGCAGACGTACGCCACCCGGCTCCCCGACGACCTGTCCGGCCGGCAGTGCTACGTGCTCGACCCCATGCTCGCCACCGGCGGCACGCTCGCCGCGGCCATCAAGCTGCTGTTCGAGCGCGGCGCCGACGACGTCACGGCGCTGTGCCTGCTCGCCGCCCCGGAGGGCCTGAAGTACATGGAGCAGGAGTTCGAGGGCACCGGTGCGCCCGTCCGCGTCGTCACCGCGGCCATCGACTCGCACCTCAACGACCAGGGATTCATCCTCCCCGGTCTCGGCGACGCCGGGGATCGCCTGTACGGCGTGGTCTGACCCGTCCAGGCGGTCTGCCCGTCCCGCCGGTCTGGCCCGTCACGCCCCATTCGGAGCGCGATATCCGCCATGTTCGATCGTGTGTGACCGTGGGTAGTAAAGGGCTACGGAACGTCGATGATCGTTCCCTCCGCCGCCCCGGCACAGGGGACCGGCCCGGGGTGGTGTGAGCGAGCTCGAGGAAGCGTGATGGCTCACCAAGGGGACAGCGACCAGCCGCGCTATACGGAGATCGGCGAGCGTCTCACCGCGGAGTTCGAGGGCGTGCACGCCGCCGAGACCGTCGCCCGGTGCGTCGCGGCGGCTCGGCACGGGGCACTGGAGGTCACGGGGTCGGCGCAGCCGGTCCTGGTCGAGCGGATCGCCCGCAAGCACCTGGAGGTGCTCGCCACGGTGGCGGCCGAAAAGCTGCGCCAGGCGCGGCGCACGACCCTCGGCAACGCGCCATAGCAGTAACCCTTGCTATGCCGGGGCTGCGTGCTGTGCAAAACTGACTTGGGGTCAGTGGGTCATCGTGCTCTGGGAGGCAGTCGTGCCCGCCAAGAAGTACTTCACGTGGGCCGCGGTGGCCTTCGTGGCCTTCTACGTCTTCAGCCAACCCGAGGGGGCGGCAAAGTCGGTGTACACCGCTGCGGACGGCTTGGCATCGGCCGCCGGTTCCCTGGCCACCTTCGTCAACGCGATCGCTTGAGGCCGGCATGAGGCTGGTGACGCCGGGTGACTCCGCCCCGGCATCGGTGAACAAGTACCTTCTCCCGCACGAGACGCAGGTCATCACGGTGCGCAGGCACCCGGCCGTGCTGATGATGCCGGTCGGGCTGGTGCTCGGCGGCCTGATCATCGCCGGCGTGCTCAGCAACACCGTCACCAACGTCATCACCTGGATCTGGTGGGGCTGGCTGATCCTGCTCGCCTGGTTCGTGTGGCGGGTCGCCGAGTGGTCGGTCGACTACTTCGTCATCACCAACCAGCGGATGCTGCTGACCACCGGCCTGATCACCCGCAAGGTCGCGATGATGCCGCTGGCCAAGGTCACCGACATGAGCTTCAAACGGACGATCGCCGGCCGGATGCTCGGCTACGGCGAGTTCGTGCTGGAGTCCGCGGGCCAGGACCAGGCGCTGACCAATGTGCCCTTCCTCCCCTATCCCGAGCAGCTCTACCTCGAGGTCTGCGAAATGATCTTTCCGAACAAGAACCCCACCCCCGACGACTGACCGCCCGCGTGATCGTCCGCGCCGAGCCCCGTCCGGACGGGGCTCGGCGCGCGCCGTTCGCCGCCCGGGACGGCGGCCGGTCCGGGCCACTGGCCCGATGGCGCGGTGGAGTGATCAATATCCGAGGTAGCGGTGATCTTGGCTGGTCCGTCGGCTACCGTCGGAGACGACAGGCTCCGCGGTCGAACCGGACGGCCCTCAGGCGGCGCGGACGGCGGTGGCCTCCACGCGGCCCGGCGGTTCGGACCGGCCCGCCCGCGGGGCGCGTACCACCGACCACAAAGGGGCGCACGGGGCCGACCGGGTCATCCCAGCTTTTGTCGCTTCGTTACTCGCGATGTGCGATAACCCGCAATGTGCAATCATGTCGGCACCCTAGCCGCCTGATTACTTCCGCTAAGTGAGTTCACATGCCGGGTCCAGGCAACGTCGGCGAACGTGTCCGCAACCTGCGGCTGACCAGACGCTTGTCGCAGGCACAGCTCGCCGGTCACGACCTTTCCGACAGCTACATCTCGTTGATCGAGTCGGGTAAGCGCACGCCGACGCCGACCGTTCTGCGCATGCTGGCCGAACGGCTCGGCTGCACCCCCGAATACCTCGCCGAAGGCGTCGAGCCGGAGCAGCGCGCCCATCTCGAGGTCCGCGAACGGCACGCCCATCTGGCCCTGCTGGCCGGCGATCCGGCCACGGCCGAGGCCGGATTCGACGACGTGATCGACCGCAGCGACGACCCGGACCTCACCTCCCGGGCCCGCTGGGGACGCGCCCGCGCGCTGGAGGAGCTCGGCCGCACCGGCCAGGCCATCACCCTGTTCGAGGAGCTGCGCGAGCAGGCCGAGCGCGACCCCGGCCGGGCGAGCTGGCTGCCGCCGGTGATCGCGCTGGCCCGCTGCTACCACGCGGTCGGCGACCTCGGCCAGGCCATCGCCCTCGGCGAGCGCGCGCTGGACCGGCTGCGCGGTCTCGGCCTCGACGTCGGCGTCGAGCACGCCGAGGTCGGGCGGATCCTCCTCCTGGCCTACGTGGACCGCTCCGATCCCGAGCGCGCGCACGCCCTCGGCCGCCGGCTGCTGGTCTCCGCCCCCGACGAGTCCCCGGCCGACGCGTACCAGCGCGCCAGCATCCGGGCGCTCGAAGGCGGCGCGATCGGCGACTCGCTGCACCTGGCCGACAAGGCCCTGGCCGCCCGTACCGAAGGCACGCCCCCGCAGTCCCGCGCCCGCCTCGACCTCGCGGCGGCCAAGGCCCTGCTGCGGGGCGTGCCGCCGTTCTCTGTCCCGCCCTCCATCGCCGACACCGGGATGGGCGGCACGTTCGCCGTCGCCGGTTCCGCCGAGCTCGCGCGCCCGCGCGCGGAGGGGACTCCCGAAGCCGCGGCGGAAGCGTTCGAACTCCTCCGGCAGACCACGTCGCTGGACGGCGTGGAGGGCACCGAGGCCACCATCGCCAAGGCCCGCGCGCTCGTGCTGATGGGCGACCCCTCGCAGGCCATCGCGGGCCTGGAGGAGTTCCTGGAGACGGGCATGGCGCTCGCGGCGCCCACCGCCGACGGGTCGCCCACCGCCGTCCCGGAGCCCGTGGTGACCCCTCGTCCGGACGCCGGGCTGCCCGCGCGCACGCACAAGACCGTCCTCGCGCGTCTCGTCCTCGCGCGCGCCCGCATCGCGCAGGGGGACCGCACGGCCGCCCAGGTCGTCCTGGGCATCGCCGCCGAGCAGCTGGCCGGCCTCGCGCCCGGCCGCACCGCCGCCGGGCTCTTCCGGGAGCAGGGCGAGCTCTTCGAGCTCGTCGGCGACCCCGATTCGGCCGCCGCCGCGTACCGGCGGGGCCTGGAGGCCGTCGGTCTCTGCTCCGCCCGCTCCCAGGCGGCCGACCGCGACCTCGGCCGCGTCTGACCTCCTGGCCGGGCCTGCCGCCCGGCGAGGAGACCGGCGGTGGGCGGGAATAAAAGCACGGCCCTCGTAGTCCTAACATGGAGACATGGGATGACTGGCTCACCGGAGGTTCCGGTTCGGGCCGCGATCGGGAGGGACCGTGACACTCCGCACCGCCCGCCGTGCGTCGCTGGTCGAGCAGGTGATCGACCAGCTCCGGGAGGAGATCTCCTCGGGCGGCTGGGCCGTCGGTGCGAAGATCCCGCCGGAGCCGGTGCTGTCGGAGTCCCTCGGGGTCGGCCGCAACACCGTCCGGGAGGCGGTCCGCGCGCTGACGCACGCGGGACTCCTGGAGGGCAGGCAGGGCGACGGAACCTACGTCCGCGCCACGAGCGAGCTCTCCGGAGCCGTCCGGCGCCGGCTCCAGACCGCCGAGCTGATCGAGATCCTGGAGGTGCGGCGGGGCCTGGAGGTGGAGGCCGCGCGCCTCGCCGCCACCCGCCGCACCCCCGCCGACATCGAGGCCATCGGCGCGGCCCTCGCCCGCCGCGACGCCGCCTGGGCGGCCGGTGACCACGGCGCGTTCGTCGAGGCCGACCTCGAGTTCCACCTGACGGTCGTCGAGGCCACGCACAACCAGGTGCTGACCGAGCTCTACCGCGACTTCGGCATGGTGCTGCGCGCCAGCATCGGAGCGGCCGGCGCCCTGCTGGAGTACTCCGGCATCCCGCACGACACCATCGCCAACGCCATCGAGGCGGGCGACGCGACCGCCGCCGCGGAGGCGACGCACTCGTGTCTCGACCAGATCCTCCGCTCGACCGCTCCGTCCGGCGGCACCGCGCCGTCCACGGGGACCGAGCCGTCCGGCGGCGCCGCCGGCGTTCCACGGGGCCGGGCGCCCGCCGCGGACGAGCCGGAGTCGCCGGCGCCCGTCTGACCCTTCCGCCCCCAGACCTTCCGACTTTCGCCGGGCCTGAACGCACCACGGGCCCGGTCCCATTTCGCGGACGGTGGTCCTTCTCATGGGCCCGAGGCCGTCCGCCGCGATCCGATCATCCCCACGTTCGACGCGCCACGGCGCATGACGAAGGCGACATGACCACCACGAGCACGACCCCTGCCCCCCGCGTCTCACGCGCCACCGCGATCTGGACCGTCACCGGCCTGGTCCTCCTGACCGTCAACCTGCGGGCCGCGATCGCCGGCATCTCCCCGATGCTCGGCGAGCTCCAGGACGCCTTCGGGCTGTCCGGTGTGGGGGTGAGCGTCCTCACCACGCTGCCGGTGCTGTGCCTGGGCGGGTTCGCCTCGGTCGCCCCGGTGCTGGCCCGGCGGGTCGGCGCCGAGACGGCGATCGCCGGCGCGCTGGTGATGATCACGCTGGGGATCGTGCTGCGGGTCGTCCCGGTGCAGCCCGCGCTGTACGCCGGGACCGTGCTGGCCGGAGCGGGCATCGCGATGGGCAACGTGCTCATGCCCGCGGTCATCAAGCGCGTCTTCCCCGACCGGGTCGGATTGCTGACCGGCCTGGCGATGATGCTCATGGCGAGCAGCGGCGCGATCGCGGCCGGGCTCGCCGTCCCGCTGGACGACGCGGGCGGATGGCGCCTCGCCCTGGCCGTCTGGGCCGTCCCGTCGCTGATCGCCGCCCTGGCGTGGGGGCCGCTCGCACTGCGCGGCCGGCGCCAGGACGCCCTGTCCGCCGCGTCCGGACCCGACGTCCGGCCCGCCCCGGGCGGGCGGGCCGCGGCCGGCGAGGGGTCGCTGCTGCGCGCCCCGCTGGCCTGGTACGTGGCGGCCTTCATGGGGCTGGCCTCGCTGATGTTCTATGTGCTCATGTCGTGGCTGCCGGAGATCATGCGGGACGCCGGGTACTCCGCCGCGACCGGCGGGATGATGGTCTCGGTCATGATGATCATCGGTATCCCGCTGGGCTTCCTGGTGCCGGTGCTGGCCGCCCGGATGCGCGACCAGCGGTCGATGGTCGCCGGCGTCGCCGCCACGATGGTGATCGGCATCCTCGGGCTGCTGCTCGCCCCGGGCGCCGGCTGGGTGTGGGTCGCCGTCCTCGGCCTCGGCACCGGCTCGGCGTTCCCGCTCGCCTACACGCTGCTCAGCCTGCGCTCGCCCGGCCCGTCCGTCGCCGCCCGGCTGTCGGGCATGGCCCAGACCGGCGGCTACCTCCTCGCCGGGTTCGGCCCGCTGGCCGTCGGAGTCCTGCACTCGGCCACCGGCGGCTGGGACGTGTCGCTGACCCTGCTGCTCGCGCTGGTGGTCCCCGAGACCGTGTTCGGCCTGCTGGCCGCGCGTCCCGGCCTCCTGTGGCCGAGCGCCCGCCCGGAGGGCCGCGTCGAGCAGCTCATCGAGCCCAAGATCGGCTCCGCCGCGATGGCCGAACGGGTCGGGTCCCGCTGACGCTCAGGACGTGCCGGAGTCGACCGCGTTGACGTCGACGGCGTCGAGGTCGAGCACGCGGGCGTGCAGAACGAGCCGCTGATGCAGGGCGGCCCGGAGCGCCCGGTGCAGGCCGTCCTCCAGGTAGAGCTCGCCCCGCCACTGCACCACGTGCGGGAACAGGTCGCCGTAGAACGTGGAGTCCTTGGCCAGCAAGGACTGGAGGTCGAGTTCCCGTTTGGTGCTGACGAGCTGGTCGAGGCGGACCTGGCGCGGCGGGATCTTGGCCCAGTCGCCGGACGAGAGCCCATGCGCGGGATAGGGCCTTCCGTCACCTACCGCCTTGAAGATCACGCTTCGAGTCTACGGGGTCGGATGGGGTCGGAGAAGGTAGCGCAACCGGCCGGCTCACCCGAGCGAGGGCCGGTCGTCAACCACGTGCGCCGCTGCTGGGACGTCCCATGGGGGAATTCGTCCGGATTCACCCGGCCTCCACCACCCCTGACCAACGCGAGAGGCCGGTACCCCATGGGTACCGGCCTCGACGTCATGCCTCTCAGCAAGCGGAGGATGCGAGATTCGAACTCGCGAGCGCTTGCACGCAACACGCTTTCCAAGCGTGCGCCCTAGGCCACTAGGCGAATCCTCCGCCGCCGAGCTTACCGGGTCTCGGGCAGTGGGCGGGCATCAATAATCGCCCTGAGCGGAATCTCCCCGTAGACGTGCGGGAAGACCTCCTCGCCGGCGGCCTCGTACCGGACCGGCGCGTCGAGCCGCGCAGGGTCGATGACCAGCAGGACGAGGCCACTGCGGGGTACGCCGGAGTAGAAGCGGCCGAGCACGCCCTCCACCTGCGCGAGGTCGGTCGAGCAGTGGACGAAGCCCTCGTCGGCGAGGGACCGTCCGAGGGTGGACATCGCGTACGACACACCCGCGTCGCGCGCGGATTCCCAGTGCCGGAGTTCGGCGATGTGCAGGAGTGTCTCCTGCGGCGTTGCGGTGTCGGGGGCGGACATGGGCGCGAGCCTACGCCGGAAGCGTGCAACCGGGGCCCGGGGATGTCATAGACTTCGGGCAGACCCCTCGCACGGCGTCACCCTGTGAACCTCCCCAGGGCCGGAAGGCAGCAAGGATAAGCGGGCTCTGGCGGGTGTGCGGGGGGTCCTTTTCGTTCCCGGCGCTCTGCTTCTCGAGGGAGGGCGGACCCCATGAGTCTGGCTCTGTACCGCAAGTACCGGCCAGCGACGTTCGCCGAGCTCAAGGGGCAGGAGCACGTCGCCGATCCGCTGCAACAGGCGCTGCGCAACGGGCGGATCAACCACGCGTACCTGTTCAGCGGCCCCCGCGGCTGCGGTAAGACGTCCAGTGCCCGCATCCTGGCCCGCTCGCTGAACTGCGAGCAGGGGCCGACCCCGGAACCGTGCGGGAAGTGCGACTCGTGCGTCGCGCTCGGGCCGACCGGGACCGGCCACATCGACGTCATCGAGATCGACGCCGCCTCGCACGGAGGCGTCGACGACGCCCGCGACCTGCGCGAACGCGCGTTCTTCGCGCCGGTGTCGGCGCGCTTCAAGGTGTACATCATCGACGAGGCGCACATGGTCACCCGGGAGGGCTTCAACGCGCTGCTGAAGCTCGTCGAGGAACCGCCGCCGCATCTGAAGTTCGTGTTCGCGACCACCGAGCCCGAGAAGGTCATCGGGACGATCCGGTCCCGGACCCACCACTACCCCTTCCGGCTGATCCCGCCCGGCGTGCTCCAGGACCTCGTCGAGGAGATCCTGCGGGCCGAGGACGTCCCGTTCGAGGCGTCCGCGCTGCCGCTGGCCGTCCGGGCCGGAGCGGGGTCGGCGCGCGACACGCTGTCGATCCTGGACCAGCTCCTCGCCGGCTCGGACGAGAACGGCATCACGTACGCGCGCGCCGTGTCGCTGCTCGGCTTCACCGACTCGACGCTCCTGGACGGCGTCGTCGCCGCCTTCTCCGCCCGCGACGGCGCCGCGGTGTTCGCGGCCATCGACCGCGTGGTCGAGAGCGGCCAGGATCCGCGCCGGTTCACCGCCGACCTGCTGGAGCGCGTCCGGGACCTGGTGATCCTCACGAACGTCCCGGAGGCCGGGGGCTCCGGGCTGCTGAACGTCCCGCCGGACGAGATGGAGCAGATGCGGCGGCAGGCCGCGTCCATGGGGGCGGCGGAACTGACGCGCGCGGCGGACCTGCTGCACACCGGACTCACCGAGATGCGCGGCGCGACGTCGCCGCGGCTTCTGCTGGAACTGATCTGCGCGCGCATCCTGCTGCCCGCCGCGTACGAGGACGAGTCGTCGATGCTGGCCCGGCTGGATCGGCTCGAACGCCAGGCGGCGCAAGGCGGCGGTCTCGGGAACGGTTCGGCGGGCGGCTCCCAGGGGGCTTCGGGCGCAGGGGGGACCGCTCCTTCGGTTCCCGCGCCCGCCTTCGCGGCCGTTCCCCCGCCCGTCCAGCAGGGACAGGAGCAAGGGCAAGCACAGGCGCAAGGGCCGGAGCAGGGGCAAGGCCAGAGCCAACGGCAGGGCCAGGGCCAACGGCAGGGGCAGGAGGCTGGTGGCGGGCAGGCAGGTGCTCGGTCAGGCCCGGCGCAGGAAGGCGGCTCACAGCGACCGTCCCCGCAGCAGCCCCCCGCTCAACCGCCGTCCCGTCAGCAGCAGCCCGCTCAGCAGCAGCCCGCTCAGCAGCAGCCCGCTCAGCAGGTGCCCGCTCAGCAGGCGCCGTCCGGGCAACGCCCCCCGCCCGCGCAGGGGGACGTCGCGACCGTGCAGCAGTTGTGGCCGGACATCGTCGAGGCCGTCAAGCAGAAGAGCCGCGTCGCCTGGATGGTGATCATGTCGGGGGTGCGGCCGGTCTCGCTCGACCGGAACCTGCTCACCCTTTCCTTCGAGGCCGAGGGAGCCCGCACCAACTTCGCCAACGGCGGCCGTGACGTGGTTCTCCGCGAGGTGCTCAAGGAGCGCATGGGCGTCGACTGGCGGGTCGACACCGTTCTCGCCGGAGCGGTGTCCACCGGGACGCGCTCGGCCGGGCCCGGTGGACGGTCCGGGCCCGTGGCCGGCCAGGGGTACGGCCACAGCCAGGGACAGGGCGGCGGCCAAGGGCAGGGAGCAGGGGCCGGCGGGACGGGGCAGGGATACGGCCAGAGCGCCGCTCCTTCCGCGGGGTCCGCCGGCGGGGCCGCGGTCGCGACCGCGCAAGCGCCCTCCAGCCAGGGACCGTGGTCGGCGACGCCTCCCGGGCCGTCCGGCTCGGTGTCCTCCGGCGGACGGCGGGGCGCGGACGACCCCGGGCCGCTGCCGCCTCCCCCGGACGAGCCCCCGCCGCCCTCGGAGCCCTCGCCGGTGGACGAGAGGGAAGAGGTCGACCCCGAGGGCGACGCCGACGCGGACGGCAACGAGGCGGAGATGAACGGGATGGCGCTCATCCAGCGCGAACTCGGCGGTCAGGTCATCCGGGAGATCGACAACTCCTGAACCGGCCGCCGGAACGGGACGCACCACCGGTGCTTACCGGATCTCGTGCGAAACCCGTAGTCTCGGGGGAACAGACGTCCGGTGGTCGGCGGGTCGCCGAGAACAGGGCCCTCACCAGGGCCGGAAGAACGGAGTGCACCGTGGAACCCGGTGGTCAGTTGAACATGCAGGAGCTGCTCCAGCAGGCCCAGCGCATGCAGGAGCAGCTTTTCACCGCGCAGCGCGAGCTCGCGGAGACCGAGGTGAAGGGCACCGCCGGAGGCGGGCTGGTCACCGCGACGGTCAACGGACAGGGCGAGGTCACCGGCCTGACCATCGACCCGAAGGCCGTCGATATCGATGATCCGGCCGACACCGCCGAGACCATCGCCGACCTGGTGCTCGCGGCGATCCGCGACGCGGGCCGGGTCGCGCAGGAGCTCCAGCAGGAGAAGATGGGCCCGCTCGCCGAGGGACTCGGCGGAGGCGGCGTGCCCGGACTCGGCGGCCCCGGCGGACTGCCGGGCGGGTTCCCCGGTCTCGGCGGCCCCGGCGGGCTGCCCGGCGCCTGAACCGCCCCGGCACCTCGGGGACCTTGGCACATCAAGCCCTGGCCTCACCCGCACCGTCTATGTGAGCCTTGTCCTCAATGGGGAGCGGAGCCGTCACCGTACGGATCCGCCCCATGGCCCCGTCCACGGCCGCCCATCCGGGCCGGGACGTGCGCAGGAACGAAAAGTCAGAACGAAAAGCCCGTGCTGAAAGGCCAAAACCTCCGGCGCGGGGCCGCTGTCGAAGTCCGCAGGCCACAACCTGACGAAGGCCGCCGACCGGCCGGCCGCCGAGACCGGCGTCCGGTACCGGAAGGGCACGGCATCCGGTCCGTCGGGGAACGCCGACCGAACGTGAAAGGAAGGGACCGTTGTACGAAGGGGTGGTCCAGAACCTCATCGACGAGCTGGGCAGGCTGCCCGGCGTCGGCCCCAAGAGCGCGCAGCGGATCGCCTTCCACCTCCTCGCCGCCGATCCCGTCGACGTCGAGCGCTTGTCCACGGCGCTCAAGGAGGTCAAGGACAAGGTCCGCTTCTGCAAGACGTGCGGGAACGTGGCCGAGGAAGAGGAGTGCCGCATCTGCCGGGACGTCCGCCGCGACCCGCAGACCATCTGTGTGGTCGAGGAGTCCAAGGACGTCGTCGCGATCGAGAAGACCCGTGAGTTCCGCGGCCGGTACCACGTGCTCGGCGGCGCGATCAGCCCGATCGAGGGCGTCGGGCCCGAGGAACTGCGGATCCGTGAGCTGATGCAGCGCCTGGCGGACGGCACGGTCACCGAGCTGATCCTCGCCACCGATCCCAACCTGGAGGGCGAGGCGACCGCGACCTACCTCGCCCGGCTGGTGAAACCCATGGGACTCACCGTCACCCGCCTGGCCAGCGGCCTGCCGGTGGGCGGCGACCTCGAGTACGCCGACGAGGTAACGCTGGGCCGCGCATTCGAAGGACGGAGGCTGCTCGATGTCTGACTCCAACAGCCCGCAGGACTGGAACGCCCTCGCCGAACGCGTGGCGCGCCATGTGGACAACTATCTGAACGGCCTCGAGGCCGTCGCGCGCGGCGACGGCGGCGCGCACACCGTGCCCCTGCTGCTCCTGGAGGTCTCGCAGGTCATCCTGGCCGGCGCCCAGCTCGGCGCGAGCGCCGACGTGATCCTCCCGGACAACTGGGAGCCGGAGGTCGGCGACGACCCCGACCTCGACGCCGTCCGGCAGGGCCTGGCCGAGCGCCTCACCTCCGTGGACGAGTACGTGGAGGTCTTCGACCCCTACAAGGACACCGAGCCCACGTCCTACCGGCTGTCGGACGACCTGGTCGACGTCGCCAGCGATCTCGTGCACGGCCTGCGGCACTTCCAGCAGGACCGTCCGCTGGAGGCGCTGTGGTGGTGGCAGTACTCCTACTTCAACCACTGGGGCAACCACGCGGGCGCCGCCCTCCGCGCCCTGCACGCCGTCATCGCCAACGCCCGCCTGGACGTCGTCAACGAACAGGCCGCCGCGGTCCAGTAGGCCCCGGTTCCACACATCAGCTCCCGGAGTGTCCGGCCGAATGGATCCTCAACGGCGGTTCGACCGCGCCACCGCGCTTCTCGACGCGGGCGAGTTCGACGCGGCGGGTGAGCCGCTGCTGGAGGCCGCCGAGGGCGGGCACGCGAAGGCCGCGTCCATGCTGGGACGCCTGCTGTGCCTGAACCCGCGGCCGTGGCTCCCTCGCGACGCGCCTGGCGACCCCGAGCCGTGGCTGCGCCGTGCGCTCGAACTCGACCGGGGTGATCGGCAGGCGGCCCTGCTGCTCGCCTCGCTCCTTGACCGCGAGCTGCTGGAGATGCGCCCGCAGGAGCCCTGGGACCAGGACATCGACCCCGACGACGCGGAGTCCGACCCGGACGAGGAGCCCGACCCCGAGGAGGCGTGGGAGGCGGAGATCGCCCGCCGCCACGACGAGGTGATCGCCCTGCTGGACGGGCTGCTCGCCGCGGACCCCGGCGACGCCGCGGCGGCCGTCGGGCTGGTCTCGCTGCACGCGGCGGCCTGGGACCACCATGTCGAGGAGTCCGGACGGGACGGCCCCCCGCTGCCCGAGTCCGACGAGGCGGGCCGTGCCCTCCTCGCCTCGCTCGTCGAGGCCGCCCGGCGCGCGACCGACCTGGACCCGTCGGACGCGTTCGCCGTCAGCGCGCTCGCCGCCGCACTGCGCTGGAGCGGAGCACCGGACGCCGCGGAGTGGGAGCAGCGCTTCGCGGTGCTGTGCCCGGAATGGATGGACGCGGACTCGGAGCCGCCGCCGGCGCGGGAGGGCGTCCCGTCCGAGGGGCGGTACGGCTGGTACGTCCTGGAGTTCGGGCAGATGGCCGACAACTACGGCACGAACTCGTTCGACCGGGTCGTCACCGCCGACCTGGGGGAACTGCGCTGGGCCTGTGGAAAACTGCTCGGCCACCTGCGGGGCAGCCCGTTCCGGCAGATCGATCAGGACGACGGCCAGCCGCCCGAGTGCCTCACACTGTCGGTCTACGACGCGGGCCGCCACGTCGCCGACGTCGACCTCGTCCCGTATCTGCGGACCGCGCCGGACGCGGCGCCGGTGGTCGACTGGGCGGCGTTCGACCCGCCGCGGCCGGCGAGCCCGCCGCTGCCGCCAGGGCGTCCGGCGCTGGCGTGGCTCTCGCTCGGCGCGGACGCCGTCCACTACGGCTTCAGCGACGATCCGCGGTACTACTGCTGATTGGAGTTACCTCCCCGTAACCGCGTCGGGTGGGCATCGGTAGACTTTTGCCGGTACGCCCGACCCCGATCCGAGGAGCGCCCACCCGTGGCTCTTGTCGTGCAGAAGTACGGTGGCTCCTCCGTCGCCGACGCCGAGTGCGTCAAGCGGGTCGCCCAGCGCATCGTCGCAACGAAGAAGGCGGGCAACGACGTGGTCGTCGTGGTCTCCGCCATGGGCGACACGACGGATGACCTGATCGATAAGGCAAAGCAGGTCAGCCCGCTGCCTCCGGCACGCGAGCTGGACATGCTGCTCACCGCCGGAGAGCGCATCTCGATGGCGCTGCTGGCCATGGCCATCGCCAACCTGGGCCACGAGGCCCGCTCGTTCACCGGCTCCCAGGCCGGGGTGATCACAGACGGCACGCACGGTAAAGCCAAGATCATCGACGTGACGCCCGGCCGGATCCGGACCGCGCTGGACGAGGGGTCCATCTGCATCGTCGCCGGCTTCCAGGGCGTCTCGCAGGGCACCAAGGACATCACCACGCTCGGCCGCGGCGGTTCCGACACCACGGCCGTGGCGCTCGCCGCCGCGCTGGACGGCGACGTCTGCGAGATCTACACCGACGTCGACGGGATCTTCACCGCGGACCCGCGCATCGTGCCGGCGGCGCGGCACATCCCGCGCATCTCCTACGAGGAGATGCTGGAGATGGCCGCCAACGGTGCCAAGATCCTTCATCTGCGCTGCGTCGAGTACGCGCGCCGGTACAACATTCCGATCCACGTACGGTCCTCGTTCAGCCAGAAGGAAGGCACGTGGGTCGTCGACAGCAGCGAGATCGAGGGGCACGACATGGAGCAGGCGATCATCTCCGGCGTCGCGCACGACCGGAGCGAAGCCAAGATCACCGTGGTGGGGGTGCCCGACAAGGTCGGTGAGGCCGCCACGATCTTCACCGTGCTGGCCGACGCCGAGATCAACATCGACATGATCGTGCAGAACGTGTCGGCGGCCTCCACCGGCCGCACCGACATCTCCTTCACCCTGCCGGCCACCGACGGGCAGAGCGCGCTGACCGCGCTCAACAAGCTCAAGGAGCGGATCGGGTTCGAGTCGCTGCGCTACGACGACCGGATCGGCAAGGTCTCGCTGATCGGCGCGGGCATGCGCTCGCACCCGGGGGTGACGGCCACGTTCTTCGCGGCCATCGCCGAGGCCGGCGTCAACATCGAGATGATCTCCACCTCGGAGATCCGGATCTCGGTCGTGGTGGCCCAGGACGACATCGACACCGCGGTCGCCGCCGCGCACCGCTCCTTCGACCTCGAGTCCGAGCAGGTCGAGGCCGTCGTCTACGGCGGCACCGGCCGCTGAGACCGGCGCTTCACCGTCCCTAGGGCCCGAACGCGGGACCGAGGGGCGGGGGCGGACGGATCGGGCGGACGGGCCTTTCGGTTCGTCCGCCCGGCTCGCGTCCGGGTCAGGGCGTGAGGGTGGCGATGACCTCGGCGGTGTCCAGGTAGTACGGGCGGAACTCCGCCACGAGGCCGTCCTTGATCGTGATCCATTGGACGATCGAGGCGTCCAGCGAGCGGCCGGTCGCGCGCGAGCACATGATGGCGCGGTTGTAGGCCACGACGGTGTCGCCCTCGGTGGCGAACCGCTGGTCGACGAACTCCAGCGACGCCCACAGTTCGCTCATCGTGGCCATGAACCGCTCCATGCCCGCGTGGCCGCGCCACGTCCCGCCGTAGGGGAGGGACGCGGCCTGGTGCAGGGTCACCTCGGGGTCGAGGCATTTCGCCATGCCGCCGAAGTCGGCCTTCCCCGGTCCGCCGGAGGTCAGGTACTCCGCTTCCGCCGCGTAGAAGCGTTTGAGAACTGCTAGAGAGGTAGACATGTCCGGTCAACACCGCCGGCGTGCTTTCGGTTGCGGTGCGCGGACCGTGACCGCGGAGGCGGGTTCGGTGAGCGGCGGCGGGCTTTAGGCTGGCGTACGTGACCGAGACGAAGGCCGTGAAGTCCGAGCAGACGCGGGCGCTGATCGTCGAGACCGCGCTGCGGCTGTTCCGCGAGCGCGGGTTCGAGGCGACCACGATGCGGGCCATCGCCAAGGAGGCCGGCGTCTCGGTCGGCAACGCCTACTACTACTTCGGCTCCAAGGAGGAGCTGATCCAGGCGTACTACGACGAGTTGCAGGACGAGCACGTCGCGGCCTGCCGGGCGGTGCTGGGCGCCGAGCGCGACTTCGCGCCGAGGCTGCTCGGGGTGCTGAAGGCGCGGGTCGACACGATGGTGCCCTACCACGAGTTCGCCGGGAAGTTCTTCAAGTTCGCCGCCGAGCCGACCAGTCCGCTCAACCCGTTCAGCGCGGAGTCGGGCCCCGCCCGGGACTCGGCGGTGGCGATCTACCGCGAGGTCGTGGACGGGTCCAGCCTCAAGATCGACAAGGAGTTCCGGGCGGAGCTGCCCGAGCTGCTGTGGCTGTATTCGATGGGCATCGTCCTCTACTGGGTGCACGACGACTCGCCCGGCTGCCGCAAGACCTACCTGCTGGTGGAGCGGACCGTCCCGCTGGTGAACCGGATGGTGTCGATGTCCCGGATCCCGGGGTTCAAGTCGGTGACCCGGGAACTGGTGGGCATCATCCGCGAGGTCCGCGCCTGAGCCGGTCAGCGGAAGGTGATGTCCCAGTGGTCGCTCTCCCGGGCGAAGACCGCGTCGGCGGGTGAGCGGTGGAGCTCGGCGCCGTCGCCGCGGGTGCCCAGGTGGCGGAAGCGGTGGATCCGGGCGTCGGTGCACGCGGTCGGCACGATGTCGATCTTGTAGCCGGTGCCGTGGCTGTAGCGGCCCGGAGCGTGCCCGCGCTCGGTCCCGCCGGTGATCACCAGCGGGCAGCCGCTGTCCTTCTTGAAGTCGATCAGCCCGTCCACCGATCCCCAGCGGATCTTGTCGAAGGACGTGCAGCTCTCCCGCTCGCGGTCGGAGCATCCGCCGCTCGACTGCCAGCGGATGCCGTTGGAGCGCAGCGACCATTCGGCGAACCGCTGCTCCATGAGCAGCGATCTGGACATGCGCCGCGAGCCCGCCCGCAGCGGGGCCTTGTACAGGCGGGCGGAGGATCCGGCGGCGTCGGCGGCGGAAGTGCGCCCCCCTGGGGACGTCGTGTCGGCGGATGCCGGACCGTTGGCGGTGAAGCCCGCGGCCGTGACCGCGAAGCCCGTCAGCAGGACGGTCCTGAGCACCGCCCGCTGTTTTCGGCCGGTCGGACGGTGGTGGCAGGCCTGGCCGGTAGGGCCGGCGCGGTTGGCACGGCCGATCGGTTCGGCTGCATGGTGCTGGTTCATGTGTCCCCCCGGATAGCTGGCCCTCCTGGTGGAGAGCGTCGGCTGAGCGTCGCGCCGCAACGTCGGCTGCGGCGCCGGGGGGCCACCGGTCATCCGGACCGGATTTGCTCATAAGCGGCCGAACGGAGGAATCCCCTCCGCGTCGAACCGGTAAACCCCGCCGGGCCGGATCACCCCGGCCCGGCGGGGTATATATCAGGACATACCCAGATGTTTAGCGGCGAAGGCCATCTCCGCGGCCATCTGGATGATCCGCTCCTCGACGACCAGGGAGCCGTGCCCCGCGTCGTAGCGGTAGACCTCGTGCGGCAGGCCCAGCCCGTCCAGCCTGGCCAGGTAGTTGTCGATCTGCCTGATCGGGCAGCGCGGGTCGTTCTCCCCGGCCAGGACCAGCACCGGTGCCCGGACCCGGTCGACGTAGGTGATCGGCGAGGACTCCCGGTAGCGCTCCGGCACCTCGTCCGGCGAGCCGCCGAACAGCGACCGGTCGAACGCCTGGAGGCCCTCCATCTCGTCCTCGAACGCGGCGACGTAGTCGGCGACCGGCACCGCGGCGACCGCCACGGTCCAGTCGCCTGGCTGGGTGCCGATGCCGAGCAGGGTGAGGAAGCCGCCCCACGAGCCGCCGGTCAGCACCAGCCGCTCCGGATCGGCGAGGCCCGACGACACCGCCCAGTCGCGGACCGCCTTGATGTCCTCCAGCTCGGTCAGGCCCACCCGGCCCTCGATCGCGTCCCGCCACCGCGAGCCGTACCCGGTCGAGCCCCGGTAGTTGACCCGGACGACCGCGAAACCGCGGTCGACCCACGCCGCCGCCGTCGCCACGAACGAGTCGTCGTCCTGCGCCGTCGGGCCGCCGTGCACCTCGAACACCGCCGGCAGCGGCCCGTCGCCGCCGCCCTCGGGCCTGCTGACCAGCGCGTGGATCGCGCCGCCCGGTCCGTCCACCCACACGTCCTCGACCGGGACGGACGGCGGCGGGGGCGGCCCGGGCGGGGCCAGCACCACCGCGCCGGACGTCGAACGGATCACCGGCGGCTCGGCGGCCGACGACCACGAGAACTCGACCGTCCCGTCCGGCCGGACGGCGGCGCCGCCGATCACGCCGCGCGGGGTGTCGATCCGGGTGAGGGAGCCGTCGCCGTCCAGGTCGTAGCGGTAGAGCTCGTCCCGTGCCTGGTGGGAGTGGGAGATCAGCAGCGCGGACCCGTCCGGGTACCACTCGGCGCCGATCTCGCCGGGCAGGTCGAGGACGATCTCGCGCTCGGTGCCCGCGACCGGATCCCAGATCAGCAGCTCGTCGCGGCCCCGCCGCTCGTGCCCGACCAGCAGCCGGCCGTCCCCGGCGACCGGCGCGAACGCCGTCCCGTACACGCCCTTGCCCGGCCCGTCCCACAGGTCGGCGACGGTCGTCCCGTCGGGGCGCAGCACGCGCAGCGCCATGTGCCTGCTGTCGCCGTGCTCGCTGTGCCCGATCGCGATCAGGCCCTCGTCCCTGGACAGCGCGGCGACGTGCGCGTCCTCGGCATGCCGGTAGAGCAGCTCCGGCGCCGCGCCGGGACGGCACAGATGCACGGAGTTGCCGTTGTCGGTCGACCGGCCGACGACGGCGAGCCCGCTCGCGCCGAGGACCAGGCCGGACGGGTAGGACGGCTCCAGCCCCGGCACGGCCGGCACGCTCTCGCCCACGCCACCGCCCGCGTCCGGTGCGGGCTGGAACGGGGTCCGCTTCCAGACGCCGAACTCGTCGCCGTCGGTGTCGGCGAACCACCAGATCCATTCGCCGGCGGGGTCGACGCCCCCCGTCCAGGTGCCGTTCGGACGCTCGGTCACCTGCCGCCGGTCGCCGGTCTCCCGGTCCCAGGCATAGATCTCCCACGTCCCCGTGGCGTTCGACCGGTAGGTGCTGCGGTGCGGGGCGTCGCGCGCCCAGCGGGGCAGGCTCACCCGCGCGGCCCGGAAACGGGCCTTCCAGCGTTCATCGTCGACCATGCCCCCAGTATCGCCCAAAGGGGCCCGTGCGACCCGTGCGAGCACAGTGCCCGGAGGAGCAGGACTACGGGGAGCCGAGGCGGCCGAGCACCTCGTCGATCGCCGCGTGGACCTGGCGGTCCATCGCGCGGGCGAAGCCCGCCTCGACCGACACCTCGGCCCCCGGCCGGAGCCGGGCGAGCGTGTCGGTGAGCTCGGCGAGGTCCTGACCGGCGATCCGTTCCACCACATGCGTGGTGATGAGCTGGACGAACATGGCGGCCAGGTCGTCCATGCTGCGCTGGAGCTCGACGCTGGCGGCCAGCACCTCGGTCAGCGGCACGCCGACACGGACCAGCGTCACCGTCGCCTCCAGCTGGCGGCGGCTCCAGTGCGTCACGCGGTCGCCGTCCACCTCGATGTGCCCCATGGCGACGGCCTGCTCGACGGACTCGGGCCCGACCTCGCCGGGGAACAGCGCGGCCAGCTCGGCCAGCGTCATCGTCACCGGCGTCTCGTTCGACCACGGAGTGGTGACGGCCTTCTCCACCCCGAGCACCGTCTCGATGTCGCGGCCCTGCTCCCACGCCGACAGCAGCTCGCGGATGCCCTCCAGGGTGTGGCCGCGCTCCAGCAGGTTCCCGATCATGCGCAGCCGGGCGAGATGGTCCTCGGAGTACAGCCCGATCCGCCCGGTGCGACGCGGCGGGGGCAGCAGCTTGCGCTCCTGGTAGTAGCGGAGCGTCCGGATCGGGACGTCGGCGGCGCGGGCGAGCTCGCCGATGCGGTATTCGCGGCCGGGTGCGCCCATGCGCTCCCGCGTTTCGTCGGCCGGGTCATCGCTCACGGCCGACAGCATAGTTTGCGCCGGCGGCGCGGCGGGATCGCTGCCGGCCAAGTGCCGCTCCGGCCGCCCGGTGGACTACCCTCGGCCGGTCACAGGTTCCCCCCGGCCGTGAAAGAGGCACCCATGATCAAGGCGCGTTCGGTCGGCCTGGCGTTGTCCGCCGTTCTGGTCGCAGGGCTCGGAACGAGTGCGTGTTCGCAGCAACGCTGGTGCGAGCACGACGCGAGCGACACCGTCGTGAGCGACAGGTACTGCAAGAACAAGACCCCGGGCTACGAGTGGGAGACCGGTACGCACAAGAAGCAGAAGAAGCACAAGAAGCACAAGCGCCACTCGCCGCACTGACCCCATCCGGGCGGCGTACGCGTCGGGGTGGTCGCCCGCCTCCTGGGCCACGGAACCGGCGCAGACCGTGTGATCGCCGTCGCACGCGCAGAGCCGTTCGCCGATGGCCGTGCGCACTTGCTCAGGTGAGGGGTCGGAGGAGGGCACCCTGAGGTGCGGCCCCGGTCAGCTCGCCTTGTTGCGCAGCAGGAAGAGACCGGCGGCCGAGCCGATCGCGATGACGCCGGTCCCGACGCTGACGATGATCTGCAACGCGCCGTCGAAGGCGAAGCTGGTGGAGACGTTGACGGCGATGGCGGCGATGAGGACGAGGACGAGGAGGGACTTCATCAGGGGGTCCTTTCGGTGGAATCTCGGTCCGTTCTGACCTGTGTTCAACCGTGCCATCGGCGGACTCCGGGCGGATGGGCGTACTCTCCCGAACTCCTGGTGTAGCCAGCTACACCAGGCGGGTCTCCGCCGGCTGCCGAGGTCCTCGGGCCTCGCGGGTCATTCGCGGGCGGCGATCAGCAGGACGGGCGCGGTCCGGGTCGCGGACGCGGTCGTCCACATACTGGCCAGCCCGGTCACCAGGTAGGACCCCGTGACCAGGAGCGCGAGCAGGCCCCACGGGACGACGAGGATGTTCGGCCCAGGCCCGGTGGCGAACCCGGCCAGCGCCGCCGCCGCGACCAGCCCGCCGAGCAGCAGCCCGATCGTCGTCACCGCCCACGCCTCGGCCAGCGCCGTCCGCACGACCTGGGCGCGGCTCAGCCCGGACACCCGCGCGGTGGCGAACTCGGCTCGGCGCTCCGCACCGGCGATCACCACCGCGTTGATCACGGCGACGGCGGCGTAGAGGCCGCCCAGCCCCATCAGCACCATCATGATCCCGTCGTTGCCGCGCTGCTGCTCGGCGACCCGGTCGCCGGCCCACTGCGGCACGGTGCGCACCGTGCCGATCCCGGCGGCGCGGATCCGGTCCGCGACCGCCCCGGCGGACGTGCCGGGCCCCACCTGGACCACGGTCTCGGCCGGCGCGCCCGCCGTCAGCGACGCCGGCACCAGCTCGCGCGGGATCAGGAAGCTCTCGCTGCCGTTCTCCAGCGTCGGGGCGACGGACGCGACGATCCGCAGCGTCCGCCGTGTCCCGCCGATCTTCGCCGTCGCCCTGGAACCGACCCGGATCCCCTCCGCGGCGAGGCCGGAGCCGACGGCGAGCGTACGGCCGTGCAGCCGGTCGAACGACCCGGCGCGCGGGGCCGGACGGTGGGTCCGCTCGTACGCCGGGCCGTCCACGGTGACGATTCCCAGGTGGTGCGTGCGGCGCCCCTGGCGCCCCTCCGCGTGGTGCGTGACCGTGACCGAGATGTCCACCGAGACCTGCGGCGACGCGGTCGCGACGCCCGGGACGGCGGCGATCCGCGCGGCGTTCGCGCCGGTGGAGGCGACGACGAGGTCGCCCGCGGTGACCCGCTCGACGTCCATCCCGGTGGCGCGGGCCAGCGAGCTCAGCGTGCCGGTCAGGCCGATCACCAGCGAGACCAGGACGATCAGCGGCGCCGCGGTGGACGCGCTGCGCCGGACCCCGTCGCGGAGGTTGGCCTCGGCGAGCCCGCCCAGCGTGCCCGCCCGCAGCGCCACCCCGAGCAGCCGCCCCACCAGCGGGACGATCAACGGGCTGAACTGGCTCAACGCGACCGAACCCCAGATCGACACCGCCATCGCGACCAGCATCGCGCCGAGCACGTCCGAGGTCCGGCCCACCGGGATCAGCACCACCGCCGGGACCAGGAAGCACAGCCCGACCAGCCAGCGGGTGACGGTCATGGCGCGCGCGGCTCCGCCCGTCTCGCGCAGCGCCTCCAGCGGGCGCACCCGCGCCGCGCGCAGCGACGCCACCAGCACCCCGGCCAGCGTCACCCCGAGGCCGAGTCCCGCCGACACGGGCAGGATCCCGTTCGTCCAGGAGGGCGAGAAGCCGTCCGGGAGCATCCCGAGGGCGACCAGCGTCCACGACTGCGCCCACGTCCCCGGCACCCCGAGCGCGATGCCGAGTCCCGTCCCGATCAGCCCGAGGAGCAGCGCCTCGCCCAGCAGCAGCCGGACGAGCTGCGGCCGGCTCCCGCCGAGCATCCGGAACAGCGCCAGGTCGCGGCGCCGCTGCGCCACGGTGAACGTGAACGTGGAGCCGACGATGAAGACCGCGAGGAACCCCGCCAGCATCACCGTCATCCCGAGCAGCGTCGCGGCCCCGGCGTATCCCTCCCGGATCTCCTCCGCGGCGCGGCCGGACACGCCCGGCGGGACCTTCGAGTCCGCGGTGGACGCCATCGTCATCAGCGACGACTGCACCAGCGCGACGCCCAGTGCCACACTCAGCACCGCCCCGGCGAACAGCCGCCACCGTTCGCGGAGCATCCGCGCCGACATCAGCAGCACGGTCAGCCCTCCAGCCGGGCGAGCCGGTCGGCGACCTCGCGCGCCGAGGGGCGCAGCAGCCGGTCGACCACGCGGCCGTCGGACAGGAAGACCACCGCGTCGGCGCCGGCGGCCACGGCCGGGTCGTGCGTCACCATCACGATGCTCTGCCCCGCCGCGTCCACCATGCCCCGCAGCAGCGTGAGGACCATGCGGGCCGACGCCGAGTCCAGCGCCCCGGTCGGCTCGTCGGCGAACAGCACCGCCGGACGGGTCACCATCGCGCGGGCGATCGCCACCCGCTGCTGCTGCCCGCCGGACATCTCGCGCGGACGGTGCCGCATCCGCTCTCCGAGGCCGACGCTGGTCAGCACCTCCCGGACGGCCTCGGGGGACGGCCGCCGTCCCGCCAGCCGGAGCGGCAGCGCGACGTTCTGCTCGGCGGTCAGCGAGCCGATCAGGTTGAAGCTCTGGAAGACGAAGCCGATGGTCCGGCGGCGGAGTGCGGTGAGCACCGCGTCGGGCGCCCCGGTGATCTCCTGCCCGGCGAGCAGGACCCGGCCCGAGGTCAGCCGGTCCAGGCCCGCCGCGCAATGCAGCAGCGTCGACTTGCCCGAGCCGGACGGCCCCATCACCGCCGTCCAGGAGCCCGCGGGGAAGCTGATCGTCACGCCGTCCAGCGCCCGCACCGCCGTCTCCGGCGCCCCGTACCGCCGGGTCGCCTCGACGAGGTCCACCGCGTTCGCCACCGGCTCCGGCCGCGGCCGCGGGACGAGCGGCACAGGCCCACCGTGAGGGTCGGCGGACGTCAAGGCCGGCCGCCGGTCGTCGGCGCCGGGGAGTGTGGAAGTCATACCTCCATCCCAGCCGTTCCGCGCCTCCCGGACATCACGGTGGCCCCCCATCCTGCGGGTATGCCCAGCCCTACCCGCCGCCCATCGCCACGCGATATCCAGCCGATAGGCGCCTGATAACCGCCGCTCATAGCGTCTCAGGAGTTCGGGGAACCCCCACAAGCCCGCGCCGCCTCGCCCCCCTGTCGCCGGCGGCCCGGGCGAGCGCCCCGGACACCTCGTTCGCGGTCCGCACCCAGGACGGTGGACGAACGCGATGTCCTGGCCGGGCCTCTTCCCTCCCGGCCCGGCCAGAACATCGTTCAGGCAGCTCGATCGACAGGCGTGACGGTGCACACGACCTGACCGAACTCGCTCACGGCTGGGCTGGCCGTGAGCGAACGCGGGTGCCCTGGCCGGCGATCCCTCCCGTCCACCAGGGCACCTGCAAAGCCCCGGATTCACCAACCCGACAGCGCCGAACCCCATGGCCCGATCGAAGTGCGATCCGACGAGACCTGATCACGTACTCCAGGCCCAAAACCGACCGTCCCTGACGGTGAGTTACCATCTCATTGCGAAGAGTTTCCTTCGTCTTGATCGCGGGCGGGGGACGGGGGCGAGGGGGCGCACATGGGCGACGCCGTACGGATGGTCGCTGAGATCCGGCGGGAGGTGGCGGCCGAGCTGCGCGAACGCGTCCGGCGCCGACTGCGCGAGCAGTCCGTCGACTGGCTGGTCGAGGAACTCCTCACCGCGCTGCTCCCGGAGCACGATCCCGCACCGCTGATTCCCTGCCAGGTCCCGCGCCCCTCCGGGCCCGGCAGCGAACGCGCCGCCCGCACGGCCCGTCTGCACGGCCTCGGCCTCACCGAGAAGACCCTGCCGGCCTTCATCCGCCGGTACCGGGCCTACGACCGTCGCGTCCTCCAAGCGGAAGGCCACCTGCTGGACCCGCCCCAACCGGGCGGCGACCTCATCGTCCCCTGCCACCGCTCCCCGCGCGGCGAGGACCTGCTCCGCGAGGCCAAGGACGTCCTCTACGGACTCCTGTTCGGCGGCGAAGACGAGGGCGTGCGCCTCGACCGCACCGAACGCGAACTGCTGACCCTCACCGTCCCGTGCTCCAAACTGCACGTCATCGCCTTCCTGGCCCACGCCACCGCCGGCCGGGACCAGCAGTACGCGACCGACGACGAACGCGTCCTCCAGGTCGAATACGGCGAGGTCGCCAGCGAGCTCGTCGGCAACGCCGTCGCCGCCGCCCTGCGCCTGATCAACCACCTGGAGATCAATGAGCAGGTCCTGCACGGCCGAATGGAGAACGTGCAGGACCACACCACCACCGATTGAACACGCGACCCACCACGCCGACCCGTACTCGCCGAGGGGCACGGTGGGCGTCCTCCATGCCGGCTCCGACCGCCCACCCGACGAAGCACCCGCTTCGAGCACGCACACCAGAGTCCGTCAGGGCTGCGGCCGAACAAGTGCCTGAGCCACGATCACGCGATCCCCGTTGAACGTCACCGAAGGCGAGCCGTGCAGCTCGTAACCGAGGTCCAGCGTCTCGCTGACCCTCCGGCAGAAAGTCTCATCGTCGGGGCCGGTGAGAACTCGGTACCTGGGGAGATCATTCGCGTCGGGCATGCGGCAAGTCTAGAGACGGGCGCAGCCGCCCGCCGACCGCGAAGCGGGGTCCGTCAAGGGGCGGGCTTGCCCGATTCCGAAGGAACGCGAAGCGCCCTTGATGGGTTCTGCCGTCGCCATCCCCGTCCCCTGCCGAACGATCGAGAGGAGCTCGGCATAGTGGAGGCACAGGCATTTGACGACGCCGTATCAGGTCCAGTTCCGCGCGGGGCAGAACGCGGGGTTGGCTGACACCGTCAAGGACGAGGTGGGCGGCTCGGTTGGCCTGCGGCCTCACGAGCTGCTTGAGGCGGCGTTGGCCTCCTGCATGACCATCTCGGCTCGGATGGAGCTGGCGGAGTTGGGGTGAGTGACATCGAAGTGAGCATCGCGGTGACACTGGAACACCATAAGGCGGTCACCTGATTTCGTTACGACCTCGTACTGGACCGCCGGTGGACGAGGCCCCAGTCCAAGCGGTGGCCGAGCGCGGTCTATCGCCGTTGGCGCGGGTCTCGGTGAGCGGGCGCTCCAGTCCAGGGCTCACCAGCCGAAATGCGGCTGCGACCTACAGCCACAGATCGCTAGGCGAGCCCTGTTGATTCATCAGGTTCCGGCGACCTTTGTATAGTCGTTCCAGATGTAGCCTTTAACGCCAGTGCAGCAGTCCGAGTGCCACCACAGGTTTCCGGAACTGTTCACGCAACGCTTGTCGACACGGAAAAGCTGACCGTACTTCCACGTGGCTATCACCTGGGATGACCCCGAATAGCTGCTGTGCACCTTGGCCGTGCCGGAGATGACTCCCCTGATATGCGGCGTCCAGTTCGTGCATCCGGCCATGATTTCGGCGCCCTTCTCATTCGCCGCTGCGCTCGGAATGGCAACCACAACGGGCGCCACGACCACGGTAATCGCGGCGGCCGCTATGGACAGGACTCGATTGCCCATCATTCGCATTTCGAGCTCCCTTCGGGGGATCCTGGATGAGCCGATCATCTGTCGGCCGTGATTGTTTGTCAATGCCCATTCGGAGGTTCGTTCCAATGGCCGGCCCGCCCGCTGCGTAAGGGGAAGGCGCTCGGCCTACCTCGGTCGGTGGTCGATCTCGACTGTCAGACGCTCGATGTGGAGTGGCAACTCCAGCGGGTTCGGCGCGAACTCCTGCACCGTCAGACCAGGACTGAGGCGTCGGACGCGACCTTGCCTCTTCCGGGGATCCGCCTCAACGATCTCCAGCTCCAACAGGAGCGCCAGGAGGCCGCAAGGGAGGCTGCGGGAGGCAAGTGGATCAACAGGGGGCTCGTCATCACGACCCGCAACGGCGGCCCGGTCGACCCGTGCAACTTCAACCGGAGCTTCGAGGCGCGGTGCCAGAGGGCGGGTGTGCGGCGGGTCAAGATCCATGACACCCGGCGGACCTGTGCCACCCTGCTCGTCGCCCTCGACGTCGCCCTCGGGTGGCCATGCGCATCCTGGTCTCGGATGAGACGGCCCGGCGGGCGCTCAAGCAGCTCGGGGAGCAGTTCGGTTCGTAGGCGTTGCTGTACTTCGCTGCTGTACGGACAAGGCAAAGGGCCCTTCCCGCGAAGGAAAGGGCCCTTTGACCTGGTGTCGGGGTGGCGGGATTCGAACCCACGACCTCTTCGTCCCGAACGCCCCTCCGCGTTCATACGAACCCTCGTGAATCAAGGCCACTTCTGTAAAATCGCAGGTAGATGGCCTAAAACTGGTGTCGGGCCCTGACGGGCCAAACCAACCCGTCACTCAGCGTCCAGGGTCAAACGAGGGTCGGACGATCACCTGGAAGGTCAGGTCTTCATGGGTCACTCCCGCAAGCGGACCGGTGTGGACGGGAAGCCCCGCTACACCGCCTACTACGACGACATCCGAGGCCGGCGTCGTTCGGCCGGCACTCACTCCAGCAAGAAGGAGGCCGACAAGGCATGGCAACGAGCAGAGGTCGAGGTGGCCAAGGGCCGCACCGGAGATCCGGCCAGAGGGAAACAGCGCTTTCGCGATTACGTCGAACAGACCTGGCTCCCCAACCACCAGATCGAGGCCAGCACCCGCGAGGCGTACACGTACTCGCTCTACAAGCACGTCATGCCGGAGTTCGGCACGATGCGCATGATCGACATACTCCCCGAGCACGTCCGCAACTGGATCACCAAGCTCAAAGATCGGGGCGTAAAGCCGGTCACGATCCGCTACAACAAGATCCTCTTGAGCGCGATCTTCACCACCGCCCTGGACGACCAGGTCACCTTCATCCATCCCTGCCGGGGGGTGAAGACTCCGCCGGTCCCCAAGAAGCCTCTCCAGATCATCACGCCCGAACAGTTCGACGACGCGTACCACGCCCTCCCCGAAGGCGACTTCCGACTCCTCGCCGAAACCGAGATCGAGAGCGGCCTCCGCTGGGGTGAGCTGACCGAACTCCGCGTCAAGGACCTCAAGATCCGCACCCGCATCCTCACCGTCAGCCGCGCGGTCGTGGAGATACACCCGAAGTTCCACCCGACGGGCGGCCGCTTCCTGGTCAAGGACTACCCGAAGGACAAGGAGTACCGCCGCTTCAAGCTCAGCACCCAGATCACGGACAAGCTTGAGGAACACATCAAGACCAAGAACCTCAGTGCCGAGGATCTCCTTTTCGTCCTCCGCCAGGACACCACCCAGCCCCGAACCCGGCCCCGACTCGTCGCCGACCCCGCCGGACTCGGCATGACCGCCCCGAACGAGAACGGCCGCAGCTACCGTCACGCCACCCTCAGTGCCTACTCCGCTGGGAAATGCCGCTGCTCCCACTGCAAGGCGGCTGTCGCCATCTACCGAGCCGACCGCCGAGCCAAGGGCAAGGACAACCCCCGCACACCCCGCACCCGCGAGACTGACGGCCACATCCCAAGCGACTGGTTCCGCCGCCGGATCTGGAACCCCGCCCTGGAAGCGGCCGAACTCAACTTCAAGCCCACCATGCGCGACCTACGCCACGCCCACGCCTCCTGGCTCCTCAACGGCGGCGCAGACCTCCAGGTAGTCAAAGAGCGCCTCGGCCACGCCTCCATCGCAACAACCGAGCGTTACCTCCACACCCTCCCCGACGCCGACGAAACCGCCCTGGACGCGCTGGCTAAGACCCGCAACCGAGGGGCCATCTGACAGGCAGCAAGAGGGAGGGGGCTGGAGAGATCCAGCCACTGCATGTCTCGTAGGCCGATGGCATCATCGAGTTTTCGGAACTTTCACACTGGCCGCTCACCCCTCCGACGAAGACCAAGTGTTCCGCACCCATGGGACGTATATCATGAGTCGCTTCACTTGAATATCAGACCCTACTCGCCGGTAGAGTGATGACGATTCATTTTTAAGTGAAAGCCAATGTTCTTACAAGAAGAGTTGGTGCGATAGATCATTGTCTGAAAATATGACCGCCGGTGTTCCAGTGTGTAAAAGTGCATTCACAGACAGAGCGTCCGTGTCTATGCTGCCTCCGTCGAGCAGAAACAGTGCGGGCGGGGGAGCCATGGCGCGGCGGCAGACTCAAGCTGAGAAGCGACGTAACGCGATCTTGTGCTGGTGGGGCGCAGTCGTCTTGCTGTCGGTGCTGGCCTGGCAGTCCGGCTACCCACAGCTATGGATCTTGCCGCTCTTGACCTGGGCATACTACGAGTTGTGCTCTGTTCCCACTCTGTGTGGTGTCGAGACGAGTAGGGGATGGCCCTGCAAACACCCAGCCAGCGGGCGTCTCATGGCTTGCACACGCGAGCCATCTCACTCGGTGTACAAGACCGATGCGCTACTCAGACTGCTCGGCTATCGCCGTAGTCCTCGGCAAGCCACCGCGCCTGCTCCTCGTCCGGGGCGCGGACCAGAGCCGCATTACAGCGAGCCCTTGCCGGAGCGGCCTACTGTCGAGCCCAAGCAGAGACTGATGACTGTCCTCACAGTCATCGCCACGGTTGCTGGAGTGATCCAGACGGTCCTGGCAGCCATGACCTGAGCAGCCCGCGAAGTCCCTTTTCCTGACGAGTTGTTAAAAGTCGGCACGATGTGGGATTTCGCTCTATATGTCTGTTGGCATCGTTCACGCATAATATGCGCTTCACCCCTGATGTATGCGAGTCGATGTTTGCTCGTCGGTAAGTTCGCACCAGACGATTTTGCCGCCGGTGGTGGGGTGGTAATAGTTCCATTTCTGGGCCAGATAGTCGACCATGAACAGGCCGCGTCCGGACTCGGCCTCTTGGTCGGCTTCCTTGGCGATGGGAGATTCGGGACTGGGATCCCAGACCTCGATGAGAAGTCGGCGACGGTCGGACGCGAGTCGCATCTGGATCGGCGGGACGCCGATCAGGGCGGTGTAGCCGTGCGCTTCGACGTCCACCCCGGCGGCCTTGTAGGCGTTGGTGATCAGCTCTGAGGTCAGGAGCTCGGCGTTGTCGGTCAGATGGGACAGGTTCCAGCGGAGGAGCATGTCCCGGGTGTGCTTACGCGCCCAGCGGGCGGCGCTCGGCAGGCATGCGAACTCCATGACGTTGCGCAGAGGCCACTGAGTGGGGTGATTGTCGGCCATGTCGATTTGCCTCCGTCTTCCGGCGGCCAGACGAACCACGTGATAGACCAGGGCTGATCACGTTCCGTATCGGCTCGCTGACGCTGACGGGTACACCGAACTGCGTGGTGGCCGGGTGAGCCAGAGCGAGGATGCGGCATCGATGCGGCATCGGCGATGCATCGTGCGGGTTGACCTGCGAGGACGGGTGAGAGGTCGGCAGGGTCGGACGGAGAGACGTCGGGAGGCCGGTAGATGGCACTCAAACGGCACCGCCTGGCGCGACAGCGCCGCGCCGCCGGTCACAGCCAAGAGCAACTCGCCGAGCGATTGCGGGTCGAGCGTTCGACGGTGGGCCGCTGGGAGCGCGCCGAGACCGATCCGCTGCCCTATATTCGGCCTCGTCTGGCTACCGAGCTCCGGATCTCGCTGGAGGAATTGAATGTCCTCCTCGATGACGTCCGGTCGGTTGAGCCGCACCGTGATGAACGGCTGGCTCACGCGCTGGGAAACCCGACCGGCGTCGACTTGATCACTACCGCTCACTTGCGGCAGCGTGTCCAAACGCTCACCGAGGAGTACGACAGGGTTCCGTCGGCGCTGCTGCTGGCATCGGCGGGACAGTGTCACGGACAGGTCGCCTACCTGCGCCAGCACGCCCTCGCCGGCCGGGTGCTTCGCGAGCTATTCGCGGTTGAGGCCGAGTCGGCCACCTTGATGGGCCAACTGGTGTGGGACACGTCCCAACGCCGTGACCACGCGACGACCTTGGCCTACTTCGAGGCCGCCGTCGCGGCGGCGAGGGAGGTCGGCGACGGCTTCGCCGAAGCGCATGCTCAACTACGCATGAGCTACGTCGCCCTCTACGGCCTATGTGATCCCCGCAAGGGCTTGGCGCTGACCAAGTCCGCCGCCCGTACCGCCAGCGGTGTCAGTCCTGCTCTGGCAGGCATCGCATTGATGCATGTGGGGGAGGCGCACGCGATGCTCCAGGATGCCCAGCGTTGCGAGAAGTCGCTTGGTGGGGCGCTCGCCGAGTTCGACAAGAGCGGTGACGCCGATCCCGCTGCCGGGTTCTTCACCCCTGACGACCATGGACGGCTGACCGGTTCCAGCTACTTGTTCCTGGGGCGGCCGGAACGAGCCGCTGGCACTCTCACGGCACTGCGGCGGGAAGGGAACAAGTCCAGTGCCATCGTTCTGGGCAATCTCAGCCTCGCCCACATTCGGACGCGCCAGCTCGATGCCGCCTTGGCCAGCTTGCACGAGGCCATCACCGTCGTGGAGGCCACCCGGGGCGGTGGCGGCATGAACCTGGTGTTCACCGCCGGACGCGAGCTGGCCCCGTGGCGCAGGGAGCCGAGGGTCAGGGAAGTCAACGATCGTTTGTTGGCCTTGATGACGGCTGCCTGACCACGTACGAATCAGGGATGGGCACCGACCAGGGCAAGGACGAAGCAAGGCACCGCGTCTGGGATCTGCTGGAGCAGGAGAATGTCGTTCGAGAGCGCGGTGTCCACGGGCACATCCCTGATTTCATCGGATCGGAGCGCGCGACCGAGCTGCTGACATCGCTGCCGGCCTGGGGTTCTGCGCAGGTCATCAAGGCCAACCCCGATCGGGCGCAGTTGCCTGTTCGCACTCGCGCGCTTCGCGAGGGCAAGCTCGTCTACATGGCCGTCCCGCGGCTCGCGGACGAACACCCGTTCTACGAACTCGACCCTGGTCGGCTGCCTGTTGAGGCCGCTATGAGCAAGACGGCCGAGGCCGTCGCGCCGAAGGTCATGCCGTCCCAGATGCGTCCGGTCGACCTGATCCTGTGCGGCACGGTAGCGGTCAACCACCAGGGCGCCCGCCTCGGCAAGGGGGCCGGATACTCCGACATCGAGTTCGCCCTTGCGCAGGAGGCCGGGCTCGTCGGCCCCGACACGATCATCGTCACCACCGTCCACGACCTCCAGGTCGTGGACGAACACCTACCCGAGGACGAGCACGACTTCCGAGTCGACGTCATCGTCACCCCCACCGAGATCATCCGCTGCGGCCCGTCGCATCGACCATCAGCGCTGTTCTGGGATCATCTCGACTCCAAGAGGATAGCTTCGATTCCCTTTCTCGCTAAACACGCGCGGACTAGGTGTCAGCATGCGGCATCTGAAGGAATTTGACGATGTTGTGCAATGAGGAATGTATCTATCTGGCACGCTGAATAGCTGCCCGATATTTGGCGGCGATTACGAGGGGCTGCAAGATAGGGTTGAGTGGCCACCAATTGTGGACTTTTGAAAGTCAACAATGCACACTGGTCGACGGGACCGGGCGCGGTCCCGAAGAATCGATCGGGGGTGGCCGTAACGGGCAGCGAGGGGGACGGGCCGGTCAAGCTGGAGAGGCGCTCCAGGGCAGGTCAAGGGCGTCGACGAGAGCGAACGATGAGGTTCCGTGTCAGCGACGAAGAGTATGAGCAGATCTGTCGAGCGGCTACCCGGAGAGGGATGGCGTACGGTGCGTTTATCGTACACAATGTCCAACTTGTGATCCGTGATGAGTCTCTCGGTGCTCATGCGGAACTGTACGAGCTGTGTGAGGAGTTGCGGGCAGCGGCACGGCAGGTGAATCGTGTCGGCGTCAACCTCAACCAACTCGCACGGATCGCCAATTCCATGCGGAGCGTGCCCGATGAGTTGTCGGCCGCTGTCGACTATCTGATGCACGTGCTTCGGCGGTTGGAGGCAGTGGCGATCGAAGCAGGACGTCGCCTGCGGTGATCGGGAAAGTTACCCGCGGCCAGGACGTCAAGCCACTGCTCAGCTACCTGTACGGCCCTGGCCGACGTAACGAGCATGTAGATCCGCACCTGGTCGCGGGTTTCCGCATCCCGACCGCCCTGGAAGCCGAGAAGCCCAACGGTGATCCGGACGTCCGGTATCTCGCGGATGTGTTGAGCTCACCGTTGGATACGTTGCGGCATTCCCGGCTGGACCGCCCCGTGTGGCAGTGCTCGATTCGCGCTGCACCCGACGACCGTCGGCTCTCAGACGCGGAGTGGGCGGACATCGCCGAGGAGGTGGTCCATCAGACCGGTTTCGCGCCGCGCGCGGATGACCAGGCATGTCGCTGGGCAGCCGTTCGTCATGCCGACGACCACATTCACATCGTCGTGGTGCTCGCTCGTGAGGACGGACGCAATCCCTCGGTCCGGCGTGACTATCTAAAGGTTCGAACAGCCTGCCAGATCGTGGAGGAACGGTATGGGCTGACCCGTACCGCGCCGGCGGATCAGACGGCGACGCCCCGTCCGACCCGCGCCGAGGTCGAACACGCCCAACGGAAGGGACTGGCCGAGCCGCCGCGCGACACGTTGCGCCGTGCCGTGGTCGCAGCGGCGACCGGTGCGGCATACGAGGCGGAGTTCTTCGCTCTTCTACGAGGCAGCGGCACGATCGTCAAGCAGCGGATCAGCAAGCTGAACCCGGGCGAGGTCACCGGGTATGCGGTCGCTCTGGCGGACCACACCAACCAGGTGGGTGAGCCCGTTTGGTTCTCCGGGGGCAAGCTCGCGCCCGAACTGACTCTGCCGAAGTTGCGTCGGCGCTGGGGTTCCGGATCGAACGGACTGACCTCCGGAAAGCCCGTGTCCCCGGTTCGTAGTCCGGACGGTTTCACCGGAATGCCGACCGAGAGCGGATCGACCCATGCGAGGCGGACTGCGATCGACCATCTCGCGGCCAGAACCGCAGTCGCCGCCTCGCAGCAGATGCGCTGGACCACTGCTCCTCACGTGAGGGCGGACATCGCGGCAGCCGCGTCCGATGTCTTGCACGTGACGGCTGCGATTACGCGCAACCGACATCTCGCCGAGGCCGCAGACTCTTACGCGCGGGCGGCACGTGAACCCCACGGCCACCAGCCGATGCCGACACGGCACGGAAACGCGCTGCGCCTGGCCGGCCGAGCGTTGGCGATGGCATGCCTCGGGCGTCGGCGGGACATCACCGTAGAGCTGGCGGCGCTGCTGGAGATCCTCGCCGACATCGCAGCCGGACTTGCCGAACACCGCCAGGCGCAACGTCGTCATTTCGAGGCCAAAGCCGCCCGTACGGCCTCAGCCTGCCTCCGAGGCGTGAGCCGCTCTGTTTCAGCTGACCAGGTGGCCGGTGCTCGTGTGGTCGCGGACGCGGCGGTGGACCCGGCTCGGCTGGCGGCAACCGACTTTCCCGTGCCGCTTGAGTCTCGGCTCCAAGACCCGCCAACGGTGGCCCCGCCACGACACGGCCCCCCGTATGCGCCAGGTCCGCGTCCCAGTCGAGGTCGGTGAACGACTCGCGGCAGCGACTAAAAGAGGTGCATCCACAATCTGGCATGGATAATCAACAGCATGTGAGCCGACATGGCTCTGACCAGGAAGGAAGTCCGGCATGACGACAACAACTCACATCCACCCTGATGTACGTCCCCGTGCGGAGGAGTACCCGTATGAGCAACGACGACCACGAGCCGATCTCCCCAGCCCGTGACGATGCCGGCACCATTGCCGAGCAACTCGCGCGCGACCTGTATGACGAGGTCAGGCAGAACAACCACGCCACTGGCGGTCTTCCCGATCTGGACGGGGCCGGCACCGTCCGTACGGTCCTGGATGACCTCAGTGTCGCCGCGTACAGCCTTGACCAGACCATCGAGCAGCTCAACGACTTCGTTCTCCACGAGGAAGCGGCCGGTCGTCTGACTCACGGCCACGATGAGCCGACCGTTCGCAACCTCCACGAGTGCGGTCAGGCGCTCGCCATCGCACGCCACCACAGCAGCGGACTGCACGCCGCCCTCAGCGAAGCTCAGAGCGCTATCAACGCCGTCCCCACGGGGGCGTGCGGAGCCGACGTCAAGAGCGCTGCCGAAACTGCCGCCGAGGACTTCCCGGTTCCGCTCGGTGAGGTGTCGTCGGCGTTCCCCAGCCCCGATCGGCCACCACCTCATTCCGCTACCGCAAGCCGTCCCGCCCGGTTGGAGGCTTGAGAGTGGAATCGATGACCAGGGAGGAACTGCTGACCCTGCCGACCACTACGACCGTCGAGGTCGCGGCGCGTGCGTTGGGGCTCGGTCGAACCCGCGCCTACGAACTCGCCAAGCTCGATCGGTTCCCCTGCAAGGTGATCCGCATCGGCGTCAGCTACCGCGTTGTCACCGCGGACCTCCAACGCCTCCTGGATCACCGGCCGACGACCGAACGCTGACGGCGGGCACCTGGCTCTATAGTCCGCTCGACGCGCTGACCTTCAGGTGAAGGGTGGGCTCTGGCCGGAGCCCACCCTTCCCGGCGTCTGAACAGGGGGGTGCTTCTCGATCAGCGGGTGCGGAGGATCCTGTGCCGTCGAGGGAGGGTCGGTGACGCTGGCTCGCGTTCAGTACGAGGGTCGAACGAGGGTCAAACGATCAAGAGGCCGCTTCCCCAAGTGGGAAAACGGCCTCTGACCTGCTGCTACCGGTCGGGGTGGCGGGATTCGAACCCACGACCTCTTCGTCCCGAACGAAGCGCGCTACCAAGCTGCGCTACACCCCGGTGGTGGCTGCCCGGGAGTCGTACGTGCTCCCGGCGCCTTGACCACTTTAGCGGATGCCGGGGAGTGGTGCGTCCCTAATATCCGGTGGGCGCCGGGCGGTGAAGTCGGCGATGGCGCCGGAGAGGGTGACCCGGACGTCGGTGAGGCCGGCGCCGGTCAGCCAGGCGGCCAGGTCGGCGGGGGTTCCCGAGGGACCGAACATGTTGAGGCGGCGCATGACGGCGATGAGGGCGTCGTGGCGGCGGGACGAGCCTCGCGTGACGGTGCTGCCTCGCAGGGTGCCGCCCGGGCGGAGGACCCTGGCCATCTCGGTCACGGCCGCGGGCGGGTCGGGGAGGCAGTGCAGGCCGTTGTAGGTGACGCAGAGGTCGAAGGTCGCGTCCGGGAAGGGGAGGGCGTTGACGTCGGCCTGGACGAGCGTGACGGGGCCGTGGCGGCGGGCCCGGTCCAGCATGACGGGGGAGAGGTCGGCGCCCACGTACCGCAGGCGGCGGGCGGCGGGGACGGCTATGCCGCCGCCGCAGGGCACGTCGAGGACGGTGCAGCCGGCGGGGGCGGTGGCGAGCAGGTCGATGCTCCGCCACAGGCCGCCGGTGTCGTAGCCCCACATGAGGCGGCCGGCGGCCTTGGCGATGCGGCGGTTCTGGACTCCGCGATCGTAGAAGACGGCGTGCAGCCGCTCGGTCTTCCAGCGATCGCGGAGGGAGGTCATCGGGGGACGAGGGTGAGCAGGGACGCCTCGGGCGGGCAGCAGAAGCGTATGGGGGCCGTGGGGGACGTGCCGAGGCCGGCGGAGACGTGCAGCCAGGAGCCCTGGTGGCGATGCAGGCCCTTCACGCGGGGACGGTCGATGCCGCAGTTGGTGGCGAGGGCGCCGTAGAACGGCACGCAGACCTGGCCGCCGTGGGTGTGGCCGGCGAGGAGGAGGTCGTAGCCGTCGGCGGCGAAGCGGTCGAGGTTGCGCGGCTCGGGGGAGTGCATCACGCCGAGGTGCACGTCGGCCTGCGGGTCGACCGGGCCCGCGACCTTGTCGTAGCGGTCGCGGTTGATGTGCGAGTCGTCGATGCCGCCGAACTCGACGTCGAGGTCGCCGACCTTGAGGCGGCCGATCCGGTTGTTGAGGTCGAGCCAGCCCGCGGCCTGGAGGGACGAGGAGAGCTCGCGGTACGGCAGGTCGGGCTCGCGGCGCCGCTTGGTGTAGTCGGACTTGCTGGTGCGCCAGACGTAGCGGAGCGGATTCCTGAAGCGCGGCGAGTAGAGGTCGTTGGACCCGAAGACGAACGCGCCGGGACGGTCGAGCAGCGGGCCGAGGGCGTCCAGGAACGGGCCGATCGCGTCGCGGTGCGAGAGCGAGTCGCCGGTGTTGACGACCAGGTCGGGTTCGAGCGCGTCGAGCGAGCGGACCCAGCGGATCAGGCGCGACCGGCCCGGGGTGAGGTGCGCGTCGGAGATGTGAAGGATCTTCACCGACGGCCGCCCGGGGGGCAGCACGGGCACCTCGAAGCGGCGCAGCCGGAACCAGTTTCGCTCGATGACCGAGGCGTATCCGAAGGTCGCGGCGCCGACGCCCGCGAGGCCCAGTGGTACGGAGTAGATCTTCCGCACGGTTCTCCCTTCAGGACACTGTTCGGACGCCTCCCATGCTCCCAGACAAGCGCGCCGCTGGCCGAATCGCGGGTAATCCCGGTGAGGCCGCAGGGCCCGTAGGGGCATGATGTGACCATGAGTGCCCTGAAGGAGAGACTGGAGACCGACCTCTCGACCGCGATGAAGGCCCGGGACGAGCTGAGGACCCGCACGCTGCGCATGGTCCTGACCGCGGTGAAGACCGAGGAGGTCTCGGGGAAGCGGTCCCGCGAGCTGTCCGACGACGACGTGGTCAAGGTGCTCGCGCGCGAGGCCAAGAAGCGGCGTGAGGCGGCCACCGCGTTCGCCGACGCCGGCCGGACCGAGCAGGCCCAGGCCGAGAAGGACGAGGGCGTGGTGCTCGACGAGTACCTTCCCGCGCAGCTCGGCGAGGCGGAGCTGACCGCGTTGGTGACGGACGCGATCGCCGAGACGGGCGCGGCCGGGCCGCGCGCGATGGGCCAGGTGATGAAGGCCGTCAACCCGAAGGTCGCGGGCCGCGCCGAGGGGGGTCGCGTCGCCGCCGAGGTCAAGCGCCAGCTCGGCGCCTGAGCACCGCCGCTCCGGACGCCGGAGCGAGTCGGGCCGCAGAAGGGCCCGGCACCGGTTCGTACGAACCGGTGCCGGGCCCTTTCCGCGGGACGACCGCCCAGGGGCGGTGCCGGGATCAGTCGCCGTTCTTCTTCCCGTTGCTCAGGAAGATGATCACGGTGGTGCCGGGGCCGGTCTCGGTGCCCGCGTCCGGCGAGGTGCCCGCGACCGTGCCCTTGGGCTTGTCGGACGGGACCTGGCGCGGGGAGACCTTGACCTGGAGGTCGGCGCCCTTGAGCTTGGCCATGGCGGCGCCGAGGGAGTTGCCCTTGACGTCGGGGACCTTGGTGGTGTCGCCGAAGTCCTGGGTGGGACGGGTGAAGCCGGACGCGGGCGTGCCGGCCAGCGCGCTCTGCATGCTCTGCTGCCACATGGCGCCGGGGGTGTCGGCGCCGAAGACGCCGTAGACCTTGTACTTCCAGGGGCCGCGGAAGTCCCAGTAGGCGGTGGCCGCGGCCATGGTGGGGGTGTGCCCGGCGAAGACCGCGCAGGTGTGCTCCTCGCAGGTGCCGGTCTTGGCGGCGGCGGGGCGGCCGATGCCGCGGCCCTTGGCGGTGCCCTGGGTGAGCACGCCCTGGAGGATCGAGTTGACCTTGTCGGCGACCGGCTCGTCGACGGCCTGGTGGCAGTCCTGCTTGGGCAGCTTGAGCTTCTTGCCGTCGGGGTCGGTGACCTCGGTGACCGACACGGGCGCGCAGTACTTGCCGCGGGCGGCGAAGCCGGCGTAGGCGGCGGCCAGGTGCACCATGTCGATGTCGTTGGTGCCGAGGACCTGGGACGGGATGGGGGCCAGCGCATTGCCGTCGGCGCGCTTCATGCCGAACTTCTCGGCCATCTTCACCGCGTTGCACACGCCGACCCGCTTCTCGAGCTGGGCGTAGAAGGTGTTGACCGAATGCCAGGTGCCGGTCTTCAGGTTGAAGTTGCCGGCCTCGCTGTCGCCCGCGTTGGACACCGAGGGCCACGAGCCGCCGCCGGCCATCTCGTTGTCGTACTTCTTGCCGTCGAAGAAGCCGGTGTACTTGCACGGCTGGTAGCCGGAGACGCCCATGGTCTGCGGCGAGTTGATCGAGGTGCTGACCGGGACGCCCTGGTTGAGGGCGGCGGCGAGGGTGAACACCTTGAACGTCGAGCCCGCGGACACGCCCGTGCCGCCGCCGTGGGCGGAGTCGGCGGCGAGGTTGATGGTGGTCTGCCGCTTGCCCGGGCCGAACCGCTTGCTCACCCCGAGGGCGCGGACCTTGCCGGTGCCCGGCTCGACCATCGCCTCGGCGCCGACGCGGTTGCCGGACGGCGGGACGTGCCCGCGCAGCGACCTGTCGACGGCCTTCTGGGTCTTCATGTCGAGCGTGGTGCGGACGATGTAGCCGCCCCGGTTGAGCTTGTTGACGACGTTCTCGCGCTCCTTGGGCTTGAGCGACCAGTACTTGCCGTCGGACAGGATGTTGAGCAGGTCGTACTTCACGTACTCGCAGAAGTACGGCGCGTCGCTGGTCTCGCAGCCGCCGACCGGGTCGGTGCGGTTCAGCGCGATGGGCTTGGCGGCGGCGTCGTCGGCCTGCTTCTTGGTGATGTGCCCGAGCTGGAGCATCCGGTAGATGACGACGTCGCGGCGGTGGCGCGCGTCCTTGGGGTTGCGGATCGGGTCGAACGCGGTCGGGTTCTGCGTGATGCCGGCCAGCAGCGCGGCCTGCTCCAGGTTGAGCTTGTTGGCGGGCTTGCTGAAGTAGCGCTTGGCGGCGGCCTGCACGCCGTATGCGCCGGCGCTGAAGTAGGCGACGTTGAGGTAGCCCTGGAGGATCTCGTCCTTGGTCATCCGCTGCTCGACGTCGAGCGCGTAGCGCAGCTCGCGGAGCTTGCGGCCGACCGTGGGGGCGGTGACCTCGGCGTACTCGGCCTCGGTCGTGGCGCTGTCGACCAGCATGTTCTTCACGTACTGCTGGGTCAGGGTCGAGCCGCCCTGCGTCTGCTCGGACTCCACGTTCGAGGCGAGCGCGCGGACCGTGCCCTTCATGTCGAGCGCGCCGTGCTGGTAGAACCGCGAGTCCTCGATGTCGACGATCGCCTGCCGCATGATGGGCGCGATCTGGTCGAGGCGCACCGACTCGCGGTACTTGTCGAAGAACGAGGCGACCTGCTTGCCGTTCGCGTCGTACACCACCGTCCGCTCGGACGGCGACGCGGTGCTCATCCGGCTGTCCATGTTCTCGAAGTTGTTGGCGGCGTCGCGCGCGGTCAGTCCCGCGCTCCCGACGCCGGGCAACGCGATGAACGCGACCAGCACACCCGCGACGACACCTGCCCCCAGCAGCCGGAACAGCGTGGAGAAGGCCCTACCCCGATCATCATTCGCATCGCGCACGGGGTCTAGGGTACGCGGGACGACCAGTGCGTTCGGGACAGGTTCGTCGTAGTTCCTCCGCTTGTTGCCGTGATCGGCCTGCCGTCTGACCGCGGCCCGCATGCCGCCTGGCCGTCGCCTGGACGTCGTCCGCACGGCTCCGGCCGAGGTCAGGGCACGATCGGGCGACGGCGGGGGTGCGGCCGGGGCCCGGTCGGGCGGCGCCCGCGGGTGCTTGGAACGGACATTCATCCGATCCGTACCCTTCACGACAACCGTCATGGTGTCTGGGCCGTCAACTACAGGTAACTAGTCCGTTCCGGCGGTATGGCCCCGGTGGGCTATATCGAGAATGGGCCCAACGGGGGCTGTTGAATCGTGCCTCGCTTCCGTAAGTTCTTCCCCACGGCTTTCGTTTGGCGGCCTGACGTCCGCGCCCGTCATGGCCAAGGAGCGCAAATCGACACAGACCCTAGGGGAGTGGGGCCAAGATGTGGATCACGGATTGGACCGCCCGCGCCGCCTGCCGTAACGCGGATCCAGATGCCCTGTTCGTGCAGGGGGCGGCACAGAACCGAGCCAAGCTCATCTGTCGTGGCTGCCCGGTGCGGACCGAGTGTCTCGCCGACGCTCTCGACAACAGGATCGAGTTCGGAGTGTGGGGCGGGATGACCGAGCGGGAGCGTCGAGCCCTGCTGCGGCGGCGGCCGGACGTGCAATCGTGGCGCGAACTGCTGGAGACCGCCAAGGAGGAGTATGAGAAGTCGGTCGACGTCGACGAGAGTGAACTCGTCGCCAGCTGACCGGCGCTCCGGGCGGACATGGGTCCGTAGGTGGACCCGTCCGGCATAGGTTCGAAGAGCGCAACAGCGACTGTGGGCCCGTACCCCTTCCGGGGTGCGGGCCCGCTGTCGTGCCGGGGGCCGGATGGGGCCTATTTCGGGCGAATCATTACGGTCATTTACGTCGTCCGAAATAGGGTGTGGCCGGATCCGGCCACGCGTCCTCCGTTTAGCTGCAAGTCATCTCTTGTCCGGACATTTCTCCGGACGGCGCGGTCGCCTGACGGGCCCTCGGCGCGGTCGGCCGAGGCCCAGGTGGTTCGACGCTCGGATGGCGCGGGACGCAGGGTCAGGCGGCGACGGTGGTGTGGTCGGCGGCGGCGAGGTCCGCACCGACCCGGCGCAGCCCGTCGAGGTCGTGGACGTCCTCGGCCTGGGCCGGGACGGCGGTCACCGGGACCGTGGGGTGCGTGGACGCGAAGTGGTCGCGCAGCCGTTCCTCGCGCGCGGCGAGCTGCATGCGGCCGGTGTGCAGGCGCAGCAGGGCAGCGGTCAGCGGGTGCTCGCCGTGCTCCTCCAGGTTCTCGGCGGCGGCCTGGCTGCGCGCGGCGGACAGGCCGTCGGCGGCCGATTCGTGCACCCGGTTGACGACCAGGCCCGCGAGCGGCATCCGCTCGTCGGCGAGGCGCTCGACGAAGTAGGACGCCTCGCGCAGGGCGTCGGGCTCGGGGGCGGCCACCACCAGGAACGCGGTGCCGGGCGTCTGGAGGAGCTGGAAGGTCTTGTCGGCGCGTTCCCGGAAGCCGCCGAACATCGTGTCGAACGCCGCCACGAACGTCTGCACGTCGCGCAGGAGCTGGACGCCGAGGACCTTGTTGATGACGCCGGTGAACATGCCGAACCCGGCGCTGATCACCTTCACCCCGAACCGGCCGCCGGTCTTGGCCGGTGCGGCGAGGATCTTCATGAAGCGGCCGTCGAGGAAGCGGCCCATCCGCTCGGGCGCGTCCAGGAAGTCCAGCGCGTTCCGGGACGGCGGGGTGTCGACGATGATCAGGTCCCAGGCGCCGGAGCGGTGCAGCTGCCCGAGCTTCTCCATCGCCATGTACTCCTGCGTGCCCGACAGGCTGGAGGACAGCGACTGGTAGAAGGGGTTGGCCAGGATCTGCTTGGCCCGGTCCGGGTCGGCGTGCGCCTCGACGATCTCGTCGAAGGTCCGCTTCATGTCGAGCATCATGGCGTGCAGCTCGCCGTCGCCGTCGACCTCGATCCGGCGCGGATTGTTGTCGAGCTCCGACAGCCCCATCGACTGCGCGAGCCGGCGGGCCGGGTCGACGGTCAGCACCACCACGTCCCGGCCCCGCTCGGCGGCGCGGACGCCGAGCGCGGCGGCGGTGGTGGTCTTGCCGACGCCGCCGGACCCGCAGCACACGATGATCTTGGTGCGCGGGTCGTCGATCAGGGCGTCGACGTCCAGGGCGGGCGGGGTCTTGCCGGTCGGGCTCATCTCAGTCTCCCGTTCGGGGGCCGGGGCGGGCTCCGGCGGGGCCGGGCGGCGACGGGTCGCGGGGTCATGCGGCGCCCTGGTCGCGGAGCGCCGCCGCCAGGTCGTACAGGCCGGCCAGGTCCATGCCGTCGGCCAGCATCGGTAGCGTGTAGCGCGGCCGGTCGACCGCGGCCAGGCGCTCCTTCTCGCGGCGCTGGAGCGCGGTGCGGCGGGCGTGCTCGGCGGCCTCGACGGCGAGGTGGGCGGCGATCGCGTCGGCGCCGTGCTCGAGCCCGGCGGCCTTCACCCCGCGGACGATCTCCTCGACGTCCAGGGTGCCGCCGGCCGCGGCGGCGAGGCCGTCCTCGTCCAGCACCGGCCGGTGCTCCATGTTGACGATCACGCCGCCGACCGGGAGGCCGACCTCGGTGAGGTCGTGCACGCCGTCCATCGTCTCCTGGACCGGCATCTCCTCCAGCAGCGTGACGAAGTGCACGGCGGTCTCGGGGCTGCGCACGACCTTCATCACGGTGTCGGCGTGGTTGCGGACCGGGCCGACCTTGGCGAGGCCGGAGACCTCGTCGTTGACGTTCAGGAACTTGGTGATGCGGCCGGTCGGCGGGGCGTCCATCACGACCGCGTCGTAGATGAACGAGCCGTCCTTCTCCTTGCGCCGCACCGACTCGCTGGTCTTGCCGGTGAGGATCACGTCGCGCAGGCCCGGCGCGATGGTGGTCACGAAGTCGACGACGCCGAGCTTGGACATCGCCTTGCCGGCCCGTTTGAGGTTGTAGAACATCTCGAGGTACTCGATGAGCGCCTCTTCGGTGTCGATCGCGAGCGCGTAGACCTCGCCGCCGTCCGGGGCGACCGCGACCCTGCGCTCCTCGTAGGGGAGCGGCGGGCAGTCGAAGAGCTGCGCGATGCCCTGCCGTCCCTCGACCTCGACCAGCAGCACCTTGCGCCCGCCGGCGGCGAGCGCCAGGGCGAGGGCGGCCGCGACGGTGGTCTTGCCGGTCCCACCCTTACCCGTGACGACATGGAGGCGTACGCCGTCCCAGTCGGTGTCTCTCGCGCTCACCCGATCGACCATATCGTTCACTCGGCAAGGACTTCAGAGGGCGCCCGCGCTCATGCAAGTGATTCCTGACACGGTGCCGTCCATGCTGGGGAAACAACTCGCCGGGCCGTTGTTTCGGGCCTGCCCGCGAGGTTAAGTGAGAAACGTGAACCGGTCCACGGGCCGGATCGCCCGGACCGGCTGGTCCGAGCTCAGCTCACCCGAAAGGTGGCCGTGATGCTTGCGGCAATCCTCATCATCGTGGTGGTCCTCGTGGTGGTCGGCCTGACCGGCCTCGCGGCGTCCATCCGGGTCGTGCAGCAGTTCGAGCACGGCATCGTCTTCCGCTTCGGCCAGGTGCAGCGGGGCGGGCAGCTCCGGCCGGGCGCGGTCCGGTCCCCGGGCCTGACCGGGATCATCCCGATCGCCGAGCGGATGCAAAAAGTCAACCAGCAGACGGTCACGATGAACGTCCCGGGCCAGGAGGGCATCACCCAGGACAACGTGAGCGTCCGCGTCGACGCCGTCGTGTACTTCCGGGTCATCGATCCGGTGAAGGCGATCGTCAACGTGCAGAACTACGGGTACGCGGTCTCGCAGATCGGGCAGACCTCGCTGCGGTCGGTGATCGGCCAGACCGACATGCAGGAGCTGCTCGGCGAGCGCGAGAAGATCAACACGCGGCTGCGCGGGATCATGGACGAGATCACCGACAGCCCGTGGGGCATCCGGATCGAGCGGGTGGAGATCAAGGACGTCTCGCTGCCGGAGGGGATGAAGCGCTCGATGGCCCGGCAGGCCGAGGCCGAGCGGGAGCGCCGCGCCCGCATCATCACCGCGGACGGCGAGTTCCAGGCGTCCAAGCGGCTCGCCGCCGCCGCGGAGATCATGTCGGAGGACCCGGCCGCCCTCCAGCTCCGGCTGCTCCAGACCGTGGTCGAAGTCGCGGGAGAGAAGAACAGCACGCTGGTCATGCCGCTGCCGGTCGAGATCCTGCGGTTCTTCGACCGCGCGGCCGGGGGCAACGAGGCCGAGCAGACGCAGAAGAAGGAGAAGAAGAGCGACCTCGGCGAGCGGCTCGCCAAGGCAGAGGAGGACCTGGCCAGGTCGGCCGGCGAGCAGGGCCCCTTGGACCCGGCGAAGGACGTCCCGCCGGTGATCGGCCTCGACCAGCCCGCGCGGGGGCGGCTCGACGAGGCCGCCGAGGCGCCGGGCGTGGAGACCGGGGAGGGAGACGAGCGGCGCGGCATCACCGAGGGCACGACCCGTCCCGACGAGCCCGACGATCGGCCTCCGTCCGCCTGACCGGCCTCCGTCCGGTAGACCGCCGTCCGTCGACCGGCCTCCGGCTGCTTGAGCGCCGTCCCGCGGCGGGGTCAAGCCGGGTGCGCCGGCAGGGTGAGCCGGCGCACGCCGGGGAACGCGGCGGTGCCGAGGCAGGCACCGCCGACCAGGACCGCCGAGACCATCAGCGGCACGCCGGGCCCCCAGTGGGCGGCGGCCCAGGGGGCCAGGGTGTAGCCGAGGGGCGCCGCGGCCAGCGACAGCAGCCAGTCGTAGGAGGTGACGCGGGCGAGCGCGTGCTCGGGGATGCTGGCCTGGACGACGGTCTCCCAGATCGGGCTGAGGACGCCGAGTCCCGCCAGCGCCAGGCCGTACGCGCCGATGACCAGCGGGGCGGGCGCGGCGACGGCCAGCAGGGCGAGCGGCAGCGCGTAGGTGGCCAGGCCGAGGTTCGCGACCAGCACGGGGTGCCGCGGCCGGATCCGGGCGGCGATCAGCGAGCCGACCAGCAGGCCCGCCGCGCCGGCCTGGAGGGTCGCGATCCAGGCCCCCTCGCCGCCGAGCCGGTCGACCGCGATCAGGGGACCGAGCGTGAGCAGCACCCCGGCCGCCCCGTTCCACACCGAGTGCGCGATCAGGCTCGACCAGTACCAGTCGCGTGCGCGCACCTCCGCCCATCCCTCGGCGAGGTCGGCGCGCACCGAGCGGCGCGGGAGCGGCACGTGCGGGACGTGGAGCAGCGCCAGCAGGGCGGCGCTCAGGGCGAACGAGGCCGAGTCGAGCACGAACGTCCAGCCGGGTCCGACGGTCAGCACGAACGTCCCGGCGAGCGCGGGGCCGGCGAGCCGGGTGGCGCCGTTGGCCATGCTCAGCAGCGCGTTGGCCCGCTGCCGGTCCGTGGCCGCGACCGACCCGTTGACCAGCGGGGAGATGGTCGGAGTCTGGAACGCCGACGCGGTGCCGCCGATCACCTGCGCCACCGCGAGGTGCCACAGCCGCGGTTCCCCGCCGAGCAGTTCGAGGCCGGCGAAGAGCTGGGCCCCGCAACCGATGAGGTCGGTGCCGAGCGCGACCGTCCGGGCGTTGAACCGGTCGGCCACGACGCCGCCGATCGGCAGCAGGACCAGCCTCGGCACCATTGCGCAGCCGAGGACCAGGGCGAGGGCCGAGGCGGAGCCGGTCGCGCGCACCACCGCCAGCGCGAGCGCCGCCGGGACGGCGGCGTCGCCGGTCATGGACAGGACGCGGGCGGCGAAGAGCAGCCGGAAGCGGCGCCCACGCAGGGGATGGGCCATGCCGAGAAAATACTTCGCCAAAGAACTATTCGTCAACGAATTATTTTGGGTGATGGACGTTGCCCGGAGCCGTACGATCCGTGTATGGAGCACCGCGAGGGGCCGCCGCGCGACCGGACGGACGAGCACATCGACCGCTGGCTGCCCCTGCTGCCGGGCCTCGATCCCGAAGTCGAGGCCGTGGTCACCCGGGTCGGGTACCTGGCCGGCCACCTGCGCCGCGTCAAGGTGCGGACGCTCGCTGACCTCGGCCTGCAACGGCACGAGTTCGAAACGCTGCACGTGCTCGCGGGCCGCGGCAGGCGCGCCGTCCCGTCCGAGATCGCCGCCGATCTCGGCATGGCGGCGAACTCGGTCACCGGACGGCTGGACGCGCTGGAGCGGCGCGGGTTCGTCCGGCGGCGGCCCTCGGGCACCGACCGGCGGCGCGTCGACGTCGAGCTCACCGACGAAGGCTGGAGCGCCTGGCTCGGGGCGATGGACGTCGTCGGGGTCGAGGAGAACCGGCTGCTCGGCGCGCTGACCGCCGAGGAGCGCAGGCAGCTCGCCGGGCTCCTGCGCCGGGTCCTGCTCCGCGCGGAGGGTCCGCCGCCCGCCGCTGAGTGACCGTGGACCTCCGGCGGCTGATCTCCGCCCGTTGTCGGCGGGCATCTCACCCCACATCACCACGAACTCCCGTGCCGCGTTCCGACACGGCGTGCGGATGAGGGGAACTCCCTGGTCACGGGGGTGGGTTGTCAGGGAGAATTCCCCGGTGCCGCCCGCCCGTTCCGGAACAGCAGGGGCCCGGAGGGGGTTGTTCCGGGTGCGTACGAGATCCGGAGGTGAGCCAGCCATGACGATGATGACCGCGGCACAGCGCCGCGAGGGCGATGCGGAGGCGTACGACACCTTCACGGGGACGTGTCTGGCGCATCGGCTGCTGGCCGGCGTCGCGGCCACGCCGACCTCGCTGGTCCTGTTCGCACTGGCCGGCGGGACGCTCCGCCACGCCGAACTCGGCCGGGTGCTGCCCGACCTCGCCGCGACGACGCTCGCCCAAGCGCTGCGCGCCCTGGAGCGGGACGGCTTCATCGGACGCGGCGTGGCAGCGACCGTGCCGGTGCAGTCCGAGTACACGCTCACGCTGCTCGGCGAACGGCTCATCCCGCTGCTCAACGCCGTGAAGGACTGGGCCGAGCACAACATCGGCGAGATCCACGCGGCCCGCGAGCGGTACGACGCGGACGAGGGCGTCGACGAGCCCGTCCCGGACCTGGCCGCGAGCTAGCACGGGCCCGAGGTCCGTCCGTCCGGGGGATCGTGAGGTCCACTGCCAGAAGTCGGGACGGTGCCAGCCCGAACGTGGTGCGGGAGCGGGCGTCATAGGCTGACCCGCATGAAGAAGTTCGAATACGCGACCGTTCCGCTGCTGGTGCACGCGACCAAGCAGATCCTCGATAACTGGGGCCAGGACGGGTGGGAGCTCGTCACCGTGATGCCCGGTCCGAACCCCGAGAACCTCGTCGCGTACTTCAAGCGCGAGCTCGACGGCCAGTAGGCGATGCGCGGCGTCCGCCCCGCGTCCTCGGGGCGGACGCGGGCGCCGCGACGCAGGCGCGACGCAGGCGCGGGTGCGAGCGTGGACGGTGGTCGGGGCGTGAGCGCCCTATGACAAGCTGAACCGAGTATTTGGACGCGCTCTTCATGCGGCGCGTCCCGGCGGGTCGTCGAAGGAGAAAACGGACATGAGCACGCCCGAGGAACGCATCACTGAGCTCGGCCTGGAACTGCCGGACGTCGTCCCGCCGGTGGCCTCGTACGTGCCGACGGCGCGTACCGGGTCGCTGGTCTACACGTCCGGGCAGGTCCCGATGGTCAAGGGCGAGCTGGCCGTCAGCGGCAAGGTGGGCGCCGAGGTCACCGCCGAGGTGGCCAAGGACCAGGCGCGGATCTGCGCGCTGAACGCCGTCGCCGCGCTCAAGGCCGAGGTCGGGGAGCTGTCCCGGGTGGTGCGGATCGTCAAGGTCGTCGGGTTCGTGGCCAGCGCGCCCGACTTCCACGGGCAGCCGCAGGTGATCAACGGGGCCAGCGACCTGCTCGGCGACATCTTCGGCGAGGCGGGCCGGCACGCGCGCAGCGCGGTGGGCGTCGCGGCGCTGCCGCTTGACGCGTCCGTCGAGGTGGAGCTCATCGCCGAGGTCTCCTGAGCGCGCCCGCGAGCGTGGTCTCCCGAGCCTGGCCGGGAGGCCGTCGCCGGGCCGTCGCGGGGCAGTCGCCGGGGCCGTTGTCGGGTTTGTCCGCGGAGGCCGTACCTTGACGGAACGGCATTCGGTATGTCCGAATGGGCAGCCATGAGGATCACATGCTGGGACCGGCGATGGTGAACGGGCTGCGGCTCCCCGCCGAGCTGCGGGAGCGGATCGAGGGCATCAACGCCGGCACCCTGCCCCCCGCCCCGGCACGGCACGCGGCGACGGTCGTGGTGCTGCGCGACCACGCCGAGCACGGACTCCAGGCGTTCATGCTCCGGCGGGTCGCGTCGATGGCGTTCGCCCCTGGCGCGTACGTCTTTCCCGGCGGATCGGTCGATCCGCGCGACGGCGAGGCGGCGCTCGGCTGGTCCGGGCCGTCGCCGTCCGACTGGGGCAAGGCGTTCAACGCCGACGAGACGCTCGCGCGCGAGCTGGTGTGCGCGGCGGTGCGTGAGACGTTCGAGGAGACCCTCGTGCTGCTCGCGGGCCCGTCCGGCGACTCGGTGGTGGGCGACACCCGCGGGGACGACTGGGAGGTCGACCGGCAGGCGCTGCTGGACCGGTCCCGGTCGTTCGGCGGGTTCCTCGACCGGCGCGGGCTGGTGCTCCGTTCCGACCTGCTGCGCCCTTGGGCGCACTGGATCACCCCGGCGGTCGAGCCCAAGCGGTACGACACCCGGTTCTTCGTCGCGGCGATGCCGCAGGGGCAGCGCGCCCGCGACGTGAGCACCGAGGCCGACCGGGTGGCCTGGGTCAGTCCCGCCGAGGCCGCGCGGCGCGGACGGGACGGCGAGTGGATCATGCTGCCCCCGACCCTGGCGACGCTCGCCGAACTGGCCGAGTACGAGACGGTGGCCGAGGTCCTGGCCGCGCCCCGCGAGATCGTGATGCACGAGCCCACCACCGAGATCGTCGACGGCGAGCCCTACCTCGTCCTGCCCGAGAGCGCCGCGCGGCACTACCGGCTCGGGTGACCCGCGGATGCCCTTGCGCCGCCTGGCCCGGCACGCGGACCCGCTGTCCCGGGTCCTGGTGCGTCGGCTGGCGGGAACGTCCGCGCTGCGGCATCTGGACCGCCTCGGCTGGAACCCGGTCCGGCACCCCGATCGGGCCTCGGGCAGGATGGGTGAAATGAGCGAGATCGACGGGATGGGGACGGAAAGGGCGACCTGTGTGCTGGCGCCCAACCCGTCCATGATGACGCTGGACGGCACCAACACCTGGATCATCGCCGAGCCGGGCTCGGACGAGGCCGTGGTCGTCGACCCGGGACCCAAGGACGGCAAGCACCTCAAGCGGGTCGCGGACCTCGTCGCGGCCCAGGGCCGGAGGGTCGGGCTCGTCCTGCTCACGCACGGCCACCCCGACCATTCGGCGGGCGCGGAGCGGTTCGCCGAGCTGGCCGGCGGCCCGGTGCGGGTGCGCGCGCTGGACCCCCGGTACCGCCTCGGCGACGAGGGCCTCGCCGAGGGCGACGTGATCACCACCGGGGGCCTCGAACTGCGGGTCATGGAGACCCCGGGGCACTCCGACGACTCGCTGACCTTCTGGCTCCCGGCCGACGGCGCGGTGCTCACCGGCGACACCGTCCTCGGATACGGCACCACCGTGCTGGAGGGCAGGCTCGGCGACTACATGAGCTCCCTGGACCGGCTGCGGACCTTCTCGGCGGAGGTCGGCGCGGCCACGATCCTGCCGGGCCACGGCCCCAAGCTGGACGATCCGCTCGCCGCGCTCGACCACTACATCGACCACCGCCGCGAGCGCCTGGCCCAGGTGGAGGCCGCCGTGGCCGCGGGCGCCCGCACGGCCCGCCAGGTGGTCGAGAGCGTCTACGCCGACGTCGACAAGACCCTGTGGCCGGCCGCCGAGTGGTCCGTGCAGTCACAGCTGGACTACCTCAACGAACGCCGCTGATGTGCGGACGCCGCTGATGTACGGACGCTACTGCCCCTCGGCGGCGGCCCGCCGCGCGGTCACGGTAGGTGGAGCGTGACCGTGCGGCCGGTCGTCACTTGGAGCGCTTGCGGAGCCGGTCGATGTCCAGGATGACCACGGCCCGCGCCTCGATCCGCAGCCAGTTGCGCTGCGCGAAGTCGGCCAGGGCCTTGTTGACCGTCTCCCGGGAGGCGCCGACGAGCTGCGCCAGCTCCTCCTGGGTGAGGTCGTGGTGGACGTGCAGCCCGGCCTCGGACGGCTGGCCGAACCGTTCGGCCAGGTCGAGCAGGGCCTTGGCGACCCGTCCGGGCACGTCGGTGAAGACCAGGTCGGCCATCACGTCGTTGGTCTTGCGCAGCCGCTGGGCCAGCGCGCGCAGCAGCTGCACCGCGACCTCCGGATGCCCGGTCAGCCAGGGCCGCAGGTCGTCGTGGCCGAGGCCGGCGAGCCGGCACTCGGTCACCGCGATCGCGCTGGCGGTGCGGGGCCGCGGGTCGAACAGCGACAGCTCGCCGAACATCTCGCTCGGGCCGAGCACGCTCAGCAGGTTCTCCCTGCCGTCCGGCGCGGTCCGGGTCAGCTTGATCTTGCCTTCGAGGACGACGTACAGCCGGTCGCCCGTCTCCCCCTCGTTGAAGAGCGTCTGACCGCGGGCGAGCCGCACCTCGGTCACGTTGGCGCGCAGCGCCTTGGCGCCCTGCTCGTCGAGTGCCTCGAACAGCGGGGCTCTGCTCAGAACATCCACGTCGCGGTCGGTCACGCTTCTCCTCCTCGAACACCTACATGCATAGTGTGACGTACGTCCCACCGCGTACGTGAAGGTAGGGTCACGGCGCGCCGAAACGGGGGACCGAGCACGTACCCTTGCCCTCGTGCCTCGCAACGGTAGTCCCGCCCCCGCGGCGGCGCCCCGCAAGCCCCGGGTCGAGACGCGGCTCGCCCTCGTCCGCCGGGCCCGGCGGATCGATCGCGAGCTCGCCGCGCTCTACCCCGACGCCCACTGCGAGCTGGACTTCACGAATCCACTCGAACTGCTGGTCGCCACGATCCTGTCCGCCCAGTGTACGGACCGTCGGGTGAATGCCGTCACACCGGCTCTCTTCGCCCGTTATCGGACGGCCGAGGACTACGCCGCCGCCGACCGGGAAGAACTCGAGAAGCTGATCCAGTCGACCGGCTTCTTCCGCAACAAGGCCAACAGCATCATGAAGCTGGGACACGAGCTGAGCGAGCATCACGGCGGTGCCGTGCCGCCTCGGCTGAAGGACCTGGTCACCCTGCCCGGGGTGGGCCGCAAGACCGCCAACGTGGTGCTCGGGAACGCCTTCGATGTGCCCGGGATCACCGTCGACACCCATTTCGGGCGGCTGGTGCGCCGCTTCGGCTGGACGGTCGACACCGACCCGGTCAAGGTCGAGAAGCAGGTCGCCGAGCTGATCCCGCGCAAGGACTGGACGATGCTGTCGCATCGGCTGATCTGGCACGGCCGCCGCGTCTGCCATGCCCGCCGCCCCGCCTGCGGCGCCTGCGCGCTCGCCCGGCTGTGCCCGGCGTTCGGGGAGGGCCCGACCGACGAGGCGACCGCCCGCGCGCTGGTGAAGGAAGGGCCGTTCTCCTGAACGGGCCCGAGCAGGCCCGGAACCGTCCGGGAACGACTCCGGGGGCGGCTCGGGCGGGGGTCCGGGGAAGGCGCCGGGGAAGGTTCCGGGCATGCGAAGGGTTGGGAGAAGCGTGACCGACACTTCAACGTCCTGCCCTTCGTGGCTCGACCGATTCCGCGCCGAGGCGCCGCGGATGCAGGTCCCGCCCATGCTGCGGCCGACGTCGGGGGGACGTGCGGCGGCGGTGCTGATCCTCTTCGGCGAGGGCGCGAACGGCCCCGACGTCCTGCTGACCGAACGGGCGGCGACGCTCAGCAACCATGCGGGCCAGCCCGCGTTCCCGGGCGGACGCATCGACCCCGGCGACACCGGACCCGTGGCCGCCGCGCTGCGCGAGGCGTCCGAGGAGGCGGGTGTCGAACCGTCCGGCGTCGAGGTCCTGGCCACGCTCCCGGAGCTGTACCTGTCCCACAGCGAGCACCGCGTCACCCCGGTCGCCGGCTGGTGGCGCGAGCCGTCCGACATCGCCCCGGGCCATCCGGGCGAGGTCGCGACCGTGGCCCGCGTGCCGATCGCCGAACTGGTCGATCCGGCCAACCGGCTGACCGTCCGGCACCCGTCCGGCGTGCGCTTCGGCCCCGCGTTTCGGGTCCGCGGGATGCTCGTGTGGGGATTCACCGCCGGTCTGCTCGCCCAGGTGCTGGACGCGGGCGGCTGGAACCGGCCTTGGGACACCGAGCGCGTCGAGAGCCTCCCGCCCGAAGCCGTGAAACCCGCCGCCCGCGGCTGAGCCTCCCGGTCCGAGCCCCGCGTCTGCGTTTCGCATCGGCGCCCGCGTTCCCGTTCGCGTCCGTGTCCGCGTGGTGCGGCGGCCCGTACGGCGTGGTCGGCGGATGATCTCATGCCCGGACACGTACGGTGGCGGGTCCGCATCGCCCCACACGGCGATCGTGCGGCGCCCAATCTGGTCCGGCGAGGGGACGTGAACAGCGCCCTCCGGGCTATACGGTGAAGCGGTGTTGGCCGACCACTATCTCGACCTGATCCTCCTCGGGCTCATCGTGCTGTTCGGCGTCTCGGGCTACCGGCAGGGCTTCATCGTGAGCCTGCTGAGCTTCGTGGGCTTCGTCGGCGGCGGCGTGCTGGGCGTGATCATCGCTCCGCACATCGCCGAGGCCGCGGTCAACGGTGCCGCGCAGCAGGCGCTGCTGGCGATCGTGATCGCCTTCCTCGCCGCCACGCTCGGGCAGCTCATCGCCTCGTCGGTCGGCGCCGTGCTGCGCAACCACGTCACCGGCAACAGCGCGCGGGCGGTGGACGCGGCGGGCGGGGCCGTGGTGAGCGCGCTGTCGCTGCTGATCGTCGCCTGGTTCTTCGGCACCCTGGTCGCGCACTCGGAGTTCAAACCGGTGCGCACCCAGGTCAGCAGCTCCTCGATCATCAACGGCGTCAACGACGTAATGCCGGGCCAGGCGCAGACCTGGTTCGCCTCGTTCAAGAGCTTCGTCTCCAGCAGCGAGTTCCCGCAGGTCTTCAACGGTCTCGGCGGTGAGTCGGTGACCCAGGTGCCGCCGCCCGACGACCGGATCCTCAACACCGAGGCGCTCCGCGCGGCCAGACGCAGCATCGTCAAGGTGGTCAGCACGGCCCCGCAGTGCCAGCGCAAGATCGAGGGGACCGGGTTCGTGTTCGCGCCCGAGCGCGTCATGACCAACGCGCACGTCGTGGCGGGCGCCACCGGCACGTCCCAGATCGAGTCGCTGAGCGGTGCCACCGACCGGGGCCGGGTCGTGCTGTACGACCCCAAGCGCGACATCGCCATCCTGCACGTGCCGGGGCTGCGCGCCGCGCCGCTCAAGTTCGCCGGGCCCGCCCGGGTCCGGGACGACGCGATCATCGCCGGGTTCCCCAAGAACCACCCGTTCACCGCGGGCGCCGCCCGGATCCGCGCCCGGCAGACCGCCAAGGGCCCCGACATCTACCACTCGGGCCAGGTCACCCGTGAGATCTACGCCATCCGCGGCACGGTCGAGCCCGGCAACTCCGGCGGCCCGCTGCTCGCGTCCGACGGCAGGGTCTACGGTGTGATCTTCGCCGCGGCGCTGGACACCGCGGCCACGGGCTATGCCCTCACCGCCCAAGAGGTCGCGCCGGACGCGCGCGCGGGACTGACCGCCACCGCCCCTGTCGAGACCCAGCGATGCTCCGACTGAGTCTTCTAGGCGTGCGGTCAGGGGCGTGCGGTTAGGCGGAGTTCTATGAGGCGGTCCGGGGGCGTGCTGTCGGCCTCTGCTGCCAGGACGCGGGTGTCGCGGATGATCCCAATGACGTCGATGCCGTGCGGCGGGGCGGCGGCGTACGGTTCAAGGCGGTCGGCCGACCGTTCGAGCAGGGCGCGCGCGCCACGCCGGTTTCCGCGGCGCAGATGGGTGATGCCGACGGCGACCTGCGCCAGGCCGCGCCACAACTCCCGTTCGGGATCCGGCGCGTCCTTCCAGACGGCCTCGAGTACCTCGTGCGCGTGGAACGGACGGTCCGCGTCCAGCAGGCGCTGCGCCTCTGCTAGACCGTCCGCGGGGGCTGGGGTCAGGTCGTCCGGCATGGTCGGCACACCTGGCGCGCCGTGCGGGAGGGGTCTCCCGTAGGCGTCTCTGGGCCGTGCGTTACGCGGCCGTCCTGCCTCGTCGCGATCACGCATGTCCCCACCGTACGCGCACTCCGGCGGAGCGTCCGTTCGCCCGTGTCGTGACCTCCGACTCGTGCGCGCGGACGAGGGAAGGGGCGGGAAAGGGGAGGGAAGATGGGGCGGGGCAAGGGTCAGTGTTCGGGTTCGGGGTCGGCGAGCCAGCCGATGAGCTGTGAGTCGAACGCGCGGGGGCGTTCCTCATGTGGGAAGTGGCCGGCTCCTTCGATGAGCTTCCAGCGGTAGGGCGCGGCGACGTACCGGCCGGAGCCCTGGGCGCTGCCGGGGAGGATGCAGGGGTCCAGAGCGCCGTGCAGTTGCAGCGTGGGCGCGTGGATGGGGGCGCGCATGCGGTGCGCGTAGCGGATGCCGTCCGGGCGCGGCTGGGAACGGATCAGCCACCGGTGGTACTCCAGGGCGGAGTGCGCGGCGCCCGGGATCTGCACGGCCTGCCGGACGAGGTGTTCGGTGCGTTCGTCCGGCCATCCGGGCCCGGACCACTCGTGCAGCAGCCGGCCGACCAGGGCGGCGTCGTCGCGGAGCAGCCGGCGCTCGGGCCACATCGGCATCTGGAAGCCGAAGGTGTGCCGGGCCGCCCACGCCTGGCCGCGCAGGTCGCCGCGCATCGCCTGCCGCAGCCGCAGCGGATGCGGGACGCCGACCACGGCGAGCCGCTGGACGACCTTGGGGTGGTAGACCGCCATCGTCCAGCCCAGCAGGCCGCCCCAGTCGTGCCCGACGACGATGGCGTTGGCCTCGCCGAGCGCGCGGACCAGTCCGGCGGCGTCCCCGGCGAGCGTCACCAGGTCGTAGCCGCGCGGCGGCTTGTCGCTGCCGCCGTACCCGCGCAGGTCGACCGCGGCAGCGCGGAACCCCGCGGCGGCCAGGGACACCAGCTGGTTGTGCCAGGACCACCAGAACTCCGGGAAGCCGTGCAGCAGCAGGACCAGCGGCCCCTCCCCGGCCTCGGCGACATGGAACCGGGTGCCGCCCGCGCTGATCGCGCGGTGGGTCCACGGGCCCTCGACCTCGACCACCGACGCGTCGTGCCCGGCCATGCGGGTCAGTCCGTCAGGGCGGGCTTGTCCGAGTCGCCGCGGTGGCGCAGCATCGTCAGGTCGGCCTTGAGGGTGGAACGGGTCCGCTTGGCCCCGTCGATCTTCTTGATCCGCCAGTAGCCGATCGCGATCAGCGCCAGCGCCAGCAGCAGGTACACGCCCGCGACGATCAGGAACGCGGCCCAGTGCCAGATCCCCGCCGCGACCAGCCCGTAGGCGGCGGCGATCGACAGCAGGATGACGATCAGCCCGGCGATCAGCCCCGCGATCGCGAACATCACCGAGCCCAGCGCCGCCTTCTTGGCGTCGTCCTTGAGCTCCAGCTTGGCCAGGTCCATCTCCGCCCTGACCAGGCTCGACACGTTGCTCGACGCCAGCGCGACCAGTTCGCCGAGGGTCTTGTCCTCGGTCCGCTCGCCCGGCAATGCCTCGGACATATCGCAGTTCTCCTTCCAGGGCCCCGGCCTCCAGGGCTCGCCCCAGCCTGGCAGCCGGGCGGACCGCCCGGCCACCCGGCGTCGTCCTCGACGCCCCCGGGCCGCCGGGCCGCCGTCCGCCACCGGCCCGGGAGGACCGGCGGGGGTCGGCCACGGTGACGGTCACCCGGCGCCGTCCAAGAGCGCGCGCCGGCGCACCCGCCGCCTGAAGACGATGGTGGCGGCCACCGAGGCGAGCACGCTCGCGATCAGGACCGCTGTCGTCACTCTCTCGAATTGTGCGGGATCGGGATAGGCCAAACCGCCGATCAGCAGAGAAACGGTGAAACCGACCCCGGCGAGCATCGCCACTCCGGCGATCTCCCGCCAGTACAGCTCGTCGCCGAGCGTGGCCAGGCCGAGCCGGACCGCGGTCCAGGCCCCGCCGAAGACGCCGATGAACTTACCGATCACCAGTCCGGTGATCACCCCCAGCGCCACCCGGTCGCCGAACACCGCTCCGAGCTGCGACCCGCTCAGCCCCACCCCGGCCGACAGGAACGCGAAGACCGGCACGCAGAACCCGGCGGAGAACGGCCGCAGCACGTGGTCGGCCCGCTCGGCGTTGGTCGGACGGTCGTCCCCGCTCACCCGCGGGCTGGTCAGCATGCCGAGGGCCACCCCGGCGACGGTCGCGTGGATGCCGCTCCTCTGCACGAAGTACCAGGCCAGGACGGCCAGCGGGACGTACAGCCAGGGGGACCGGACGCCCCGGGACTGCAACGCCCCGTACACCGCGATCAGCGCGGCGCCGGCCAGCAGCGGGCCCCAGCTCAGCCTCTCGGTGTAGAACAACGCGATGATCGTGATCGCGATCAGGTCGTCGACCACGGCCAGGGTCAGCAGGAACGCGCGCAGCGGCGCCGGGCACGAGGTGAACGTCACCGCGAGCACCGCGAGCGCGAACGCGATGTCGGTGGCGGTCGGCACCGCCCATCCGTGCCCCGCGCCCGGTGCCCCCGCGCTCACCGCGAGGAAGATCAGCGCGGGCACCACCACGCCCGCGCCCGCCGCGATCACCGGTAGCGCCGCGTCCCGGGGATTGCGCAGCTCGCCGTGGGTGAGCTCCTCGCGCAGTTCGAGCCCCGCCATGAAGAAGAACACCGCCAGCAGCCCACCGGACGCCCAGTGCTGCACGTCCATGTGGCCGAGGCCGAGCCACGTGGGGCTGAACTCGTGATGCTGGAGGCCGAAGTACGTGGACGCCCACGGGGTGTTGGCCCAGACGAGCGCCGCGACGGTGGCCGCGAGCATGACCATCCCGCCGACGGTCTCCGCGCGGAGCGCCTCGGTGACGTTGCGGCTGTAGCGGACGGTGGGACGGAACGGCCAGATGGCGGCGACACGACGCGGCATGGGTCCCCCGGGAAGCAGGCGTGCGAGCTGGAGGGACACGTCCCGTCCCCGCCGTAAACCGGGATGGGTCATGCCCCCGCCGACCAGACTTCCCGGCACACCTGGTGACGAGACTACCCGGATGATCGTCACCTATGCACCCCAGGCCACCGGCCTGACCAGCCTGGACACTCCGACGGTGGCGCGCACGCCGTCGGGGACGGCGACGGCCCGTGCCGGACGGGAGCGTGAGGCTCCCAGCCCGGTACGGGCCGTCAGGGGAGGACGGGGTCCGCCGGCCGTACGGGTCACGGGCCGGCGCGCGCCTACATCGTCTCGGTCAGTCGTCGGACTTGACGTCGGACTGCTTCTCGGAGATCAGGTCCATCACCGTGCTGTCGGCCAGCGTCGTGACGTCGCCGACGCTGCGGTTCTCGGCCACGTCCCGGAGCAGCCGCCGCATGATCTTGCCGGAGCGGGTCTTGGGCAGCTCCGGAACGATCATGATCTGGCGGGGCTTGGCGATCGGCCCCAGCGTCCTGGCCACGTGGTCGCGCAGCTCCTTGAGGAAGTCCTCGCCCTCCACCTCCGCGCCGGCGCTGCTGAGCGGGATGACGAACGAGACGATCGCCTGCCCGGTCACCGGGTCGGTCGCGCCGACCACGGCCGCCTCGGCGACCTTCGGGTGCGAGACCAGCGCCGACTCCACCTCGGTGGTGGAGATGTTGTGGCCCGACACCAGCATCACGTCGTCGACCCGGCCGAGCAGCCAGAGGTCGCCGTCCTCGTCCTTCTTGGCGCCGTCGCCGGCGAAGTAGAGGCCCTCGAACCGCGACCAGTACGTCTTGACGTACCGCTCGTCGTCGCCCCAGATGGTGCGCAGCATCGCCGGCCACGGCTCCTTGACCACCAGGAACCCGCCGCCGCCGTTCGGCACCGGCTGCCCCTGGTCGTCCACCACGTCCGCGACGATCCCCGGCAGCGGCCGCATCGCCGCGCCCGGCTTGCCGGCCGTCACGCCCGGCAGCGGGCTGATCATGATGCCGCCGGTCTCGGTCTGCCACCACGTGTCGACCACCGGGGTCTTGCCGGCGCCGATGTGCTCGCGGTACCAGACATAGGCCTCGGGGTTGATCGGCTCGCCCACGCTGCCGAGCACGCGCAGCGACGACAGGTCGTACTCCGCCGGGATGTCGTCGCCCCACTTCATGCAGGTGCGGATCGCGGTCGGCGCGGTGTAGAAGATCGACACCTTGTACTTCTGGATGACCTCCCACCAGCGGCCCTTGTGCGGGGTGTCCGGCGTCCCCTCGTACAGGACGCTGGTCGCGCCGTTCGCGAGCGGGCCGTACACGATGTACGAGTGCCCGGTCACCCAGCCGATGTCCGCCGAGCACCAGTAGACGTCGGTCTCCGGCTTGAGGTCGAACACCGCGTGATGGGTATAGGCGATCTGCGTCAGGTATCCGCCGGTGGTGTGCAGGATGCCCTTGGGGTTACCGGTCGTCCCCGAGGTGTAGAGGATGAACAAGGGGTGCTCGGCGTCGTGCGGCTCGGCGGCGTGCTCCTCACTCTGCCGCTCGACGACGTCCTGCCACCACACGTCGCGATCGTTCTCGGCGACCTCCGCGCCGGTGCGGCGCACCACCAGCACGTGCTCGACGCTCGGGGTGGACTCCACCGCCTCGTCCACGGTCGGCTTGAGCGCCGACGGCTTGCCGCGCCGGTACCCGCCGTCGGCGGTGATGACGACCTTGGCCTGCGCGTCGTCGATGCGCGTCCGCAGCGCGTCGGCGGAGAACCCGCCGAACACCACCGAGTGCGTGGCGCCGATCCGCGCGCACGCCAGCATCGAGATCGGCAGCTCCGGGATCATCGGCAGGTAGACCGCCACCCGGTCGCCCTTGCGGACGCCCAGCTCCAGCAGGGCGTTGGCGGCCTTGTTCACCTCACGCTGGAGGTCGGCGTAGGTGATGGTCCGGCTGTCCCCCGGTTCGCCCTCCCAGTGGAAGGCGACCTTGGCGCCCCGCCCCGCCTCCACGTGCCGGTCCACGCAGTTGTACGCGACGTTCAGCTCGCCGCCCTTGAACCACTTGGCGAACGGCGGATTGCTCCAGTCCAGGACCTCGTCCCAGCGCTTCGACCAGCTCAGTCGGTCGGCCTGCCGGGCCCAGAAGCCCAGTCGGTCTGCGGCAGCCTCGTCGTAAGCTTCGGCGGTCACGTTCGCCGACTCGGCGAGCTCCGCCGGCGGGGGGAAGCGCCGCGTCTCCTGAAGCAGGTTCGACAGTGTCTCTTGGCTCTGGCTCAACGCGTACTCCTTGCTAGCTAAAGCGTGGGTCGCCCGTTCGCCCACTCCACCAGGGACGGCATTGCTTCACAAGCCGTCCCAGGGAGCCGGGCATGGGGGTCACCTGGCGCTAGTTATTCCGGGTGGATGTTAGTGATGCCCCACAGAGCACTGCCTGCCCAGTCTGGATAGCAGGGAATCAGTGCTTCGCCACTGCGTCCGGTGTCACGCCGCAATAGGCCTTTGACCAGCAGAGGTAGTGTCGTCCGACCTGTCCGCTCCGCTCGCGGGGAGACGCATCTCGCACACCCCACGGACGGCACCCGTCCAGTGGTCCGCACCTGCTCAGCCCGCACTCGCGCGGGACAAACCTTGGGCGGGACCTCGTACGGCCCGCACAGACTCTGTACAGCGCACAGATGCTGTACAGCGCGGGACGGTAGTGACCGCGCATCCTGCACTAGTCGGTGCGCACAGGCAAAGAGGGGCCTGCCTGGCGGCCTGAGCGGCCTGAGCGGCCTACGGCGGCAACGCATCGCATAGAGGCGGCGACTCGCGTGGGGGCGGGGTGATGCGCGAACGCTGGGGGCGACAGCATAAAGTCGGGCCGTGACCGAAGCCGATGCCTTTGCCGATGTAGCGAACCTGCCTGGCGTGGCCGACGCTGTCGCTGAGGCACGCGCAGCGGTGGACCGGTTGCTCGGCCATCGCATCCTGCGCCGGCGCAGCGCCGAAGTCTCTACGGAGTCCGCGTTGCGCGGGGCCCGCGCCTCCGCCGCCCTGGAGGGCGCGTCGGTCACCTTGGACGAACTGCGGACCACGGAGAACCCTGGCGATCCGATCGTGCAGGGTGCGCTGCGGGTCTCCGCCGAACTCGGAACGCTTTCCGAAACCTGGCGCCAGGCCCCCCGGCAGGCCCTGGCACGGCTCCACGTGCTGGCCGCCGCGGACGCCGTGGACAGCGCCGACCTGGGGCGCCCGCGCACCGGTGACCAGCCCGTGACGGACGTGCTCAAGGTCGGCACCACCCCATCACCGTCCGAGGTCGCGGGACGCCTGGACGCGCTCAGCGGACTGCTCACCCGGCCGACCAAGGCCCCCGCACTGGTGGTGGCGGCGATCGTGCACGGCGAGCTGCTGACGCTCCAGCCCTTCGGCTGGGGGGACGGCATCGTCGCGCGCGCGGCGCAGCGCCTCACCCTCGTCTCGCGCGGTCTCGACCCCAAGTCGCTGACCGCCCCCGAGGTCGGGCACGCCGAACTCGCCGATGACTACGCGACCTCGCTCCGCGCTTACGCGTCAGGTACTCCTGAGGGGGTCGCCACCTGGCTCCGGCACTGTTCCGCCGCTACCGCCGCAGCCGCCCGGGACTCCCTGGCGATCTGCGAAGCCCTCCTTAGGGGCTGACGCATACTGCGGAACGAACCTCGACACACGCGCCCGTTCTGGGTCGTCCGTGGCTGACCGCAAGCACGGCGTACCCGCGCCCGCTACTGACAGCACCGTCGTCGCAGAGGACTGGGACTCCCGCGACCTGTCCGGTGAGAACCACGTCCGGGTTCTGTTCACCGACATCGACATGACCGAGGCCCACGGTGTCGGCGCGGTGTTCACGGAGTGCACCTTCCGCGGGGCCCGGTTCAACGCGTCCACCCACACCGATGGCGCGTTCCTCAACTGCACGTTCGTCCGGTGCCGTTTCTTCGACGCCACGTTCACCGGATGCAAGTTCGTGGGCAGCATGTTCGACAACTGCTCGTACGACCTGATGAAGGTCAGCGGTGGCGACTGGTCGTTCACCGGCCTGCCGGGAGCCGACCTGCGGCGCGCGTCCTTCACCGACGTGCGCATGCGCGAGGCAGACTTCACAGGCGCACGGTGTGCGGGTGGCACCCTCCGTAAGGTCGACCTCTCCGGCGCCTGGACGCAGAAGGCCGACTTCACCGGCTGCGACCTGCGCGGCAGTGAGATCTCCTCCATCGACCCGCACAGCGTCGAGTTGAAGAACGCCGTGATCGACCCCTATCAGGCCGTCGTGGTCGCCACGTCCCTGGGCCTCGACGTGCGCTCCGAGTAGCCCTCCCGCCCCACAGCGGAGATGGAGCGCCACCCGCGCTGGGCGCGGGCCCGGCTGCCGCTGAACTTCGCGCTTGGACTCACAAGCGAACGGCCATCAGCCCATACCCGTCAGCCTCACTTATACCGATTTGCCGCAGACACGCCGACAATAGACGTGAGTGTGTGTATCACTGGCCATTACAGAGTGCCGCGCCACAGGCGATCCGCGCGGTCCGCGGCGGTGGTGGATCGCCGCGGTGAGAACTCCGCCCTGTTCGGGGTCTCTCGCGATTGGCGACAGTGGGGGTGAATTGCCCGAAAGATGGTTATTCGTCCGCAAATTTGCCGGGTTCGTGCGTGGTGCGTCCGTTGTCACCCGAGGGTCACTGTCTAGAGCGGTGCAGTAGTGACGATGTCATCAGCTGGAGACGCGATGTCCATCACCCGCATGGTTTCGCCGGCATGCAGGGGGCGTGCCGCTCTGCGCGGAGCCGCTCTTCGGAGCAGGGCGATGATGGGACATCCGATCGCGAAATGTTCCCGCCACAGCGAACGGCGCCCCTTCGCTATGGGGCGCCGCCGCCAGTCACGTCACACCGGGTTACCAAGCGTGCACCTCGTATTCGTCGGATCGGGTCAAGCCCGTCTCGACGCGCCTCCCGCGGCTGGTCGCGCGTGGGTGCTCGGCTGCCGTGCTCGGACACTTGGTCCGTAGATCCTGTCTACGCCTCGTATGCCCAGATGACAAGCCCCTGTTCATAAAATGGACACCTCATGAAGGTAAGCCGCGGACGCGATGCCGCCCTGCCGGGAGTGTTCCCGCCGCCTTCCGGAGAGCCCACCGGTCACCATTCCATGAGTGCCGGATGCCGGTCGGCATACCAAGAATCGATCACGCAGTGTGATGAGTTCTTTTGGGTGTCGATCTCCTTGATTCGGGAGACGCGTGCCGCTTCTCCGGTACGCTCCGTCTCTCGTCCGGTCGTTCACCGGCAGTGACGCCGGCGGGGTGCGAACGGCTCCGCAGTGGCTCCGCTTCGCGCCCGTGAGTGGGATCATCCCAACCAGGTGAGAAAAAATGTCAACGTCGAGGGAGATTGCGACTCGACGGAAGTCTCGCCGATCGGGCAGCATATGTTGTGGCTGCCTAGACTGGAGACAGCGAGTTCGCCGCTCCCACAGATCGAACTCGCGTACGGCTCAGCGTGATCTCCCCCCGAGCTTTCTTGGGAAACGGGCCCGGCTCTACCCCCCCGGAGCCGGACCGTTCGGCGACCCCCGCTCTCCCCCCCCGGCGGGGGTCGCCCAGTCGTGAAGCGGTCGGGTGGGTGGCCTCGCTCTCGAGCTGAGGCCCCCACCCGATAGCTGAGACCGCGCACCCCAAGACCCCCGGCCGAGCGGCCCAGCCGGCTCTTGAGGCAGCCGTCGACTCCTTCAGCCGCCTGCACAGGCTCGCCTTCCGCCCTGCGCCCTTCCGCCCTGCGCCCACGCACCCGCCAGCCAACTCATCCCCAGCCAGGGCACCGGAACGCACGACACCACCACCTCCGCCACGCCCCTGCCCGCATCTGGCTGACTCGAGGCATATGGGCAGCTCAGGGGGGTTTGTGGTGGCGCTCGAGCAGAGTTATCCACAGTTCGAGGAAGGTCTTCCGTGCGGTGACCACAGGGCGCATCGTGGATTCCTCCAGACCTGAGGAGGACTGCGATGACCAGTACAGCAATGATCGTGACCGACGACCCGGCCATCGCCGACGGCCTGTTGCGGCTGGCGGCGGCGGCCGACGCCGAAGCGGAGGTGGCACGGAGCGCCGACGAGGCCAGGGCCGGCTGGCAGGGGCCGGGCCTGATCCTGGTCGGCATCGATCTGGCTCGGGACCTCGCGGCCACCGGCCTCCAGCGCCGGCCCGGCGTCGTCCTCGTCAGCCGGGGCGGCGACACCACCGACGTCTACCGCCTGGCCATGGAGATCGGCGCGCAGGACCTGGCGGTCCTGCCGACCGACGAGGCGTGGCTGATCGACGGGTTCGCGGCGTCCACCGAGCCCGCCGACGGCTGGGGCACCATGCTCTGCGTCGTCGGGGCGAGGGGCGGAGCCGGGGCGAGCGTGCTCTCCGCCGCGCTCGCCCTGGCCGCGTCGCGTGCGGGCGCCCGCACGCTGCTGATCGACGCCGACCCGTTCGGCGGCGGTCTCGACCTCATGCTCGGCCTTGAGGAGCACGAGGGCGTGCGCTGGCCCGACCTCGCCGAGCGGCGCGGCAGGCTGAGCACCTCGACCCTGCGCGAGTCGCTGCCACGCCTGGGCGACCTCTCCATGCTCTCCTGGCGCCGGGGCGAACCCGTCCCGCTCTCCCAGGAAGCGGTCCTCTCCCTGCTGGACGCCGCGGTCCGGGGCTTCGACCTGGTGGTCGTGGACGTGCCGCGCCATCTGGAGGAGACGGGCCGATCGGCGCTGCGCGCGGCCGACCTCACCTTCCTCGTCGTTCCGGCCGAGGTCCGCGCCACGGTGGCCGCCGACGGCCTGTCCGCCGCGCTGCGACGCGAGACCACCGACCTGCGCCTGGTCGTGCGCTGCCCGTCACCCGGCGGCCTCGCCCCGGACATGATCACCCAGGCGCTCGGCCTGCCCCTCGCGGGCGTCTTCGAGAGCGATCGCAAGATCCCGGCGGCGGTGGAGGAGGGCAACCTCGCTCGGGCCACCCACCGCGGCCCTCTGACCGACCTCTGCCATCGCCTCGTCGCCGACCTGGTGCCCCAGGAGTACGAGCTGGACGAGGCCGCCTGATGGCCACACCCGCCGGTTTCCAGGGAGGTTCACGATGACCAGGCTGTCCGATGCGGTTCGTGGCCGGCTCGCCGATACGGGCGGCGAACCGACCGCCGGGCGGGTGGCGGCGGCGCTGCGCGCTGAGGAGCGCCTCCTCGGCGATCGAGAGGTACTGGCTCTGGCCGACGAGTTACAGGCCGAGTTCGTCGGCGCGGGCCCCCTGGAACCGCTGCTGCGTGCGCCAGAGGTCACCGACGTCCTCGTCAACGGACCGGACGAAGTCTGGGTGGACACAGGTGAGGGCTTGCTCCGCACCGCTCTGCGGTTCCAAGACGAAGCCACCCTGCGGCGTCTCGCCCAGCGGCTCACCGCCGCGGCCGGACGACGGCTGGACGACGCCGCACCGTACGCCGACGCGCGACTGCCGGGCGGGGTGCGGCTGCACGCCGTGCTCCCCCCGGTGTCCGCCGGTGGCACCTGCCTGTCATTGCGCCTGCCCCGCCGGCGCGCGTTCACGCTCGACGAACTCGTCGCGGCCGGCACCGTACCGATTGAGGGAGCGTCGCTGCTGGCCGCGCTGATCGAGACCCGCACGGCCTTCCTGATCTCCGGCGGCACCGGTTCCGGCAAGACCACGCTGCTGAGCTGCATGCTGTCGCTGGCGGACCCGTCCGAACGGCTTGTCCTCGTCGAGGATTCCGCCGAGCTGCGCCCCGAACACGGTCACGTCGTGCGGCTGGAGGCGCGTCCGCCCAATGTGGAGGGCGCGGGCGGCGTCACCCTCAACGAACTCGTCCGCCAAGCGCTGCGCATGCGCCCCGACCGCCTCGTCGTCGGTGAGGTCCGGGGTTCCGAGGTCGTTGTTCTGCTCAACTCGCTCAACACCGGTCATGAGGGGGGATGCGGCACCCTGCACGCCAACGCCGCCGCCGACGTCCCCGCCCGCCTTGAGGCGCTGGGCTGCGCGGCGGGACTGAGCCGGGAGGCCGTGCACAGCCAGCTCGCCGCCGCCCTCGACGTCGTCGTTCACCTGGTCCGCGAGCCGGGCGGCGGGCGGCGCCGGGTGGCCGAGGTGTGCCTGCTCCGCCGCGCGGCGGACGGCCTGGTCGGCGTCGTACCCGCGGTGTCGTTCACCGCGGCCGGCGCGATGGTGACGGCCGTCGGCGCCGCCGCGCTCGTCGAACGCCTTGAGAACCGCTGGGATCCGGGAACGCGAGAGGAGCCACCGTGATCGATGCCATCGGGCTCGCGGCACTGTGCTGCTCAGGCGCGGTGTGGCTGCTGCTCACCCCGTCCCCCGCCGTGCGACGGCTCGACCGGATGTTCGCACCGCCCCGGCACCGCCGACTGGGGCAACGAGCCGTCGATCTCCTCGCGGCCCGGGTGCGCGTCGTCCGTGACCGGCGGAAGCTGCCGGGCCTGTGGCGGACCGCGGTCATCGAGATCTGCGACGGTATGGCCGCCGAACTCGCCGCCGGCCGAACCCCCGATGAGGCGTTCGCAGCGGCCGCCGCGGTGCTCGACCCGCGCATCGTGTCGCCGCTGAACGAGTTCCTCACCGCCACCGACCGATCTCCGTCCCCGGACCGCGTCCCCGAGATCCCCGACCGCCTCGCGGGACTCGCCGGCCGGCCGGGCGCCGAAGGGCTGCGGCTGCTCGCGGCCTGCTGGCGCATCGGAGCCGAACGAGGCGGCACTCTCGCCACGGTCCTCGACAGCCTGGCCGCCGCCCTCCGCGATCAGGAGACGCAGCGCCAGGAAGTAGCCGTCCAACTCGCCGGCCCACGCTCGACCGCCCGCTTCCTCGCGATACTGCCCGCCCTCGGCCTCGCCATGGCCGCGGCACTGGGCGCGAACCCCATCACGTTCCTCTTCGGCACGCTCCCTGGTGCTGCCTGCCTGACAGCGGGCATCGGGCTCGACCTAACCGGCCTCTGGTGGACCCGCCGCCTAGCTCAGGCCGCCGCTACCCCCAGGTGACCCCCACCTCGACCTGCTGGAGCACGCCGAACTAGCGCAGCCGCTCCGGAGGCGGCGGTCGAACGAGTTGTTCGACCACGCTCGTCACGGCTGGTCACCGCACTGCCCCAGACGTCGCCAGTCAGAAGCACCACGCGCGCGCTACTTCCCGACTGTCGCGATCGGAATAGCCCCTGGCCAGGGGCGCACATTCGAGTCCGGTGTTCCGAGACCGGCAGTCCGAACCGGCACCCCCGAGGACGGCCGCGAAGGGTCTCAGCGCGACCAAGTTCCGGGGGTGGCCGATCCAGCCCTGCCGTCCGGACAACACATGCCGGACGGCCGAACACCGACGCCCGAAGGAGGCGTGATGATGCTGCTGGCAGCCGCCCTGTGCATGGCGGCATGCGGGTTTCTCCTGCCGAACAGGACCAAGCCCGCTGTGCGGAGGTTGGCGGGACGGTTTCCGCACCGAGGGTCACCAGAATCTGTGGCCGGCCGAAGACCGGGATTCTGGCGTCGTGGTGGCCAGGTGGTGACGGATCAGTTGCCGTCCCCTTCGGACAGCGGTTCGGCGCCGGCCCAAGCCACGCTGCGGATGTGCGGCGACGGTGGCTGTGGCGCCGCCCTCCAGAGAAGTCGAACGTGGCGTGGTGGCTTGGGCGCCGTCGAGTATCAACAGAGGCATCCACCGCGTGCCGGCGTTGGACGCCGTGCGCATCGAAGTCGGAGCGAGCCGAGCAAGAGCAGCGGGTCGGGGCGGCTTGGACGGCCTGGCGCACGGAGAACAGGCGGCAGGGCGGTCGACAGCGGTCGCCGTCCATCGAAGCTGAGCGGCCGTGGCGCTTGGTCGCGCCGCCTGGGGTGGCCTGGGTCGCGTGAAGGCAGCCGCTGGGCCCGATGGGGGCGTGCAGGACGGAACTGCGCGCAACCTGGAGGGTGCCCGTTGGATCGCGGCAGTGCGGCGGCTGGGCTGTCCGAACGGCGCGAAATGGTGGTGCGCCGCGCTGCTCCGATCGTGGCCGGGGCCGTGTGCGCAGTCCTGCTGGGCGGTCTGCTCGGTGGGTCGCTCGGTGTCGCGGTCGCGCTGCTGGTGTGGCGCTCGTTCGGGCATCAGGCTCGCGCCGAACAGCGGCGGCGCCGGGCACGGCTCGCGGCCGATCTGCCGATCGCCGTGGATCTCCTGGCGGCCTGCCTTCGCGGCGGCACTCCCTGGAGCGAGGCGGTCGAAGCCGTCGCGGAGGCGGTCGACGGCCCCCTTGGCGACGAGTTCAGGGGTGTGGCCGTCCAGATCAAGCTTGGCGCCGACCCGGCCGCGGCATGGCTGGCTCTCGGCGACGAGCCCCTGCTGGCGCCGCTGGCACGGACTGCGGTACGCGCCGCTTCCAGCGGCTCCGGGCTGGCGCCGTCCCTGGTCCGGCTCGCTCGAGATCAGCGGCGCACCGCTCGTACGGACGCCGCGGCGCGGGCCCGTGCCGCGGGCGTCCGGGCGCTCGTGCCGCTGGGCCTGTGCTTCCTGCCCGCCTTCGTTCTCCTTGGGCTGGTGCCGGCCATCGCAGGGATCGCCTCCTCGCTTCTCCTCCCCTGGTGAATCCGCCACTCGGAGTTATCCACAGAACGACGTTCGCCTGTTGTCCGGGTTCGACGCGCCGCAGGCTTGAAGAGCGGGCGCGGTCAAGCGCCCGGACGGAAGGGAGGCCCGGATGCGGGTGATGGCGACGGTGGTGCGGAGATGGCGCGGATCGGCCAAGGAGCTGGGCATGTCGACCGCGGAGTACGCGGTCGGCACGATCGCCGCGGCGGCGTTCGCGGGAGTTCTGTTCAAGATCGTGAGCAGTCCGGAGGTGAAGGGCCTCCTCTTAGGGATCATCAAAAAGGCGCTGAGCCTGGCGGGGTGAGCGCACGGGTGCGCCGTGACGGTGGCATGGCCACGGTGGAGATCGCCGTGGCACTGCCCAGCCTGGTGCTGATCACGGCGATCGCGCTGTGGGGCGTCACGGTCGCGTCCGTCCAGCTCACCTGCACGGACGCCGCGCGCACCGGGGCGCGTGCGGCGGCTCGCGGCGAAGCCCTCACGGCCGTGCGGGAGTTGGTCGCCAAGGCGCTGCCGGATGGCGCGACGGTCGAGGTCCGGCGAGATGCGGAGACCGCGCGCGTTGAGGTCTCCGTGCCGGTCAAGGCACCCGCGCCCGCCGGCCTGTCTCCTTTGACGGTCCATGCGCGAGCCGTCGCCGCGACAGAACCGGGGGCGGCGGGCGATGGGAGGTGAGCGACGACGGAGGTCTGGAGAGACGACGGAGGTCTGGAGAAGGGAGCGGAAATGAAGAGGCCGCGGCAGAGGGCAGGGAGGTGACGAGGGTGAGAGCGCGCCGGCTCAGGGGAGTGCGGTGGAGAAGGGGGCGTGCTGGACGTGAGGGGAGCGACCGAGGAGCGGGGTCGATATGGGTGCTGGCGTTCGGGGCGGTCGTCTGGTCGGCGGCCACCGCCGCGATGGCGGTGGGAGGCGTGCGAGCGGCCCGGCACCGCGCGGATGCCGCGGCGGATCTCGCCGCACTCGCCGCCGCACGGTATGCCGCCGACGGTGGAGCGGCGGCATGCAGGAAGGCGTCCGTCATCGCCACCGGGTCGGGAGGGCGCGTCTCGGCGTGCGGGGTGTGCGGCATGGTCGCCGAGGTCTCGGTGGCAGTGCTGCTGGAAGCGCCGTTCGGGATCGGAGGTCTGCGGGTCGTCTCACGGGCCAGGGCTGGTCCGGCCGGGCCGGAGAGCGTACGCTGGCATCCACATGATCGTTGTACTCAACGTCAATAGAGTGTGCGGAGAGGGTCGGCTCATGGCTCGCCACCTCTTTGTCACCTATCTGTGATTTTTACTACCAGGTGGTACGTTACGCTGCCGTAAGCCCTCAGTTATCTCTCGGCACGGCGGCCGCAACGACCCCCCGAGGCCCCGGCAGGCCCGGCCGGAACGCTGTCGGCAGGTCGTCCGATGAAGGGATTGAGACCGTGACGGTGATTCGCAGGATCGGTGCGGTCATGCTCGCGGCACCTCTTGCGATGAGCGTTCCGATCCTCGGCGGTGCCCTGCCCGCGAGCGCGGCCAGCGCCGAGATCACCAGTCCCGCCGACGGCGCGGTGATCACTTCGGCCGGCCCGGTGCGGGTCACGGCGACGACCCAGTGGAACTCCTGGCGGCTGGTGGTCGTGTCGCCCGGCGGCAGCGAAGAGATCGTCGCAGGCAAGAGCGGGGTCAACAACGACGCTCTGAGCGGCAACGCGGCCATCGGCAACAACGGCCGCTATGAGGTGCGGCTTCAGAACAAGGTGTTCACCTGGGCGACCAAGAGCACCCGCACGTTCGACGCCCGGGTTCCTCCGGCCTCGCCCGGCGGGGTGACCGCGAAGGCGTCGGGCGGCAAGCTGACCGTGCGCTGGAACCGGGGGTTGGAGAACGACCTCACCGGCTACACGGTGACCGGGGGTTCCGGCCGCTCGAAGAGCGGCAGCGCCGACAGCCTGTGCGCCGGGACGAACTGCTCGACCACGTTCAGCCTGCCGTCCAGCACCAGTGGCAGGATCCCCGTCCGGGTACGGGCCAAGCGGTCCAACGGCAGCGGCGGCTCGGTCTACTCGAGCATCGTCACCTCGAACGTCACGGTCGCGGGCGGCTCCACCACCGCCCCGCTCCCCGGCAGCCCGCCGCCGGCCTACCCCTCGGGCAGCGTCCCGCCGAGCACCCCGACGCCGCTGACGCCGTTCAACAACGAGGCCCCGTACACCCTTCCCTCCGTGCAGCCCAACGGCGCCACTCCCGGCTTCGCCTATCCCGCGCCGCAGGTCGCGAACCAGATGACGCCCAAGGCGGAGAACATCGCGGCGACCGACCGCCTGCAATGGGGCAAGAGCGTCGGCATCGCCCTGATCCTTCTGGTCGTGGCGGCGCACCTGGGAACGTGGACCCGCAGCCTGCGGGTCTCGCAGGCCGGAGTGAGCCGTCAGGGAATGGCGGCACGGCTGGCGCACGGCGGCACCGGCCGGAGCCGGGTCCGCAAGGCACGCGAGCAGATCGCGCGAGCCGAGGCCATCGCGAAGACCAGTTCCGTCCCGGTGGAACTGAAGAAGACCACCGACTCCGCCCCGGCGCGCGCCGGGGACACCGCGGTGCTCACGCCCCCCACATCGACCACGCGGCCAGGACGTCGCCCGGCCACCCTCGGCAAGCGCTCCAACGGCGTGAACGTCCGGATCGCCAAGCCCGCACCGAAGTCCAGCGCCACGCAGCCCGAGACAAAGAAGAGCGGCCGTTCGACCCACGCCCGCGGCCGAGGCCGCCGCCGCAGCAAGTAAGGCCGCGCCGGCAAGCCATGTGCGGTGGCGCCCCGTCACGCCGCTCACGGCACGCTGGCCGGGGCGCCGACGGCGGTGGAGACCGAGCACCCTGATGGCGCGAGCGTGGACCCGGCAAGTCTCCGCCCGCCCTCGGTTGCGCGCCTCCGTTGGCGGCCCCGTTCGCGTCCGCGACCCCGTCCGCGACCCCGTCCGCGCCTGCGGCCAGGGGCGCGCCCATGCCCACGCCGGCTGCGGCTGCGCTCACGGCCACGCCTGCGTCAAGTACTGGCGACCGAATTGTCCAAGGTCTAGGCTCCCCTTCCAGCGAGTTCTCCCGGCAGCAATGGAGAGGAGACCCTCCGCATGATCTTCCTTGGGCTGGTGGTCGCAGCCGCCGCCATCGTGGTCGGGGCGGCCGTCGTCATGGACAACGGCGGTGCGGCCGGGCTGAGTGCGTTCGGCGACACGGTTCCCGGCGTCGACGCGCAGTGGCAGGTGTTCATGGCCGGCGCCGTCGTCGCCATCGTCTTCATGGCGGGGGTGACGGTCGCGGCCCTCGGGTTCAAGCGGTCGGTCGGCGTCCGGCGTGAGCTGCGCGATCTACGGGACGAGCGCGAGGAGTCCATCCAGACGCTGGAGCTGGAGCGGCGGCGGTTGCAGCAGGCGCTCGCCCAGGCGCGGCGCGGGGCCGGTGAGCAGCAGCCGACCGTGCCCGCACAGCGGATGGCGCCGCACTAGCTAGGGGGCGGTCGCCGGCCCCGGGGCTTCGTGGAGGAGCGCGGCCAGGAGGGCCAGGGCTCCGGACTTGTCCAGGGGGTCGTTGCCGTTGCCGCATTTGGGCGACTGGATGCAGGACGGGCAGCCGGAGGCGCATTCGCAGGAGGCGATGGCGTCGCGGGTGGCGCGGAGCCATGCGGCGGCGTCCGCGTAGCCGCGTTCGGCGAAGCCGGCGCCGCCCTCGTGGCCGTCGTACACGAAGACGGTGAGCAGGCCGGTGTCGGGGTGCAGGGCGGTGGAGACGCCGCCGATGTCGCCGCGGTCGCAGGTCGCGAAGAGGGGGAGCAGCCCGATCGAGGCGTGCTCGGCGGCGTGCGCCGCACCCGCGACGTCCATGTCGCCCAGGGCCTCCAGGCGGTCGGCGGAGAGCGTCCACCAGACGGCGCGGGTTCGGAGGGTGCGCGGGGGGAGGTCGAGGGGCTTCTCGCCGATCATCTCGCCGGTCTGCAGACGGCGCATCTGGTACGCGACGACCTGCTGGGTGACCTCGACGGTGCCGAAGCAGAGGGTGGCCTCGCCCCAGGTGGCCGAGCGGAGCGGTTCGACGATGCTGATGTCGGTGACGTCGCGGGCGGTGGTCGAGTAGTCGGGGTCGGCGGGCTCGACCAGGGCGACCGGGTCGTCGAGGTCGAGGGTCTGGACGATGAACGACTCGCCCTGGTGCAGGTAGACGGCGCCCTCGTGCACGGTGCCGTGGGCGGACGACTCGTCCACGGTGCCGAGCAGCCGGCCGGTGCCGGCCTCGACGACCTGGACGGGGTCGCCGCCCGCGCCGCGGATGTCGGCGAGGTCGGTGGCCCGGTCGCGGCGCGTCCAGTACCAGCCGGCGGGACGGCGCCGGAGGAGGCCGCGGCGGACGAGGTCGGGGAGCAGTTCGGCCGTCGCCGGTCCGAAGAGCTCGGCGTCGCGTTCGGTGAGCGGGAGCTCGGACGCGGCGGCGCACAGGTGCGGTCCGAGGACGTAGGGGTTGTCGGGGTCGAGCACGGTGGCCTCGACCGGTGTCCCGAAGATCGCCTCGGGATGGTGGACGAGGAAGGTGTCGAGCGGGTCGTCGCGGGCGATCAGGACGGTGAGGGCGGACTGTCCGGACCGTCCGGCGCGGCCCGCCTGCTGCCAGAGGGACGCGCGGGTGCCGGGCCAGCCGCAGACGAGGACCGCGTCGAGCCCGGAGACGTCGACGCCGAGCTCGAGGGCGTTGGTGCTGGCGAGGCCGACGAGCGAGCGGGAGCGGAGGGCGCTCTCGAGGGCGCGGCGTTCCTCGGGGAGGTAGCCCGCGCGGTAGGCGGCGACCTGCCCGGCGAGTTCGGGCGTGACCTCGTGCAGGGCGCGCTTGGCGCTGAGCGCGACGGACTCGGCGCCGCGCCTGGACCGGACGAACGCCAGGGTCTGCACGCCCTCCACCACCAGGTCGGCGAGCAGGTCGCCGGCCTCGGCGGTGGCGGTGCGCCGGACCGGGGCGCCGTGCTCGCCGCGCAGGTCGGTGAGGGGCGGTTCCCAGAGGGCGAAGGTGGCCTCCCCGCGCGGGGAGGCGTCGTCGTCGACGGCGATGACGTCCAGCCCGGTGAGGCGGGTGGCGGCGGCGGCCGGTTCGGAGGTGGTGGCGGACGCGAGGACGAACGTCGGGTCGGCGCCGTACCGCGCGCAGATCCGGCGGAGGCGGCGCAGGATCTGCGCGACGTGCGAACCGAAGACGCCCCGGTAGCCGTGCGCCTCGTCGATCACGACGTAGCGGAGCCGGCGCAGGAACGCGGACCAGCGGGCGTGGCCGGGCAGCAGCGAGCGGTGCAGCATGTCGGGGTTGGTGAGCACGTAGTTGGCGTGCTGCCGGACCCAGGTGCGCTCGTCGCGCGGGGTGTCGCCGTCGTAGGTGGCGGCGCGCACCCGGGTGAGGCGCAGGGCGCGGAGCGCGCGGAGCTGGTCGGCGGCGAGGGCCTTGGTCGGCGCGAGGTAGAGCACGGTGCCCTCGCGGGCGGCGCTCTCGTCGTAGATCGTCGCGACGGCCGGCAGCAGGTAGGCCAGCGACTTCCCGGACGCGGTGCCGGTGGCGATGATCACAGATCGTCCGGCGTGGGCGTGCTCGGCCGCGCTGACCTGGTGTTCCCATGGGGCCGGGACGCCCGCCGCGGCGAGCCGGTCGACCAGGAGCCCGGGAGACCACGCCGGCCACCGCCCGCGGCGGCCGGCCCGCGCCGGGACGCTCTCCACATGGGTGATGCGGTCGCGGCGGGCGGGGCCCGCGAGCAGCCGGTCGAGGGGGGAAGAAGATCTTTGGGCGGCCATCAGGTTTTCAGTGTGCCAGCCTGGGCAAAACAACGGGAACGCCCCGGCGCCGGTGGGCCCGTCCCCCCTGCCCTGACCGATGGATCACCAGGTCAGACGGGATGGCGCGAACTTTCGCCCGAGTGGGCGATAACGTGCGTACACGACGCCGGAGCGTGGTTGAATCACGGCGAAGTTCTCGCCTGTCCGGCCCACCGTTCCGGGGGCCCGGAGACGCGAGTCAGAGTGTGCTGCACGGCGCTGGAGGATCTGTGGACCTGAAGGTGAACGACTACACCACCGACGAGGGCCTGACGGTCATCAACGTGGAGGGTGAGATCGACGTCTACACGGCGCCGAAGCTTCGCGAGAAGCTCATCGATCTGGTCAACAAGGGGAAGTTCCACCTGCTCGTGGACATGGAGAAGGTGGAGTTCCTCGACTCGACCGGTCTCGGCGTCCTGGTGGGCGGGCTGAAGCGGGTGCGGGCGCACGACGGTTCGCTGGAGCTGGTGTGCACCCAGGAGCGGATCCTGAAGATCTTCCGGATCACCGGGCTGACCAAGGTCTTCGGCATCCACGACTCGATCGCCGAGGCCGAGGAAAAGCGCAAGGGCGCCAAGTAGGCGCCCCGGCTGAGATGGCGACCGTTGAGCTGTCCTTCAGTGCCCTGCCCGTCCATGTCCGTACCGCCCGGCTGATCGTCACCGCCGTGGCCCGCCGCAGCGGCGTGGCCGAGGCGCTGCTGGACGAGGTGCGGCTGGCGGTCGGCGAAGCCTGCTCACGGGCCGTGGAGGCGCACCGCCTGCACTGCCCGGACGAGCCGGTGCGGCTGGAGCTGAACGCCGCCGACCGCCGCTTCGAGGTGATCGTGAGTGACACCGTCCCGGGCGACGACCCGGCCGGTGGCATCCCCCCGGTGCACGCGGCGGAGGATTTCGAGTTCGCCCTGGGCGACGGCACCGCCGATCTCGGCCTGGCCGTCATCGCCGGCCTGGCCGATCACGTGGACATCGAGACCACGCCCAAGGGGGTCCAGATCCGGATGAGCTGGCCCGCGGAGGCGGAGGCGTCAGTCTGACCCGTCCCCCGACCAGATCGACAAAGGCCCCGCAGTGCGGGGCCTTCGTCATTTCACCCGCGCGGACGAGCTGCTCGACCGGTTCGAGCCGGCGGACGCGGCGAGCCGCCGCGTGTCCACCTACTCGGGCGGGATGCGGCGCCGGCTGGACCTGACCGCGAGCGCGCGCCGATGCGCGACCGTTCCTCCGTGCGGTCGACGAAGCTGGTGAGTGGCGCCCTCAGGTTCCCGTTCCCGCGCGGACGCGCCGTTGTAGCCGTGTGTTACCGGTAGATGCGTCACCGGCCGAGACGGTGGGAGTGGGGCTCGTGCGGGCGGGACGTCGAGGCAGTAGCCCCCGTCCGTCGAACGCAGTGCCGATGGGGCGGGCAGGACGCGCCGTAGGCGCGACACCAGCGACTGGAGCGCGTGCGCGGGATGGGAGGGGCCGCCGTCCGGCCACAGCGCCTGGGTGAGCGAGGCGATCGCGACGGGCCGTCCGGCGTCCAGGGCCAGCCGGATCAGGAGGGCGCAGCCGGGCGCCTCCGATGTCGACCTTCCGTCCGCCCGCCTCCACTTGCAACGGTCCGAGGACGCTCACGCGCATGGCGTCACTCTGCCATGGCCGGGGGAGGGGTGCCGGAGTGACGGATGTGACGAGAGGGACCCGAGTAAGGGCGGAGATTCCCGCCATGAGATCGTTTTCTGATCAAGTGAAGAACGCCCGGATTTGGGCCTGGACAAATTCTCAATTAATGCTTAGCTTAATTTGAGGAAGTCGGCCGGATGATCGCGGCTGGGGCGGCACGCTGCGTCGTCAAGAGGGTCGCGGGTTATATTTCTCTTCCTCTCGCTATGACCTGCATAAATGCGAACGAACAGCACTTCGAGATCAAATTTCGGAGTAAACCGCATTGCTTTTCCATGACGTCCCGATCAAGGGCTTCACGCTCTTCTCTTTCGCCGGTCGCTCTGCGTAGACTCCCGGCACCCGCGCCGCCGTGCGAGGCGTTCCAAATCGTCACTCGCGGGGTACGCGGTAAAGATCGTCTTTTATGGCGATGAAGATCGCAACGCCCTGTCGAGGAGGACGGATGTCTGGGCTTTCCCTGTCAAGCCCGGCCAGCCCGGAAGTGGATCTCGGCGGCGGCGACCTCACCCTGGTCGTCGTCGTCGGAGTGATCGCACTGCTGGCCCTGGCCGTCGCCGCGGGACTGGTTCGCGAAGTGCTGGCCGCGGGCCAGGGCACCGACAAGATGCAAGAGATCGCGCGCGCCGTTCAGGAAGGCGCGAGCGCCTACCTCAAACGGCAGTTCCGCACGGTCGCGGTCTTCGTGGTGCTGATCCCGCTCGTACTGCTGCTGCTCCCCGCCGACTCCACGAGTGAACGGATCGGGCGGTCGGTCTTCTTCGTCATCGGCGCCCTGTTCTCGGCCACCACCGGGTTCGCCGGGATGTGGCTGGCGGTGCGCGGCAACGTCCGGGTCGCGGCGGCGGCCCGCGAGGACGGCGGCGAGAAGAAGGCGATGCGCATCGCCTTCCGCACCGGCGGCGTCGCCGGGATGTTCACCGTCGGGCTCGGCCTGTTCGGCGCGGCCGTCGTCGTCCTCGCCTACAAGGGCGACGCGCCCAAGGTGCTGGAGGGCTTCGGATTCGGCGCGGCCCTGCTGGCCATGTTCATGCGAGTCGGCGGCGGCATCTTCACCAAGGCCGCCGATGTGGGCGCCGACCTGGTCGGCAAGGTCGAGCAGGGCATCCCCGAGGACGACCCGCGCAACGCCGCGACCATCGCCGACAACGTGGGCGACAACGTCGGCGACTGCGCGGGCATGGCCGCCGACCTCTTCGAGTCGTACGCGGTGATGCTGGTCGCGGCGCTGATCCTCGGCACCGCGGCGTTCGGCACCGAGGGCCTTGTGTTCCCGCTGATCGTGCCGATGATCGGCGTGATCACCGCGGTGATCGGGATCTTCGCCGTGGCGCCCCGCGACGGCGACCGTTCCGGGATGTCGGCGATCAACCGGGGCTTCTTCATCTCGGCGATCATCTCGGCGGTGCTGGTGGCGATCGCCGCGTTCGCCTACCTGCCCGCCTCGTTCGCCGAGCTGTCCGGCGTGACCGACCCGGCGATCCAGAGGCTGGACGCCGACCCGCGGTGGGTCGCGCTCGGCGCGGTGGTGATCGGCATCGTGCTCGCCAGCGCGATCCAGCTCCTCACCGGCTACTTCACCGAGACCAACCGCAAGCCGGTCAAGGAGGTCACCAACAGCTCCCGCACCGGGCCGGCGACGGTGATCCTCTCGGGCATCTCGCTCGGCCTGGAGTCGGCCGTCTACACCGCGCTGGTCATCGCCGCGGCGGTGTACGGGGCGTTCCTGCTCGGCTTCGGCAACACCACCGTCGCGCTGTTCGCGGTGGCGATGGCCGGCACCGGGCTGCTCACCACGGTCGGCGTGATCGTCTCGATGGACACCTTCGGGCCGGTCTCCGACAACGCCCAGGGCATCGCGGAGATGTCGGGCGACGTCGAGGGTGAGGGCGCCGCGGTGCTGGAGCGGCTCGACGCGGTCGGCAACACCACCAAGGCGATCACCAAGGGCATCGCCATCGCGACGGCGGTGCTCGCGGCGACCGCGCTGTTCGGCTCGTTCCGCACCACGGTGGTCGGCGCGCTCGCCGACGCGTCCGCGAGCGCCAAGGACGCGCTCGGCTCGTTCTCGACGTTCAGCCTGTCGATCGACAGCCCGAACGTGCTGATCGGGCTGATCGTGGGCGCGGCCGTGGTGTTCCTGTTCTCCGGGCTGGCGATCGCGGCGGTCGGACGGGCCGCCGGGCGCGTGGTGGTGGAGGTCCGCGAGCAGTTCCGGACCAAGCCCGGGATCATGGACTACACCGAGAAGCCCGACTACGACCGGGTGGTCGACATCTGCACCCGGGACGCGCAGCGCGAGCTGGCCACCCCCGGCCTGCTGGCGATCATGACGCCGATCGCGGTCGGCTTCGCCTTCGGATACGCCCCGCTCGGCGCGTTCCTCGGCGGCGCGATCGCGTGCGGCGTGCTGATGGCGGTGTTCCTGTCCAACTCCGGCGGGGCCTGGGACAACGCCAAGAAGCTCGTCGAGGAGGGCCATCTCGGCGGCAAGGGCAGTCCGGCGCACGAGGCCACGGTGATCGGCGACACGGTCGGCGACCCGTTCAAGGACACCGCGGGCCCGGCGATCAACCCGCTGATCAAGGTGATGAACCTGGTCGCGCTGCTGATCGCCGACGCCGTGGTGACCTACGCGGGCAACGTCGCGCTGCGGGTGGGCGTCACGGTCGTCGCGGTCGGCGTCGTGGTGGTGGCCATCGTGATCTCCAAGCGCCGCGCCGACCCGATCGGCTCCGACGCGGGTCCGTCCGAGCCCGCGGTGGGCGGCGCCGGCGACTCCGGCGTCGTCGGGTCCGGCACGTCCGGCGGCTCGGACGCGTCCGGCCGGGCGGGCGCGTCCGGCCCGGCCAGGGCCGAGGCCCGGGCCGCGGCCGGGGTCGGCGGGGCCGCGGTGCCCGAGCCGGCCAAGGGCGAGGCGGAGCCGGCCGAGGTGGGGCCGGAACCCGGACGGGAGTCGTCGGCCACGCCCTGACCCGCGACGATCCGCCCGGAGGGGCCGGTGGCCGAGTGCCGCCGGCCCCTCCGCGCGTCCGCTGGGGGCGGGTGGTGTCGGGGTCGCGCGGCACCGGTCGTACGCTGGGGACGAGCCCGTCCGACTCGGCCGGTGCGGTGACGGCGAGGAGGCGCGGCTGTGAGCAGCGAGAAGACAGGAGTGGCCGGGGCCAAGGGGTTCGCCCTGATGCTCGGCGGCATGCTCGGGATCATGGCGGTGCTCTGGTTCCTGGCCTCCCTCGTGGCCCCCTGATCATTCCTCTAGGCTGGCGGGATGCCGACGCTCATCGTGCTCCGCCACGCCAAAGCCGCCGCCGGGCCCGGGCTCGCGGACATCGAGCGTCCGCTCACCGAACGCGGGCGCCGCGACGCCGCGGCGGCGGGCGAGTGGCTGCGTGCCGACGGCCGGACGGTGCCCGGCCTGGTGCTGTGCTCCACCGCCGTCCGGACCCGCGAGACGCTCGGCCTCTTGGCGCTGGACGCCGAGGTGAGCCATGAGCCGCGCATCTACGGCAACGACGCCGACGACCTGCTCGCCCTGATCCGCGAGACCGCCGCCCGCGAGCCCGAACCGCGGACGCTGCTGCTCATCGGGCACAATCCCTCGGTCCACCAGCTCGTCCACGATCTGACCGGGAACGCCCCGGACTCCTTCCCCACCTGCGCGCTCGCCGTGGTCGAGCTTCCCGGCGACTGGGCCGGCGTCCGGCGGGGCACCGGCGAACTCGTCACGTTCCGCACCCCCAAGGACTAGCGTCCGCGACGCTGCCCTGCCTGCCCTGCCTGCCCTGCCTGCCCTGACCTTCAGGCGCGGCGGCCCGCCGCGCTGAAGCAGGAGTCGATGACGCCGGCCACGTCGCTGCGCAGCGACCGGACGGCGTAGCGGGCACCGGAGACCTGGCGCAGGGCCTGCCGCAGCGGGGTGACCTCGTCCCGGTTCACGCCCGAGGTGATCTCGGCGCGGCGCCGCTTGGTCAGCGTGGACAGGTGCGAGTCGAGGGCGGCGAGCTCCTCCTCCAGTTCCTCGACCGGGGTCGGAGCATCGCCGGGCGGCCCGTCCTCGGCCTCCTCCAGCGCGGTGGCGGCCTCCTCGAGCTGGTCGGCGAGCCGGTCCAGGATCTCGGGGATGGGGCCGGCGTCCACCGCCTCCTCCCGGGCCATCCGGGCGACCGCGATGAGGTGGTCCCGGATCCGGTGCGCGGCGCCCACGGCGGCGTCGAGGCGGGCACTCAGCTCGATGTCGGGCACCCGGTCGAGGGCGAGCCTGGTCCGGGTCTCGGCGACGGTCTCCGCGCTCCGCTCGGCCGCCACCACCTTGTCGTGCGGCAGCACGTCCAGGTCGCCGCCGACCACGGTGGCCGCCGACCGGACCAGGTCGGCGTGCACGCTGGCGAGCCGGGCGAGCTCGGCGGGGAGCCGCTCGATGTGGCCGGCGGGCCACAGCAGCCTCACCGCGAGGAACGCCAGGAACGTCCCGGCGAGGGTGAGCACGATGCGCTCGCCGGCGGTCGTCCAGTCGGCGGGGGTGGAGAAGTCCAGCAGCATCATCGCGAGCGGCGTCCCGAACAGCGCCCAGTAGCTGAAGTTCACCGAGCGCATCGTGAAGCCGCCGAGGGCGAAGCAGAACACGATCAGCGAGGTGGTCGCCGGGCTCGCCGCCACCGTCAGCACCACCGCGGCGACCGCCGATCCGGCCGCCGTCCCGCCGGCCCGCTGGACGAGCCGCTCGACGGTCTCGCCGTAGGTGCCGCGCAGGCTCAGCATCGCGGTGATCGTCATCCAGTGGCCGTGCGGCAGCTTGAGTGCGGCGGCGAGCGCCATCGACACCAGGGCGGTGAGGAACACCCGCGAGACCTGCCGGAACGCCGGCGACCTGGTGCGGATCGCGCGGCCCACCCGCTCCCACACCGAGACCGGGTGCGGGGTGCCAGGCAGCCGCGGCGGGCCGATCCCGATGCGCAGCCCGCCCGCGATGATCCGGCGTGCGGAGCCCGCCTCGCCGGCGATCCGGTCGATCGAGCGGCGGATCTGGCCCATCAGCGTCGCCGCGACCAGGTCCTCGTCGCCGGCCAGCCCGGCGCGCCGGATCTGCTCGGTCTGCCGGGCCATCCGGCGGACGGCGGCGGACTCGTCGGCGGCCACCGGCGCCGGGCCCTGCGTGGCGACCGCGCCCGACAGCAGCCGCAGCCGGGCGGCGAGCGCGGAGATCGCGATGTGCGCCTCCAGCTCCCATTCGCGCTCCGGCGGCCGGCTGCGCGCCGCCTCCAGCAGCGCCCGGAGCGTCACGGTCTCGTGCAGGATGCGGGCCAGCGCCTCGATGAACCGCTCCGGACGGGTCGGGTCGTCCCGCCGCCCCGACCGGTAGAGGCCGTACGTGGTGCGGGCGGCGGTGAGCGCCTCGGAGGCGGCGCGGCGCCGCTCGTCCCAGTCCGGCTTGCGGGTCACCTCCGCCAGGCCGGGATCGTCCAGCTCAACGGCGTCCAGGGGGTCGCCGTCCGGGGCGCCCACGTCCTCCGCCACGGCGTCGAGGGCCTCCGCGACGGCGTCGGCGGTCTCGCTCAGCGCGGAGCGCAGCGGCCGGAGCCGCCGCGCGGGCCACGGCGCCAGCAGCAGCGCGGTGGTGAGCAGGCCGCCGACCAGCTCCAGCACGCCGGTGTAGACGACGTCGGCCGTCGGGGGACGGATCGCGGTCATCAGGACGGACATGCCCGCCGTCGACCCGATGTCGGGGAGCGCGACGCCGAGCGCGATCAGCGGCGGGACGACCGCCACCGCCAACCACGCGTGGCCGCTGAGCACGCTGCCGACGGTCGCGCCCAGGGCGACCATCAGGACGGCGCCCGCCAGGTCGCGCGCCCGCGCGCCGTACGGCCCTTCGGGCGCGCGCAACGCCACCAGGTACGCGCCGAGCGCGACCATCGACCCTTCGGGCGCGTATCCGGTCAGCGCCCCGGCCAGCAGCGGGACGGCCATGGCGAGCGCGGCGGTCAGCCCATAGAAGGGCGCCGCCCGCCCGTTGATCTGGGCGTACGCCTCGCGCGCACGCTGAAGCACCGCTCCCGTGCCTTCCGTTCCGCTGGGCCGGCACCGCTCCGCCGCCCGCGCCGCGGAACACCGTTCGGCCCCCTCGGCTCACCATGTACCCGAGATCGGGCGACATGATCGCTGCCGGACGCCACCGCGTGAGCGACCGCTCACGCGCGGACGCGGCCGGACGGGAGGGTCAGGACCCGGAGTGCTCGTCGGCGGCGTCGGCCGCCTCGACCTCGTCGCGGGAGATGCCGAGCAGGAACAGGATCGTGTCGAGGTAGGGCACGTTGACCGCGGTGTCGGCGGCCTGCCGGACGACCGGCTTGGCGTTGTAGGCGATGCCGAGTCCGGCGGCCTGGAGCATGTCGAGGTCGTTGGCGCCGTCGCCGATCGCGACCGTCTGGCTGATCGGGACCCCGGCCTCGCGGGCGAACCGCTCCAGCGCGGTGGCCTTGCCGGCCCGGTCGATCACCGGCCCGATGAGCCGCCCGGTGAGCTTGCCGTGCTCGATCTCCAGGGTGTTGGCGGCCGAGTAGTCGATCCCGAGATCGTCCACCAGTGCGTCGGTGACCTGGGTGAACCCGCCGCTGACGATCGCGAACTCGTAGTCGAGTCGCTTGAGCGTGCGCACCATCGTGCGGGCGCCCGCGGCGAGCTGCACCGCGCGCCGCACGTCGTCGATCGCGCCGGCGTCGAGCCCGGCCAGCAGCGCGACCCGCTCGCGCAGGGAGCCCTCGAAGTCGAGCTCGCCGCGCATCGCCGACTCGGTGACCTTGGCGACCTCGTCGAGGCAGCCGGCGTGCTCGGCGAGCAGCTCGATCACCTCGCCCTGGATCAGGGTGGAGTCGACGTCCATCACGATGAGCCGCTTGGCGCGGCGGTGCAGCCCGCCGTGCTGGACGGCGACGTCGACCTGCTGCTCGGCGGCCTCGACCGCGAGGGCGGCGCGCAGCCCCTCGGGGTCGGCGCCGGACACGTGCATCTCGATGCAGGTGACGGGGTACTGGGCGAGCCGCTCGATGCGGTCGATGTTGGCGCCGTTGGCGGCGATCCGGCCCGCGATGCCGGCCATGGCGGCGGGCTTTAGGGGCGCGCCGAGCACGGTGACGTGCAGCCGGCCGCGCCGGCGCGGCATCGACCTGCTGCGCCCGGTCGACAGCTCGATCTCCATGTCGAGATCGGTGGCGACCCGTTCGGCGGCGTTCCACACGCGGCCGATGTCGGCGCCGCCCGCGTAGGAGACCAGCACGCCGAGCACGAGCCGGCCGCGGATCACGACCTGCTCGACGTCGGCGACGGTGATCGGGAAGTCGGCGAGTGTGCCGAACAGCCGCGATGTCACGCCGGGGCGGTCGCGGCCGGTGAGGGTGATGAGCAGCGTGCGCTGATCTGAGCCGTCCATTCTGGTGACCACGTTACCGGGCCGCGACCAGTGGACGGATGTGATGTCCACCATGCGGACGCCTGGACCGTCGACCTGGGGCGCTGCGGCGCCAGGAGTGTTCACCGCCGGTCATTCTGGTGCACTTTGGTGGATTTTGGAGCGTTCCGGGGGCGCCCGGTCAGGGCAGCAGAAGGTTCGCGTCGCCGAACTCGTGCCACAGGTAGCCCCCGGCGAGGGCGGCCTCGTAGGCGGCGGTGAGCAGGCCGCGGCCCGCGATGGCGGTGAGCATCACCAGGTGCGAGGACTTCGGCTCATGCAGGCCGGTGAGCAGGCCGTCCACCGCCAGGACGCCCCGTCCGGGCGTGACGACGTGCTCGGTCCAGCCGCCGGACGCCCGGACGGTTCCGTCCGGCGCGGCGGCGGTCTCCAGGGCGCGGACGGCGGTGGTGCCGACCGCGATGACCCGTCCGCCCCCGGCCCGCACATGGCCGACGAGCGCGGCGGTCGCCGCGGGCACCTCGTACCGCTCGGCGACCGGGGGCTCGTGCGCCTCGGGAGAGGCCACGCCGGTGTGCAGGGTGATCGGGGCGATGAGCACCCCGCCCGAGACCAGCCGGGTCACCAGCTCGGGCGTGAAGGGCCGGGCGGCGCTGGGCATCTCGGCGCCGCCGGTGTCCGGGTCGTGGGCGAACGCGGTCTGGTACGCAGAGGCGGGCCAGTCGCGCCGCACGTAGCCGTACCGGATCGGCGTGCCGTGGCGACGCAGGTACGGGACGACCTCGGTGCTGAGCCGCGCCCGCCAGAGCCGGCCGGTCTGCCGGCCGAGGAGGGAGAGGGTGGCGTTCCCGGGCATCGGGATCCACTCACCGGGGAAGCCGCCGTCGTACGGGACGCTCGCCTTCGCCGCCCAGCGGCGCAGCTCGACCAGCCAGAGCCGCCCGTCCGAGCCGTCCTCATGGGGCAGCGGGGTGGAGAAGTGCACGCTGATCTTGTCGAGCCGCACCGCGGCGGGCAGCGTGGCCGAGGTGTTCACCACGAGCAGGTCGCCGGGGCGCAGCAGGCCGGGCAGGTCGGTGAACGCGTGATGGGTCACCTCCCCGGTGCCGCGCCGGCCGGCCAGGAGCCGGACGCCGTCGCGGGCCCGGCCGCGGGCCTCGGGGGGTTCGTGGGCCTTCAGGGCCGGGGGCAGGACGAAGTCGAGGACGTCTGCGCGGTCAGCCACGACGGGCCTCCGGACCGGGTCGGGATTCCAGGCGGAATGCGGCGATCACGCCGAGGAGGGCGATCGCGGCGAAGAGCCCCCCGGCGACGGCCAGGCCCGCTCCGAGCCGGCCGGGGCCGAAGCCGGCGACCAGCGCGCCCGCGACCCCGACCACGAGGGACGAGCCGAGGGTGTCGCTGATCTGGAGGGCGGAACTGTTGACGCCCTGCTCGGCCTCCGGCGAGTGGTGCAGCAGCAGCACGCTGAGGCTGCCGACCGCGAAGCCCATGCCGGTGCCGCCGAGGACCCAGGCGGGCGCCGCTCCCCAGCCGGAGAGCTGCAACACGAGGGTCGTGGCGACGATGCCGGCGGTGACGAACCCGGCGCCCAGCAGGACGAAGAACGCGCGCGAGCGGCTCGACCGTCCCTGGTACTGGGAGGCCGCCGACCAGCCGAGCGCGCCGGCCGTGAGGGCGAGACCGGCCTCGGTCGCGCTGAATCCGTGCAGCGAGGTCAGGGCCAGGGGGATGAACACCTCTGTGGCGAAGAACGCCCCGGACAGCAGGCCCCGGACCAGGACCACGCTGGGCAGGCCGCGGCGCATCCGCAGTGTCCCTGCGGGCAGCAGCCTGGGCAGGCCGAACGCCAGCGCGGCCAGTCCCGCGGCGGCCACTGGGACCATCGTCCAGCCGGGGTCGCCGAGCCCGTACAGCAGGACCACGGCGCCCGCCGCCGTCGCCACCGCGGCCACGTACCGGCGGGCCCCCGACACGGCCTGCGCGTCCGGATCGCGCGGGACCGCAGTGATACCGCGCAGCGTCGGGATCAGGATGATCCCCGCCGGGATCACCAGGGGGACCAGCCCGAGGAACACCCAGCGCCAGCCCAGGTGCTCGGCGACCGCGCCGGCCAGCGCCGGGCCGATCAGCGACGGCAGCACCCAGGCGGCCGACAGCGCGGCGAACACCCGGGGCCGCAGCGCCTCGGGGTAGGCCCGGGCGATCACCACGTAGATCGCGACCATCGTCATGCCCGTGCCGAGGCCCTGCACCGCCCGTCCGAGCACGAAGATCCCCATGCTCGGCGCGGCGCCGGCCACGGCGAGCCCGGCCACGAACGCGCCCAGCCCGGCCACCAGCGGCCGGACCGGACCGGCGCGGTCCACCCAGCCGCCCGCGAGGACGGTGGACAGCAGGCCGGCGATCAGCGTCGCGCTGAACCCCCACGCGTACAGCGAGAATCCGTCCAGGTCGCGGGCCGTCGCCGGCATGACGGTCCCGACGGCCAAGGACTCGAACGCCTCCAGCGTGACGACCAGGACGATGCCGAGTGTCGCCGTCCGGTACGGGCCGCTCAGCAACCGCATGCGCCCGTCCTCCGGCGCGGCTCCATCCCCAGTCCCGCCCCGTCCGCCGGGCTCGCCCTGGTCGGTGTGGTCGCCGGGCGCGGCCAGTGCGGCCATCAGGCCCTTGCCGCAGCGGACCGGCTCAGGTCGGCGACGCGGTACCGGCCGCTCGGCAACCGTCCGGTGACGAGGTCGCGCAGCGCGGCGTCCTCCAGGACGCGGGCGCCGATGATGAGATTCCAGCCAGCGCGGCCGAGTTCGCGGGCGAGCGCCCGGCCCAGACCACGTGAGGCTCCGGTGATGAGTGCGGTCTTCTGCGTCATGGTCCGACGCTAGAAACGGAGGCGGCGCGGCGCATCGGCCGACGGCCCCTCGCCCGGTCGTCCAATGGGCCTAGGACTCGCGTACGAGGACTGGTCCCGGATACGACAGAGGGCGGCGTCCGGAGCGCCCCGGGTCAGCCCGGCGGCTGATTCGAGCGGGTCCCGCCAGAGAGTACGGTCATCACAAGTGAGCTGAAAGGCCGGATGCACCGGGATGAACGTTGAGCGCGGGAACGGCGGCGACCCAGGGACGACCCTGCGCGCCGTGAGCAGTGCGGTGCTCGCCGTGACCAGCCATCTGTCGGTACACGAGGTGCTGCAAGTGATCGTCCGGGCGGCGGCGCAGCTGCTGGACGCCCGGTTCGCGGCGCTGGGCGTGCCCGACGACGACGGCTCGTTCGCGGAGTTCGTCGTCGAGGGCGTCTCGGACGAGGAGGGCGACGCGATCGGCCCGCTGCCCCGCCAGCACGGCATGCTCGCCGCGATGCTGCGCGGCGACACGCCCAAGCGGCTGGCCGACATCCGCAAGGAGCCCGAGTTCGAGGGCTGGCCGGTGGCGCATCCGATCCTCAAGGACTTCCTCGGCGTCCCCATACGGGACGGCGCGAACATGCTCGGCATCGTCTTCCTCGCCAACAAGCGGTCCCCCGGCGGTTTCACCCAGGAGGACGAGGAACTCCTCGAACTCTTCGCCGCGCACGCCGCCATCGCCATGACCAACGCCCGCCTGTACGAGCACAACCGCGAGCTGACCGTCGTGGCGGAACGCAACCGGCTCGCCCGGGAACTGCACGACTCGGTGGCGCAGAAGCTGTTCTCGCTGCGGCTGACGGCGCGCGCGGCGGCGGCGTTGGCCGAACGCGACCCGCGCCGTACCGTCCAGGAGCTCGAACAGGTCGAGCGGCTCGCCGCCGAGGCCCTCGCCGAGCTCCGCGCCGTGATCTTCGAGCTGCGCCCGGCCGACCTCGCCGACGGCCTGGTCGCCTCGCTGCGCAAGCACGTGGAGGTGCTCGACCGCGCCTACGAGACCTCCGTGCGGATCACCTCCGAGACCGTCGTCGCGCTCCCCGAGGCGCGCGAGACGGTCGTCTTCCGGATCGCGCAGGAGGCCCTGCACAACGCGCTGCGACACGCCGACGCGCGCAACGTGGAGGTCACGCTCTTCGCGAAGGGCCGGCACGTCGTTCTCGAGGTGGCCGACGACGGCACCGGCTTCGCGCTGAGCCCGGCCCAGAGGGTCGCGAACGGCGCGGCTGCCGGCACTGCGCGCGGCGATACGGCAGGTGGCGCGGTGGTCGGCACCGCCGCCGGCACCGCGGGCGGCGCGGCCGGAGCGAACGGGGAACAGCAGTCCGCCGGCCTCGGACTGGTCTCGATGCGCGAGCGCGCGTGCTCGATCGGTGGCAGGCTCACCATCGACGCCGCGCCCGGAGCGGGCACGGCGGTCCGGCTCGAGGTGCCGCGGTGAACGGGGGCCCGCGGAGGCCGCCGAACACGCCGATCACGGTGCTGATCGCCGACGACCATCCCGTCGTCCGCCAGGGGCTGCGGACCTTCCTCGGCATCCAGGAGGACATCGAGGTGGTCGGCGAGGCGGCGGACGGGACGTCGGCCGTGACACTGGCCGAATCGCTGAAGCCCGATATCGTGCTGATGGACCTCAAGATGCCGGGCGCCGACGGCCTAGCCGCGCTGACCGAACTGCGGGCTCGCGGTGTGGCCTCACGGGTGCTCGTCCTTACCAGCGTCACGGAACGGGGGCATGTGCTGCCGGCGGTACAGGCGGGTGCGGCTGGGTACCTGTACAAGGATGTCGACCCCCAGGCGCTCGTCCAGGCGATCAGGGCCGTCAACGACGGGCACGTCCTGTTCGCGCCCGACGCCGCCGAGGCGATGCTCCACGCGGGTTCGGAGGCCGACGACGACCGCGGCATGGCCGCGCTGACCGAACGGGAACGGGAGGTGCTCGTGCAGATCGCGCGGGGCAGATCGAACCGGGAGATAGCCCGCGCCCTCCTGGTCTCCGAGAAGACGGTCAAGACGCACGTCAGTAATCTGCTCATGAAACTCGGAGTGCAGGATCGGACGCAGGCGGCGCTGTTCGCCGTTCGGAACGGGCTCGCCGGTGACTGAAACAACTCCTCTGACCGGATCGTCATCGAAGTTGGTATGAACGTAGCAATCAGGTACGCAGCAGATAGCGACATCGGATGCAGCCGCGAGAACAACGAGGACTCGGGCTACGCCGGCGCTCGGTTGATCGCGGTAGCGGACGGCATGGGCGGCTACGCGGGCGGCGAGGTGGCCAGCTCGACCGTGATCGGGTCACTGCGCTCGCTGGACGGCGCCGACCATCACGTCGACGATCTGGTCGAGCGCCTGGGCCGTGCGGTCGCCGAGGCCAACGAGAAGTTGCGGATCGTCCGCGAGGAGCGGCCCGACCTTAGCCGGATGGGCACCACGCTCACCGCCATGCTGTGGTCGGGGCAATCGGTGGCGCTGGCCCACATCGGCGACTCGCGCGGCTATCTGCTGCGCGACGGCGAGCTCTTCCAGATGACCCAGGACCACACCATGGACGAGCTGCTCAAGGCGGAGGCCGAGCAGGCCGGCGGCACCGCCGACCCGGCCGAGACCTCGCGGCTGTCGCACGTCCTCTACCGGGTGCTCGACGGGCGGGACGACCGCGAGCCGGTCCTCAAGCTCCGCGAGGCCAGGCTCGGCGACCGCTACATGCTGTGCTCCGACGGGCTCAGCGGCCCGGTGGACGCCCAGCGGATCTACGAGGTGCTGACCGCCGAGGCCGACCCGACCCGGGCCGTCCGCCGGCTCGTCGAGATCGCCCGTGAGAACGGCGGCCCCGACAACATCACCGCGGTGATCGCCGACGTGGTCGAGGCCGAGCATGTGAACGAGGACGGGGCCGCCCCCATCACGGTCGGCGCCGCCGCCCAGTTCTGATCCCGTACACCGCCCGACCGCGCGAGCCCTGACTCTCCGCCCGCCGCGCCCGGTTCCGCAGCCGTGCCCGCCCCGGCCCTTGCGCCACGGCCCTTGCGCTCCGGCCCTTGCGCCCAGGCCCTTGCGCCCAGGCCCTTGCGCCCAGGCCCTTGCGCCCAGGCCCTCCAGCGCGCCTTCGACACGGTGTCGCGCCCCGGCCCTCGTGCCTGCGCAGCTCACGCGCGCGGCTTTTGGCGCCTCCCGCCACTTGCGCCGCTCGCGGGGTGAATGGGAGGGTTCATACCGCTCATCATGCGAAAGACCGCCCACACGGCTGGTGATTTGTCCTACCCTTTGCCATGAGGTGGATTCTTTTCACGCTCTGGGTAACGGTCCGGTCGCGGATGGTCGTCCGGACTTGACCTACCTCGGGGTGCACCCGGTATACGGGTCACCTGGATGAATGTCATCGAGGCGGAGGATTCGTGGGGGGAGCGCCCGGGGCGGCGGTCACCGGTGCACCGAAGGGTGCGCTCGGCGGGCTGACCAGCCGGACTCTCACCGCCGCACGGCACGGCCCCACGGGGACGCTGCTGCGTGTCGCGGCGATGGCCATCGCGGCCGTCGGCGCGGCGTGGATCCACCGTGCCAACGACCCCGGCGTGCTCTGTCCCCTCCGGGCGATCACCCAGATCCCGTGTCCCCTGTGCGGGGGGACCACCGTGTTCATCGAGCTCGGCTCGGGCCGCCCGGCCCAGGCCGTGCTGGCGAACCCGGTGGCCCTCACCGGTGCGATCGGCGTCGCCGTCGCACCGCTGGGTGTCGCAGGACGGTGGTGGGCACTCCAGCCGAGGACCCGCGCATGGGTGCTCGGTACCGCCCTCGTCGGGTCGGAGCTGTGGCAGCTCGCCAGGCTCGGTCTCCCATGGGTTTGAGGCCGTCGGCAATCGTCGGCCAGACTTGCGGAGCCCTCCGGGTCCGGCGGGCGTCACATAACAAGGGTCAATCAATAAGGAGCAAGTGTGGGTAACCCCTACGACCCGTACGGGCAGCAGCAGCCGGGCTATGGGCAGCAGCAGCCCGGCTACGGCCAGCAGCCCCCGGCTCAGCCCGGGTACGGTCAGCCGCCGGCCCAGCCCGGATACGGTCAGCAGCCGCCCGCGCCGCAGCCCGGCTACGGGCAGCAGCCTCCGGTCGCACAGCCGGGCTATGGTCAGCAGCCCCCGGTCGCACAGCCCGGCTACGGTCAGCAGCCTCCGGTCGCACAGCCGGGCTACGGTCAGCAGCCCCCGGCGGGCCCGCCCGGCTACGGCCAGGACGTCCACCACCACCACTACGGCTCGACGGGCCAGCTCGCCGAATGGGGCTCCCGCGTCGGTGCCACCTTCATCGACGGACTGCTCCTCGGCGTCCCCCTCGGCGTGCTCTACTTCCTCGGATTCCTGCTGGCCAGTTCCGGCAGCGGCGGCGCCGCGCTGTTCGGCGCTCTGATCATCTTGCTGGGGTTCGGCGCGGCGCTCGGCGTCGGCATCTGGATGATCTACCAGGAGGGCGCCACCGGCCAGACCATCGGCAAGCGCCAGATGGGCATCAAGCTGGTCGGTGCGCAAACCGGCCAGCCGATCGGGTTCGGCATGGCGTTCGTGCGCAGGATCGCGCACATGGCCGACGGTTTCGCGTGCTACATCGGCTACCTGTGGCCGCTGTGGGACGAGCGCAAGCAGACCTTCGCCGACAAGATCTGCAACACCCTCGTCGTCCGCGGCTGACGCGGCGACAGCGAGAGCGGGGCGTCCCTTCCAGGGGGTGCCCCGTTCGGCGTTCCCGGGTCAGGGCACCGGGTCGAACGCGCTGTTGCAGGCGGCGACCAGGGCCCGCCGCACCGCCCGGTCGAGCAGCCGGAAGGCCTCACTCCGCCGCTGGACCTGATCGGCGGTGAGGCCACGGTCTTCCAACCTCCGCGCCAGGTCGACCACCAGCGCGAGCCGGCCGGCGAGCGCGGCGACGCGGTGCGCGCGGGACGGATAGCCGGGCGCCAGCGGGTGGTCGGCCCGGTCGGGGTCGCGCAGGTCGACCAGCGCTTCGGCGATCCCGGGCGGGGCCGCGGACACGTCGTCGACGGTCAGCAGCACCTCGGTCGCGTCCCGCATCGCCAGCGTGAGCTGGCGGTCGGCGTCGGCGAGCGACGGCACGTCAGGCGGCGCGGGCGCGGCGTCGTGGACGTCCCAGCGCACCCCGACGTAGGACGAGCCGCGCCGGTCCTCGACCGGGACCAGCCCGATCGCCCGGTCGGGCATCGCGACGACGACGGCGGCCCCGGCGTCGATCGCGGCCATGGTGAACCCCGGCGGCCCGGTCAGCCCGAGCGGATCGCCGGGCGCGGGCAGCGCCAGCCGCAGCGCGGTCATCCCGGCCACCCGCAGCTCGCCGAGTCCGCGCCGGAGCGGCACCTCGGGCCCGCCCGGGGGCGCGCCGCCGAACGCCGCGGCGGCCGGGACGCCGCCGAGGATCTGCGGCCCGGCGATCCGCTCCATCGCGTCCACCGACTCGTCGAGCCCCACGTGACCGGTCAGCCACGCGTTGCCCCACGCGACCAGCGCGGTCGCCACGTCGTTACTCATCCCGTCCCCAAGAATCCCGAATGGGCATGCGAACCACCATAAGCGCTCCGCCCGGCGGCCTCGCTTCATCGGGGAGGGATGAGTCACCAGGCCCCGGCATCACATAGGTTCTTTCCTGACGACGGATCACCTGGCATGCGGGATTGGGGTTTGGGGCGCGCGATGGCCGGCGAGGTACTGCATCTCCGCGGAGTCGGGGTCAAGCGCGAGGGTGCGAACCTGCTGCGCGATGTCACATGGACCGTGAACGAGGACGAGCGGTGGGTGATCGTCGGGCCGAACGGGGCGGGCAAGACCACCCTGCTCCAGGTGGCCGCGGCGATGCTGCACCCCACCGACGGGACGGTGGAGATCCTCGAGGAGGAGCTCGGCCGCACCGACGTGTTCGAGCTGAGGCCGCGGATCGGCCTGGCCAGCACGGCGCTGGCCGAGAAGGTCCCGGCCGGCGAGACCGTCATCGATCTCGTGCTGACCGCCTCGTACGCCATCCTCGGCCGCTGGCAGGAGGAGTACGACTCCACCGACGTGACCCGCGCCATCGAGCTGCTCGACGCGCTCGGCTGCGCCGACCTGATGCGGCGGCGGTTCGCCACGCTGTCCGAGGGTGAGCGCAAGCGCGTGCAGATCGCCCGCGCGCTGATGCCCGACCCCGAGCTGCTGCTGCTGGACGAGCCCGCGGCCGGGCTCGACCTCGGCGGACGCGAGGACCTGGTCGCCCGGCTCGCCCGCCTGGCCGACGACCCGGCCGCCCCCACGATGGTCATGGTCACGCACCATGTGGAGGAGGTCCCGGACGGTTTCACCCACGCCCTGCTGCTCCGCAAGGGCGAGGTCGTCGCCCAGGGCAAGGTCGACGAGGTCTTCACCGAAGAGCACCTGACCGATTGCTTCGGCCTCCCCCTCGCCATCGACCGCCAGAACGGCCGCTGGTACGCCCGCGCCGCTTCCCGCTGACACTCCCCACCGCATCGCACCGCCCCCGCTGACATCCCCCGCATCCCCGCCCCCGGCCCAAATCCTCCGGGCTGCCCTGTCCGCGTACCCTGGCCGGACGCGGGTGCCGGCGGGTCTCTAGCATCGTTGGGCCGTAGGAACTCGTAGAGCTTGGGTGGGCCGGACTTGAACGTGCTCGACGCGGCGGCGGTGTTCGCCGCCGGGGTCGCCGCCGGGGGGATCAACGCCGTCGTGGGCTCCGGGTCCCTGATCACGTTCCCGACGCTGGTGGCGCTCGGCTTCCCGCCCGTGGTCGCCAACGTCTCCAACAACATCGGCCTGGTTCCGGGCAACGTGACCGGCGCGTACGGCTACCGGCACGAGCTCAAGGGGCAGCGCGCGCGGCTGCTGCGGCTGGGCAGCGCGTCGCTGCTCGGCGCGGTGTCGGGGGCCCTGCTCCTGCTGGGCCTGCCCGCCGGGGCGTTCAAGGTCATCGTCCCGGCGCTGATCATGATCGCGCTGGTGCTGGTGATCGTGCAGCCCCGGTTGCAGGCGTGGCTGCCGGACCGGAGCGAGCAGGACCGTCCCGCGCACGGCGGTCCGTGGCTCTGGCTGGGCGTGCTCGCCGCGGGCGTGTACGGCGGCTACTTCGGTGCCGCGCAGGGCATCGTGCTGATCGCGATGCTCGGCATCGCGCTCAGCGACGACCTCCAGCGCGTCAACGCGGCCAAAAACGTGCTGTCGGCGATCGTGAACGGCACGGCGGCCCTGGTCTTCATCCTGCTGTGGGCCTTCTCCGACGTCCGGATCAACTGGTGGGCGGTGCTGCTCATCGCGACCGGGTCGACGGTCGGCGGGCTGTTCGGCGCCAAGGTCGGCCGGCGGATCCCGCCGCCGGTGCTGCGCGGCGTGATCGTGGTCGTGGGCCTGGTCGCGATCGTGAATCTGCTGGTCTGACCAGCGGTTCCTACCGTATTGGGACGGTTCGAGGTGACCCCTCCTGGGTATAAGTCGAATATACGTTCGATAACCGGAGGTTCGCGCGCATGAAGGGCGACAGGGTCGAAATCATGATCGACGCCGGCGGAGAGGGCACCCGGACGTACGAGGTCGCCGCCACCCGGGCCGGCCGCCGGGTGGAGGTCGCCACCCGGCGCGGCGTGATCGAGGTCAGCGAGGTCACCCGGACGGGCTCGCCCGTCCGGACGGCCCGGTTCATGGCCAGCCGGGTGCTGGCCCTGGTCGAGTACCCCATCGCCGACGGCGAGGGACCGGGCGAGCACGCCCCCGTGCTCGCCCCCGGCTGAGTCCGTCCGCGCCGTGCCCCCGGCCGGATCCGTCCGCGCTCAGCCGAGCGGACGGACCTGGACGATGCCGTTGTCCAGGACGCGCGACTCGAACGCGGGCTGGCGGCCGGTGGCGGGGCCGTGGACCACCGAGCCGTCGGCGACCCGGAACGTGCTGCCGTGCCAGGGGCAGACCACGCAGATGTCGGCGTTGTCGTCGGTGATGACGCGGCCCTGGTGGAGGGGGCCGGCGAGGTGGCTGCACCGGTCGGTGAGGACGTGGATGTCGTCGCCGGTGCGCAGGACGAACAGGCCGATGTACCCGAGCCGGCGGTGCACCGGCCACCCGTCCGGCAGCTCGGACGCCGGGCACAGGTCGTGCCAGCCGAGCGGGACCAGATGGGCGACCGGGTCGGCGTGGCTGGCGCCCGCGGCCTGGCGGAACGCCAGGTGCCCGCCCAGGTAGCCGCCCGCCGTCAGCGCGGTGAGGCCCGCGTAGCCGAGGACGCGCCCGGTGCCCTGACGGCCGCGCCAGCGGGCCACCAGTGACGCGGTGTAGAGCAGGGTCGCGGTGGAGGTGCCCATCGCGTGGACCAGTCCGACACGCTGCTGCTCGCGGTGCAGGGCGGACCAGTCGGCCCAGCCGGTGAGCGCCGTGGGGATGGCGCCGGCGATGCCCGCGGCCACCAGCGCCTGGGCGGCCCGGCGGGTGCCGGGCAGCAGATCGAGCACGGCCACCGAGGCCCAGCAGCCCACCGGCACGTCGGTCAGCGGAGGGTGGGCCGGGTGCCCCGCGGGGACGCCGTGCAGCACGTCCTTGACCCGTCCGGGGTGCAGGGTGCGCCGCACGGCCATCGAGATGGCGCCGACCGCGCGGTCGAGCCCGCGGGCCTGTTCGAGGCTCTCGGCCACCTCCACCAGCCGGGGCCGGGCCACTGGGCGCGGACCGCGTCGGAAGATCTTGCTCGCCCGTCGGTTCATGTCCCTCCTCGGGTGCGTGCCTCCGGTGCCGATATAAAGACGGCCGTAATGGGGCGCCTGTTGCGAGGTTAGTCTTCGTGTTCACCGGCGGCCACCCGGGGGAAGAGATCCCGGGGATCGGCGAGGTGGCGGTGATGACCCACGGTGAGGAATATCTACCAGTGGGTAGGACGACCTAAACCCCGCTCCGGCGGGTGCCGGATGTAGCGCGGGAGTGCCTTCTCCGCAGCGGATCCATCGCTTACAGTGAGGACGATCGCACGCGACCGCTACGTGACCGGACGAGTCGAGCCCGATGGACGAACTCCCCCAGCAGCAGAGCGCCGCGCCGCAACGGCCGCGGCCGGCTCCTCCCTCCGAGCGCTCCCTGATCGACGACATCGAGGCGCGGTTCCCCGGCTGGGGGGCCTGGCTCAGCGACACCTTCCGCTGGTGGGCGTTCCGCACCGCGGCGGCGGCACTGACGATCGATCAGCTCCGGGCCGGATGCAGCCTCATCGTGCGGGCCGGCAGCCACGCCGAGCTGTGCGCCGCGGTCCGCGCCGAGAACGCCCGCGCCGACGCCGCCCGCCGCTCCGTCCACGACGCCGAGGCCCCCCACCAGCCCGACGCCCCCCAGCGCGCCATCGCCTGACACCGGTCGCCGTCCACCGTCCGCCGTTCGCGGGAGGTTCCGGGCATCCGGCCGGCGACCGCCCGACGTTGATCGCCGGACGGCCGTCCGGTGCGGGCCTCGGTCAGGGGACGGGGTGGACGGTGACCGGGACGCCGTTGAAGACGGCGTTGCCCGACAGGGGGTCGATCTCCTGTTCGTCGGTGACGGCGTTGGCGTTGACGCCCGGGTGGCGGTGGGCGACGCCGGTGCGGGTCCCCGGACGGTCGTGGCCCCAGCCGTGCGGGAGGCTGACCACGCCCTCCATGACCGTGTCGGTGGGTTCGGCGACGGCCTCGATCGCGCCGGTGCGCGAGACGATCCGGACGGTGTCGCCGGGGTCGATGCCGAGGCGCCCGGCGTCGGCGGGGTTCAGTTGCAGGGTGCACGTGTTGGAGCCGCGGACGAGCTCGGGGACGTTGTGCAGCCAGCTGTTGTTGGACCGCAGATGGCGGCGCCCGATCAGCAGCAGGCCGCCCGGGGCGGGACGGCGGGCGGCGAGCGCGGTGCGCAGCCGGTCGGCGTCGGCGGCGAACGACGGCGGGCACAGCTCGACCCGTCCGGACGCGGTGCTCAGCACCTCGTCCAGCCGCGGCTTGAGGGCGCCGAGATCGAGGCCGTGGGGGTGCTCGGTGCGCAGCCGGGTCAGGGTCAGCCCGTCCGGGTCGGCGCCGAATCCGTCGCCGTACGGGCCGAGCCGCAGCATCATGTCGAGGCGCTGCTCGGCCGGACTGCCCGGGTCGAGCATCTTGCGCAGCTCGCCGGGCTCGCGGCCGTGCACCGGCGAGCCGGGCAGGGCGGCGGCCTTGCCGAGCGTGCCGGTAATGATCATCTCGTCGAGGGCGCGTTCGCGGCAGCCGCAGCGCAGCGCGGAGTGCTCCGAGCGGCACTCGGATGTCTCGCCCGAGTGGCCCGAGCCGTCCCGGCCGGCGGCGATCACGGCGAGCCGGGCGAGGATCTCGGCCTCGCTCGGGCGGCCGTCCGGCAGCGGCACCGCGGCGGGCGAGTAGCGCACGTAGTCGCGGACCGCGAGGCCGAGCAGCGCCAGGTCGTAGTGCGGGGTCTGCGCCGGACGGGGCGGCGGCAGCACCACGTGGGCGTGCCGGGTGGTCTCGTTGAGGTACGGGTCGACGCTGACCATGAACTCCAGGCCGGCGAGCGCGGTGTCGAGGCGGGCGGCGTTCGGGGCCGACAGCGCCGGGTTCCCGCCGATGGTGATCAGCGCCTTGATCTGCCCCTCGCCCGGGGTCTGGATCTCGTCGGCGAGGGTGGCGACCGGCAGTTCCCCGTTGACCTCGGGCAGGTCGCGGACGCGGCTGCGCCACCGTCCGGTGTGGAAGGGCCGGTTGCGCCGCCGGTACACGGGGGTGTGCGCGGGACGGGGGAACATCGCGCCGCCCGGCCGGTCGAGGTTGCCGGTCAGCACGTTGAGGACGTCCACCAGCCAGTTGTTCAGCGTCCCGAACGTCTGGGTGCAGGTGCCGACGCGGCCGTAGACGGCGGCGCGCTCGGCGGCGGCGAGCTCGCGCGCGGTGCGGCGGATGACGGGCGCGGGGACGCCGGTGACGCCCTGCACCCGCTCGGGCGGGAAGTCGACGGCGAGCGCGCGCAGATCGTCCAGCCCGTTGATCCGCCCGGCCAAGTGCGCCGCGGTGGGACCGGTCACCAGCTCCTCGGCGAACAGGGTGTGGACGAGCGCGATCAGCAGGTAGGCGTCGGTGCCGGGCCGGATGAACAGGTGCTCGTCGGCGAGCCGCGCGGTGCGGGTGCGGCGCGGGTCGACCACGGTGATCTTGCCGCCGCGGGCCGAGATGGCCTTGAGCCGGCCGGGGAAGTCCGGTGCCGAGCACAGGCTTCCGTTGGACTCCAGCGGGTTGGCGCCGAGCATCAGCAGGTGGTCGGTGCGGTCGAGGTCGGGCACCGGGATCGCCAGCGGGTTCCCGAACAGGTGGCCGCTGCTCACGTGCTTGGGCATCTGGTCGGCGGTGCTCGCGGTGTAGAGGTTGCGGGTGCCGAGGGCCTTGACGATCGCGCCGGTGTAGAGCGGCCCGGCGATCGAGTGCGCGGTCGGGTTGCCGATGTAGACGGCCACCGCGTCGCGGCCGTAGCGCTGGACCACGGTGTCGAGCCCGCGCCGTACGGTCTGGAAGGCGTCCTCCCAGGTGGAGGGGGTGTGGGCCGTGCCGGCGCGCAGGACGGGGCCGGCGAGGCGGTCGACGTCGCCGTCGAGGCGGCCGAGGGTGGCGCCCTTCGGGCAGATGAAGCCCTTGCTCAGCGGGTCCTGCCGGTCGCCGCGCACGTGGGTCACCCCGCCCGCGTCGTCGAGGGTCAGTTCGAGCCCGCAGAGGGCTTCGCATAGGGGACACGTGCGGTAGGCCGTGCGGCTGCCCATCGGGTTTCACTCCTTGTGACCGGGACGCCCTAATCATCGCGTCATCCACAGCGACGCGCCATGCACGGACCGGGTTCGGCGTGAAAGTTCCGCAACTTCCACCTGAAACGGAGTTACCTTAAATGAAAGGACATCCGCCCGCCTCGCAGGGAGATGTGAGATGGAGGCGTGGGTCGCCTGGCTGCTCGTCGCCGCGTTGCTCGGCCTCGCCGAGCTGCTCACCCTCACGCTCGCGCTCGGGCTGCTCGCCGTCGCCGCGCTCGCCGCGGGCGCCACCGGCGCGCTGGGGTTCCCGCCCGTCGCGCAGGCGGCGGTGTTCGCGCTCGGCTCGGTGGCCGGCATCGTGATCGTCCGCCCGATCGCGCGGCGGCACATCAGGCAGCCGCCGCTCCTGCGGTCCGGCACCGCCGCCCTGGTCGGACGCGAGGCGTACACGCTCACCGAGGTCACCCGCGCCGGTGGCCGGGCCCGCATCGGCGGCGAGGAGTGGACCGCCCGGCCGTACGACCCCGACCTGGTGATCCCGGCGGGCAGCACCACCGACGTCCTCGCCATCGACGGGGCGACGGCCCTGCTCTATCCCGTCGCCGGCCCGGCCGTGCCGGACTGAGGAGCCATCATGACCGACATCGCCATCACCGTTCTCGTCCTCCTGGTCGCCGGCGTGGTCGTGCTGGCCACGGCCATGCTGCGCGCGGTGTGGATCGTCCCGCAGGCGCGGGCGCGCAACGTGGAGCGGCTCGGCCGCTACAGCCGGACGCTCCAGCCGGGCATCAGCTTCGTGGTGCCGTTCGTGGACCGGGTCAAGACCCTGATCGACCTGCGCGAGCAGGTGATCGCGTTCAAGGCGCAGCCGGTGATCACCGAGGACAACGTGGTGGTGCACATCGACACCGTGCTGTTCTTCCAGGTCACCGACCCGCGCGCGGCCGACTACGAGATCGTCGACTACATCAAGGCGATCGAGCAGCTCACCGCCACCACGCTGCGGAACGTGATCGGCACCCTGGACCTGGAGGCCAGCCTCACCTCCCGGGACCGGATCAACACCGCGCTGCGCGGCGTGATCGACGACGCGTCCGGCAAGTGGGGCATCCGGGTCACCCGGGTGGAGATCAAGGCGATCGAGCCGCCGCCGTCCATCAAGGACGCGATGGAGAAGCAGATGCGGGCCGAGCGGGAGAAGCGCGCCGCGATCCTCACCGCCGAGGGCGGCCGGCAGTCCAAGATCCTCACCGCGGAGGGCGACAAGCAGTCCACCATCCTGCGCGCCGAGGGCGACAAGCGGGCCGCGGTGCTGGAGGCCGAGGGGCAGGCGGTGGCGATCGAGCAGGTCTTCTCGGCGGTCCACGCCGCCGACCCCGACCCCAAGCTGCTCGCCTACCAGTACCTCCAGACGCTGCCGAAGCTCGCCGAGGGCCAGGGCAGCACGTTCTGGGTGATCCCGAGCGAGGTCACCTCCGCGTTGCAGGCGGTGTCGGAGGCGTTCGGTGGCGGCCCCGAGGGGACCAAGAGCCCCGCCGGGCCCGCGGGACTCCCCGGGCTCGTCCAAGGCGCCGCCCCGCATGGCGAGCTCGGCGCCGGAGACGTCCCCGCGCCGTCACCGCCGTACGAACTCGCGCCCGGCGACCGTGAGCCCACCGAGTAGTCACACCCGGCCCCGTCCGCTCCACTCCCATCACCCTCGCTGAAGCCGGCTGGCATCGGGCCGTGCGGTGGTTCGCGCGTGGAAGGGGCCCCGGCCTGGGGGCCGGGGTCCCTTACTGGTGTCAGCGTCCGTTGACGCCCAGGCCCTTGGCGACGCGGTCGCCGAGGTCCTTCTGGATGTTGCGCCAGTACTCCGCGACGCGGACCTTCATTTCGGGGGTCACCTCGGGGGCGGAGGCGTGACCGAGGATGTTGCCCACCATGTTGTCGCGGTCGGTGTCGGACAGGACCTTCTCCCACAGGGCGCGGGGCTGGCCGAAGTCGTCGTCGTCGCGGTGCAGGGTGTAGGCGCTGCGGACGATCTCGCCGGCGACGTCGTAGGAGTCGCCCTTCCACAGTTCGGGGTCGGCGACGGGGCCGCCCACGGTGTTCGGGGTGTACACCGGGTCCGCCGGGTTGGTGTACGCCATGGCGCCGTCCTTGTTGTAGGTGTGCACCTCGTTCCTGGGGCGGTTGACCGGGAGCTGGAGGTAGTTGGCGCCGATGCGGTGCCGGTGGGTGTCGGGGTAGGAGAACAGCCGGCCCTGGAGCATCTTGTCGGGCGAGGCGCCGATGCCCGGGACGAGGTTGGCGGGCTCGAACGCGGCCTGCTCGATCTGGGCGAAGTAGTCGTCGGGGTTGCGGTTCAGCGTCCACCTGCCGATGGTGATCGGCTCGTAGTCGGCGTGCGGCCAGACCTTGGTCAGGTCGAACGGGTTGAACCGGTAGTCGGCGGCCTCCTCGAACGGCATGACCTGCACCTGGACGGTCCAGGTCGGGAAGTCGCCGTTCTTGATGGAGGTGTACAGGTCGCGGATGTGCAGGTCGGCGTCCTTGGCCTGCCATGCGGCGGCTTCGGCGTCGGTGAGGTTCTTGACGCCCTGGTCGGTCTTGAAGTGGTACTTGACCCAGAACTTCTCGCCGGCCGCGTTGTACCAGAGGAAGGTGTGCGAGCCGTATCCGTTCATGTGCCGCCACGAGAACGGGGTGCCGCGGTCGGACATCAGCAGCGAGACCTGGTGCGCCGACTCGGGCGACTGCGTCCAGAAGTCCCACTGCATGTTGTGGTCGTGCAGGTGGTTGTCGGCGCGGCGCTTCTGCGAGTGGATGAAGTCGGAGAACTTCTGCGGGTCGCGGATGAAGAACACCGGGGTGTTGTTGCCGACGAGGTCGTAGTTGCCCTCGCCGGTGTAGAACTTCACCGCGAAGCCGCGCGGGTCGCGGCTGGTGTCGGCGGCGCCGAGTTCGCCGGCGACGGTGGAGAAGCGGACCAGCGACTCGGTGCGGGCGCCCTTCTGGAACAGGCCGGCCTTGGTGAACTGGCTGACGTCCTCGGTGATCTCCAGCGTGCCGAACGCGCCGCCGCCCTTGGCGTGCACGACCCGTTCGGGCACGCGCTCGCGGTTGAAGTGCGCCATCTTCTGGATGAGGTAGTGGTCCTGAAGCAGCAGCGGGCCGTTCGGGCCGATGGACTGCGAGTGCTCGTCGCTCGGTGCGGCGATTCCGGCGTCGGTGGTGGTGGTGGGCCTCTCGGACATGGGCGCGGTTCTCCTTTGCCTGCGTTGGTGTTCGGGATCCGCCGGGGTCAGGCGGGGGCCGGATCGCCGGCGGGACGGCAGTCCGGGCACAGTCCCCAGAAGGTGACGTCGGCCTCGTCGACCAGGAAGCCGGCGTCGCTCGCCGGGACCAGGCAGGGGCGGTGCCCCGCGACGCAGTCGACGTCCTCGACCGTTCCGCAGCCCCGGCAGACCAGGTGGTGGTGGTTGTCGCCGACCCGGCCCTCGAACCGGGCGGGACCGCCGGCCGGCTCGATCCGGCGGACCAGGCCCGCGGCGGTCATCGCGTGCAGGGCCTCGTACACGGCCTGGAGGGAGATGTGGCCGACGCGCTCGCGCACGCCCGCGGCGATCGCCTCGACTCCGAGGTGGTCGCCGGCCCGCACCGTCTCCAGGAGCGCGACCCGTGCCGCCGTGACCCGCAGGCCGGCGCCGCGCAGCTCGGTCGCGGGTGCCGGGGTCTCGAACGCGGTCATGCCGTCAACCTACCCCCCTAAACACGAATGATTCAAGACAATGAATCGTCCGTCTTTAGTGCCCGTGAGGTCACGTTCGAGCGGGCCGGAACCGATCACCGTCCGTAGGGGATGTTTCACGTGGATCATCGCCGGGCCGGGCCGGGCCGTCGGAGGCGCGTGACATGCTGGGCCGATCCGATTGAGGAGGAGCGGTCTCATGCGCGGTAGTACGGTCGTGGTGACGGCCCTGGCCGGGATGACGGCGCTGGTCGCGGCCGCATGCGGCAGCGGCCCGGGGAGCTCCGAGGCCAAGGGCGGGACGGCCCCGGCCAGGCCGCCCGCGGCCACCGCGGGCAAGGGGGCCGGGCCCGCGCCGAGGCCGGCCCGGCAGCCGATCACGATCGCGTTCGGTGGCGACACCCACTTCGAGGGCATGCTGCGCGGGCGGCTGGCGAACCCGGCGACCGCGCTCGGCCCCGTCGCGCGGACGCTCCGCGCGGCCGACCTCGCGATGGTCAACCTGGAGACCGCGATCACCACGGGCGGCACCCACGCGCCCGGCAAGGAGTTCGCGTTCCGCGCCCCGCCGTCGGCGTTCGCCGCGCTGAAGGGCGCCGGGGTGGACGTCACGTCCATGGCCAACAACCACGGCATGGACTTCATGGAGGAAGGGCTGCGCGACTCGCTCAAGGCGATCCGCGCCAGCGGCTTCCCCACGGTCGGCATCGGCAAGAACGCCGACGAGGCGTACGGTGCCCACCGCGTCACGGTGAAGGGCAACCGGGTGGCGATCGTCGGCGCCACGCAGGTGCTCGACGACCACCTGATCCAGCAGTGGACGGCGACCGGCGGCAAGGGCGGGCTCGCGTCCGCCAAGGACGTCCCGCGGATGGTGGCGGCGGTCCGCGCGGCCCGCAAGGACTCCGACCTGGTCATCGTGCACCTGCACTGGGGGCAGGAGCTCAAGGCGTGCCCGCTGCCCCGGCAGCAGGACCTCGCCAAGCAGCTCGTCGCGGCCGGCGCCGACGTGGTCGTCGGCGGGCACGCGCACGTCCCGCTCGGCGGCGGCTACCTCGACGGCAAGTACGTCCACTACGGCATGGGCAACTTCGTGTTCTCGTCCGCGTCGGGGCAGACCGCCAACTCCGGGGTGCTGGTGCTGCGCGTCGACAAGGGCAAGGTCACCGCCGCCAAGTGGAAGCCCGCGCGGATCAGCGGCGGCCTCCCGATCCCGCTCAAGGGCGCCGCGGCGGCGGCCGAGGTCGAGCGGTGGAACGGCCTGCGCGGCTGCACCGGGCTCTCCGCCCGTCCCTGACTGGACTCTCCCACCGGGGGAGGGGCCAAGCTCGGGGTGTGAGCGAAGAACTCCTGCCGATCGGCCAGTTCGCCCGGCTGTGCCGGCTGAGCGTCAAGCAACTGCGGAACTACGACGAGCTGGGCCTGCTGGCCCCGGCGCACGTCGACCCCGCCTCGGGCTACCGCTACTACCGTCGTGACCAGGCGCGGGACGCGCTGTCGATCGGGCTGCTGCGCTCGCTCGACCTGCCGCTGTCGCTGATCGGGCGGGTGCTCGCGGACGGCGGTGCCGCCGCCGGGACGCTGCGCGAGGCCCGCGACCGGATGGAGGCCGACCTCGATCGCCGCCGCCGGGCGCTGGCCACGCTCGACCGGGTGCTGGCGGACGGGCTGCCGCGCGCCGAGGTGACGGTGGTCCGCGAGCCGGCCGTCCAGGTCCGGGCCGTTCGGGACATGGCGACTCCGACGACGTTCGGCGCGGTGACCTCGGCGTGCGTGGCGCGGCTGCTGGACGGGCTCGGTCCCGCCGGGCCGCAGGGCCCGCTGGTCGGGCTGTTCCCGCTGGACCTGGCCGACGAGATCGTGGTCGGCGTCACCGCCCCGGACCCGTCCGGCGGCGAGGTGCTGCCGGGCGGGACGTTCGCCGTGGCCGTGCACGTCGGCCCGTTCGACCAGATCGCGTTCACCGGGCACGCGCTGCTGGCGTGGTGCGCCGACCACGGGCACACGCCCCGCGGGCCGCTGCGGGAGATCTACCTCACCGACCCCGCCGGGGTCGCACCGGACGAGCTGGAGACCCCGCTCATGATCAAGCTGGAGGACGTGGGATGAACCGGTACGAGGCGGCCGAAGAGCCGGAGTTCGCGGAGTTCGGGCCGGTCGGCGGCCTGGGCGTGACCGGGCGGGGCGAGCCCGGCGGGCCCGCCTTCACGGCCGCGGTCGGCGCGCTGTACGCGGTCGCGGGCGCGGCCGGGATCGTCCCGCCGCCGCTGGAGGGGCGCTGGTGGGTGGAGGACGGGCGCCCACCGCTCGACGTCCCGCGCGGGGAGTGGTGGTGGCACCTGTTCCTCCACGCCGCGGACGGCATGGAGCCGAGCGCGGCCGACCGGGCGCGGGAGGCGGTGCTGCCGCAGATCCCGGCCGCCGCGCGGGTCCAGTTCGTCACGTTCACCGAGGGACGGTGCGTGCAGATGCTGCACCGCGGCCCGTTCTCCGAGGAGCCGCGCAGCCTCGCCCGGATGGACGCGCTGATGGAGGTTGAGGGGCTGGTGCCGAACGGGCTGCACCACGAGATCTACCTGTCCGACCCGCGCGAGGTCGCCCCGGAGAAGGCGCGCACGATCCTGCGCCGCCCCGTCCGTCCGGCCGCTACCTGACCCCTGACCCTGACCCCTGCCGCCTCGTCCCGCCCGCGGCAGGGGTCAGGTCGGGCGCTGCTGCATATGATCAGGCAGATGAACGGCCCCGTCACACTCAAGGTCGCCGCGACGCCGACCGCTCCCGCTCTCGTCCTTCGCCCCTGGTGCGCGGAAGATGTTGCCGCGCTGGTCGGGGTGTATCGGGACCCCGATCTGCGGCGTGGGACGAGCATGCGTGTGGAGAGTGAAGATGATGGGCTGAGGTGGGTGCGGGCTCAGGAGCGGGGCTGGGCAGCAGGAGACCGGTTCGGCTTCGCCGTCCTCGAAACGGTCCTTGATGCGGCGCCGCCGCGGTTGGTGGGCAACGTTGTGCTCAAGGGAGTCGCATCCGGCAAGCCTTCCGCCGAAGTCGGTTACTGGACGGCAGCACAGGCTCGTGGGCGGGGCGTGGCCTCACGAGTCCTGGAAACTCTCACCGCCTGGTCCTTCGATGCCTTCCGAGCAGATGGTCTGAAATGCCTCGAACTTCTCCATCAGGTCGACAACCCGGCATCCTGCCGTGTCGCTGAGAAGAGCGGCTACCAGTTCGACAGGATCCTGCCGCCGGCTCCGCCTTCCTTCCCGCTCAATGGTCATCTGCACATACGGCGCGCAGCTGCCTGATCCCGTCTCGTCCCGTTCTGGCGACGCCCGTTTCTCTGCCTTGGCCCCCTTTCGAGTGCGAGCTCAACCGGACGGAACGCCCGAGGACCACACTCCGAACCACTGCTCGGCGCCGTACTCCTCGAACCGCTCCACCTCGGTGAACCCCAGCTTCGCCGCGACGCGCATCGCGCGGTCGTTGGCGCTCTGGGTGCAGAGCACCACCGGCTCGCCGGGAAGCGCGTCGGCGAACCAGTCGAGTGCCGCTGCGCACGCCTCGGCGGCGTACCCGTATCCCCACGCCTCCGGCAGGAACAGGTAACCGAGCGCGGCCTCCCCGGCATCCGGCCGGACGTGACCCGGATGCTCCGCATCGCGCCGATCGAGCGTGATCATGCCGATCATCGCCCCATCGAGATCGATCACGAAGAGGCCGGGGCGCCGCCCCGGCACCTCGGGCACCGCCCGTTCGAGCTCATCACGCGGCCGAGGGCCACCGATGTAGGTGCCCACCTCTGGCGATGCGAACAGCTCGATGAACGCCGCACGGTCCCGGGCCTCGGACTCGCGGAGCACGAGCCGCTCGGTTCTGATCGGGGCAGGCGGCCAGTCGACGGGTCCAAGCTCAGTCATGGCGGGCAAGCTATCGCAGGGGGGCACCGCCGTCCTGGTCGCCGAGCCGTCCATCGCCGCCATGCGCGCCCACATCGACCGCGGCTACGTCCTGGTCCGGGGCCGGATCGCGGCCGTCTCCGAGGACGGCGGCCCCGGCCTCGACCGCCTCTACCAGGAAAAGATGGGCATCCAGCGCACCTAGAGTGGTGGGTCGATCACTCTCCGGATCAGAGAATGGTCGGATGGAACCTCGTGAGCACGGCCCGCTGCCGCCCCTGCTGATCGTCCTCACCGTGGTCACCGGGCTGGTCGACTCGGTCAGCTACCTCGCGCTCGGCCAGGTGTTCGTCGCGAACATGACGGGCAACATCATCTTCCTCGGCTTCGGGCTGGCCGGCGCGGGCCACATCCGGGCGACGACCTCCCTGCTGGCGATCATCGCGTTCGCCGTCGGCGCCGCCTTCGGCGGCCGGGCCGCCACCCGCAACCCTCCCCACCGCGGCCTCCTGCTCGCGGGCGTGACCGGGGTGCAGGCCGTGCTGGTCGCCGCCGCGGCGACGTTCGCGAACCTGGCCGAGGTCTCCGACGCCTGGACCCGCTCGTCCCTGATCGTCCTGCTCGGTATCGCCATGGGCGCGCAGAACGCCGTGGTGCGCCGCCTCGCCGTGCCCGACCTCAAGACGACCGTGCTCACCCAGACCGTGACGGGCCTGATCGCCGACGACTCCGAGACCCCCGAGCGCCTCCGGCGCCTGGCCTCCGTCGCGTCCATGCTGGTGGGCGCCCTGATCGGCGGCTTCCTCCTGCGCACCGTCGAGCCCTACGCCCCACTCTGGACCGCCGCCGCAGCACTGGCCGCCTGCTCCGTGGCGGCCTACTTCGCCGTCACCCGCCGCCCGAATGCCACCACCTGGAGCTGACCCGGCGCCAGCAGCCGAACGACGATGGTGGGGAGGGGTGCGGGTCCGCATCTCGTGGTCATGAGCCGATCTCGCGCAGCACGTACAGGTCCAGAGGGGGCGGGAGCGGACGGGCCCGGCGGCCGGGAGGGGCGCCGGGCCCGCGTGGTGGTCAGGCCGCGCAGTTGCCCTGGGCGGGCTTGCCGGCGAAGCGGTCGGTGAGGAACGCGATGGCGTCCGGCTCGCTCTGGAGGATGCCGAGGACGTGCTCGGCGAGCGGGTAGGACTTCCAGGTCACGTTGGCGCCCTTGGCGCACCAGGCCCGCCGCAGGGTCTCGGCCTGCTCGGCCGGGATGATCTCGTCGAGGGCGGCCTGGCCCTGGAAGACCGGGACGCCGGGGGCGGTGGAGCCGAGCTTGTTGGCGTTCAGCCTGCGCTGCCATTCCGGGGTCGCCAGCGGGTCCGAGGCGGTGTAGTCGCTGATCTTCTTGAACGAGGTGTCGATCAGTGTGGACGCGCCGTCCAGGCTGAGCAGGCAGATGTTCTCCGCCTTCTTCAGCAGCTCGCGTCCCCGGTCGTTGAGGTAGCCGCCGAGCTTCAGCTCGGGGTAGGCGGCGTCGTAGCCGACCGCGGCCATGAACATGAGCGCGACGAAGGCGCTCCCGTCGAGCTTCTTGCCGACCGCGAGCAGGTCGGCGGGGACGCCTCCGGCGACGACGCCCTTGAGCTGGAGCTCAGGTGCGTACGAGGCGGCCAGTTCGGCGGCCCACCCGGCGGACGTGCCGCCCTGCGAGTAGCCCCACACGGCGACCGGGCCGGCGCCGAGACCCGCGTCGGGCAGGCGCTGCGCGGCGCGGGCCATGTTCAGCACGGCCTTGCCCTGGGATCCGCCGACCTCGTAGGTGTGCTGCCCGGGGGTGCCGAGGCCCTCCATGTCGGTGACCGTGACGGCCCAGCCCTTGCCGAGGGCGTCGGCGATGAACAGCTCCTCGTAGTCGATGCCCTGGGTGAGCGTGTAGGACGGGGCGCACGAGTCGCCGAGGCCGCGGGTGCCGACGGTGTAGGAGACGAGGGGCCGTTGGCCGCCGCCGGTCCAGGGCTTGTCCGGGACGAGCACCGAGCCCGACACCGCGATGGGGACGCCCTGCACCGACTCCGACCGGTACAGCACCTGCCATGACTTCACGCCGCCGTACGGCGCCTTCCCGATGGGGTCCATGGTGAACACCGACGGGCGCGACCGGATGATGTCGCCGGGCTTCCCGTCCGGTAGTGGCGAGGGCGGCTTGTAGAACGGATCCTCGGCGGGCGGTTGGGACTCCTGCGGCGCGGCGAGGGCGTTCCCCTGGAGCGCGGTCGCGGTGAGGGCGAGGCCGGTGCAGCAGGCGAGCATGGCGCGCACGCACCGGCGGACACTGGTGGACATGGAGCGGTGGCCCTTCGTCGTCCCCCGCGCCGTCCGGGTGACGGCCACCCAACCCTAAGGTGACTGGACGGACGGTCCAATTATCCGCGCCGACAAAGCCGCCGGACGGGTTTGTACGCCGGGCACACATCCCGGTGCGCAGCGTGCCGTCCACCGATCGGTGGACGCGAGGTTCGACCGGCCGATGCTGTCGGGGGCGGCGGCCCCACGACCAGCATTCACGGTATGACGAATCTCCCTGTACGGATGGCGCGCTGGAGCGCCGGGCACCCCTGGCGGGCGATCGCCGGCTGGTTCCTTCTCGTCGCACTGTGCCTGGGCGCCGGGCTGGCGGTGGGCGGGAAGGCCGCCACGACCGAGGACTTCTGGATCGGTGAGGCCGGCCGGGGGGAGGCGATGGCGACCGACGGCGGCCTGGAGCAGAGGGCCCTGGAGCAGGTGCTGATCACGGCGAAACCCGGCGCGGGCGCCGGCGGCCTGGACGCCGCCTCGGCCGATGCCGCCGCCCGCGACGTGGCGGGACGCATGAAGGCGCTGCCCGAGGTGGAATCGGTGAGCGCGCCGGTGCGCTCGGCGGACGGCACGGCGGTCCGGGTCGACGTGACCCTGAAGGGCCCCGAGCTCGACGGTGAGAAGCACCTCGGCCCGCTTCGTGCGCAGACGGGCCGGGCGCAGGCCGCCCATCCCGGTCTCTGGATCGAGCAGACCGGCAGCCCGTCCATCGGCACGGCCGTCGACGAGCTGCGCGGCAAGGACCTCTCGAGATCCGAGATGATCGCGCTGCCGATCACCCTGATCACGATGCTGGTGGTCTTCGCCTCGCTCGCGATGGCCCTGGTGCCGCTGCTGCTGGCGATCTCCTCGATCGTCGCGTCGATCGGCCTGGCGATGCTGGCCTCGCACGCCTTCCCCGACAACGGCATCAGCACCAACATCATCCTGCTGATCGGCATGGCGGTCGGCGTCGACTACACGCTCTTCTACCTCAAGCGGGAGCGCGAGGAACGGGCCAGGTCGGGCGGGCGGCTGAGCTCGCAGGCGGTGGTGGAGCTGGCGGCGGCCACCTCGGGACGGGCCGTGGTGGTCTCGGGGGCCGCGGTCATCGTCTCCAGCGCGACGATGTACCTGGCCGACGACGTCATCTTCTCCTCCATCGCCACCGCCGCGATCATCGTCACGCTGGTCGCCGTGATCAGCTCGATGACCGTCCTGCCCGCGCTGCTGGCCAAGCTCGGCGCACGGGCCGAGCGCCGCAAGGAGCGCAAGGAGGCCCGCGCGGCCCGGCGCGGCACGACCCTGCGGACGCGGCGGCCGAGGTCCGGTGCCGGACCGGTGACGTCCGCCCTGCTGCGCATCACGAGCAGGCATCCCGCCGCCACGCTGGCGGCCGGCGTCGTCGCCATGCTCGCCCTGGCCGCGCCTCTCCTCAACCTCAATCTGACCGACATGGGCACCGAGACGCATCCGCGCGTGCTGCCCGCCATGCAGACCTTCGACCGGCTCAACAAGGCGTTCCCCGAGCTGAAGTCCATGAACCAGGTCGTCGTCCGCGCGGGCGCCGGTCGCGCGGGCGAGGTGAACGCCGCGCTCCGCGACCTCGCCCGGCGCGCGAAGTCCGACGCGAACATGGCCGGCACGGCGAAGCTGCGCACGTCGGCGGACGGCCGGGTCAGCATGCTGGAGCTGGCGGTGCCGCACTACGTGAGCGACAGGGCGGCCCAGCAGTCCCTCAAGGACGTCCGCGAGAACTACGTGCCGGCCACCGTCGGCCGGCTGACCGGCGTCGAGACCGCGGTGACCGGGGACGTGGCCCGCTACGCCGACTATCCCGAGCACCAGAAGCAGAAGCTGCCCCTCATCATCGGGGCGCTGCTGCTGGCGACCTTCGCGATGACGGTCTGGGCGTTCCGCTCGGTGGTCCTCGGCCTGATCGGCATGCTGCTCAACATGCTGTCGGTCGGCGCCTCGCTCGGCCTGCTGGTGCTGGTCTTCCAGGGCGAATGGGCCGAGGGGCCGCTCGGCTTCGACTCCACCGGCTCGATCGGCTCCCGCATCCCGCTGCTCCTGCTGGTGATCCTGTTCGGCCTGTCCATGGACTACCAGGTGTTCGTGATCAGCCGGATCAGGGAGGCGGTGCTGCGCGGCGTGCCGACCCGGCAGGCCGTCCTGGACGGCATCGGCAGCTCGGCGGGCGTGGTGACCAGCGCCGCGTTCGTCATGGTGACGGTGTTCGCCAGCTTCATCCCGCTGCACATCATGGAGATGAAGCAGATGGGCTTCAGCCTGGCGGCGGCCGTGCTGCTGGACGCGTTCGTCATCCGCGTGGTGATCCTGCCATCGCTGATGCTGCTGCTCGGCGACGCCAACTGGTGGCCGTCGCGCGGCGTGCGCCGGGCCCGGGAGACCGCCCCCGCCGACCGGCCGCCGCTCGAAGTAGGCTGACCGGCATGAGCGAACGGCCGCCCCGCGTCCTCGCCGTGACCGACCGGGCGTGACATGACCGAACCCGTGCTGCGCGTCATCGTGGTGGACGATCACACGGTGATGCGCGCCGGCGTCGTCGCCCTCCTGGCCGCCGAGCCGTCCATCGACATCGTCGGCGAGGCGGGCGACGGCCGGGAGGCCGTCGAGCTGGTCGAGCGCCTTGCCCCCGACGTGGCGCTCGTCGACCTGCGGATGCCCGTCCTGGACGGCGTCGCCGCCACCACCGAGATCGTCGCCGGACCGGCCCGGACCCGGGTGCTGATCCTCACCACCTACGACACCGACGCCGAGATCGAGCGCGCGGTCGAGGCTGGCGCCGTCGGCTACCTCCTGAAGGACACCACCCGCGAGCAGCTCGCCGCCGCCATCCGGGCCGCGGCGCGCGGCGAGACCGTCCTCGCCCCGCGGGTCGCCGAGCGCCTCGTCGCCCGGATGCGGCGGCCCGTCCAGGCGGCGCTGACGGCGCGCGAGGTCGACGTGCTGAACGCGGTCGCCGACGGCCTCTCCAATGCCGACATCGGCAGGCGGCTCGTCATCGCGGAGGCGACGGTGAAGACCCACCTGCTGCGCGTCTTCGCCAAGCTCGATGTCAACGACCGCACGCACGCGGTGGTCGTCGCTCTCGACCGCGGTCTCCTGACCCGTCCGGGCTCAGGGCCTTCTACTCACGCGGGTTGAGTACGGCGCGGGTCATCGGGCGGGACGGGACGCGGCGATCAGGTCGCGGTACCAGGCGTACGACTTCTTGGGCGTGCGCTTCTGGGTCTCGTAGTCGACGTGGACGAGCCCGAACCTGGGGTGGTAGCCCTCCGACCACTCGAAGTTGTCCAGCAGCGACCACGTGTAGTAGCCGCGGACGTCGACGCCCTCGTCGATGGCGGCGCGGACGGCCTTGATGTGCGCGTCCAGGAACTCGATGCGGGCGGTGTCGTCCACGGCGCCGTCCACGACCTCGTCGGGGAACGAGCAGCCGTTCTCGGTGATGTGGACGGGCGGCAGCAGCGGGCCGTAGCGGTCCTTGAGGGTGTGCAGCAGGGAGCGCAGGGCGTCCGGGACGATCGGCCAGCCCATGCCGGTGGCGGGGTACTCGGTGACGTCGACCATGTCGAACGGCAGCGGACCGGGCTCGGCGGGGGTCGTGAGGCGGGTGGGCTGGTAGTAGTTCACGCCGAGGAAGTCGATCGGCGCCGAGATGACCTTGAGGTCCTCGTCCTTGACGAAGCCGGCGAGGGGCGGGCCGCCGAGCGCGTCGAGGTCGGGGTAGGCCCCGGTGAGGACGGGCTCGGTGTACAGCCGGTTCATGAACGTGTCGAAGGCGCCGGCGGCCTCGCGGTCGGTGTCGGCGGCGGGCCACGCGGGCGAGTAGTGGTTGGTCAGGCCGATGTCCTGGACGCCGCGTCCGCGCAGGGCGTTGACGGCGAGGCCGTGCCCGAGGAGCTGGTGGTGGGCGGTCGGCAGCGCGTCCAGCATGAGGGCCTGGCCGGGCGCGTAGACGCCGAAGGCGTAGCCGTAGGCGGTGACGACGACGGGCTCGTTCAGTGTGATCCACCGGTCGACGCGGTCGGCGAGGCGCTCGGCGGCGATGTAGGCGAACTCGGCGAACCGGTAGGCGGTGTCGCGGTTCATCCAGCCGCCGGCGTCCTCGAGGGGCTGCGGCAGGTCCCAGTGGTAGAGGGTGGCGGCGGGCGCGATGCCGCGTTCGAGGAGGCCGTCGACGAGGCGCTCGTAGAAGTCCAGGCCCTTGGCGTTGACGGCGCCGGACCCGGCGGGCTGGACCCGCGGCCACGCGATCGAGAACCGGTAGGAGTCGACGCCGAGGCCGGCCATCAGGTCGGCGTCCTCGGCCCAGCGGTGGTAGTGGTCGCAGGCGACGTCGCCGGTGTGGCCGTCCCGGATCCGGCCGGGCGTGTGCGCGAAGGTGTCCCAGGTGGACGGCCCGCGGCCGTCCTCGTCGACGGCGCCCTCGATCTGGTAGGCGGCGGTCGCGACGCCCCACTGGAAACCCTCTGGAAGACCCATGCCGTCCCTCTCGTGAAAACGCGAATATCCCTCGGATTTTAGGGTCTCGTCCGATGGGACGGAAGACTCCCGCCCGTGGTGGCTGCGCGGTCGCGCCGCATCCGAGGGACAATGGACGGCGTGACCGAGATCCGGACCCCCCTTCGCCGCCGTCCCGCCCAGCGCCGCAGTGCCGAACGCGTCCAGCGCATGCTCGACGCGTGCGCGGAGATCCTCGACGAGGACGGCTACGACGGCCTCACCACCACGCGCATCGCGCAGCGCGCCGAGGTCGCGATCGGCTCGGTCTACCAGTTCTTCCCCGACAAACGGGCGGTCGCGCAGGCGCTCGCGCTGCGCAACCTGGAGGTGTTCGGCCGGCGCATCTCGCTGCGGCTGGCCGAGGGCTCGTTCCGCGACTGGTCCGACACCGTCGGCGCGATCATCGGCATCTTCGTCGACATGCACCGGGCCGTGCCGGGCTTCCGGGTGCTGCGCTTCGGCGACGTCGCCGACGTCAACCTGCTCGACAACGACGCCGACAACAACGCGGTGGTCGCCGACCGGCTCCGCACGATGATCGTCGAGACGTTCGCGATCCAGGACACCCCCGGGCTGGCCCGCGCGCTGGCGATCTCGGTCGAGGCCGGCGACGCGGTGCTCAAGATGGCCTTCCGGCGCTCTCCGGACGGCGATCCCGAGATCATCGCCGAGGCCGAGCGGCTGATCCACGGCTATCTGGCCGCGCACATCCAGGAGAGCTGACCCGCCGCCACCGCGATCGGGGTGTGACAGACTCCGCACATTCATCCCCCCGGAACATGGCGGAACAGGTGAGCTCGGTGGAAATCGCGAAGCTCCAGACACAGACCCGCTTTCTCGTACGGCAGCGGCTGCGGCTGATGGTCAACCAGTACGAGGTGCACGTCGAGGCGCCGGACGGCTCGGAGGGCCCGCTCGTCGCGTTCGCGCAGCAGAAGCGGATGGCCTTCAAGGAACAGGTCACCCTCTACTCCGACGACACCAAGGCGCATCCGCTGCTCGGCTTCAAGGCGCGCAAGCGCATCGACCTGGCCTCGGCGTACGACGTCACCGGCGCGGACGGGCAGCCGATCGGCGTCTTCCGCAAGGACTTCAAGAAGTCGCTGCTCGCCTCGACCTGGCATCTCGAGCAGCCGGGCATGGAGGTCACGACGGGCAGCGAGCGCAACAAGTTCGTGGCGATCCTGCGGCGGGTGTGGAACGTCATCCCGTACGCCGAGAACCTGCCGTTCGCATGGCCGTACCACTTCGACTTCCGCGTCGGTGGCCAGGGCGCCTTCTCGGTGGAGAAGAAGTTCGGCTTCCGCGACCGCTACGTCGTCGACGTCAAGGACCCCCGGCTGGACCGGCGGCTGGTCATCGCGCAGGCGATCGGTCTGGACGCCCTCCAGTCCCGCTGACGCCCGGCGGACGGCCCCGGCGGACGGCTCAGCGGCCGACGGCGCGGGTGCGGGAGAACGCGTCCAGGATGAGCCGGGTCGCGTCGATCTGACCGGTGGTCGTGCCGAGGCCGATGGGCAGCGAGCCCGGCCAGGTGTGGCCACCGCCCGTCACCGAGTAGAGCTCGACGCGCGCCCCGCCCCGGCAGCCGGTGCGCGCGAGGTGCGCGACGCTCGGACCCGGGGCGTCGCGCGCCGTGGCGCGGCAGCCGAACGTCCGCGCCCACCGGCCCGCGAGCGCGGCCACCGGCGGCAGGGCGAACGATCCGCTCAGCGGGCGCATCCAGTCCGGGACCTGCCGCCGGTCGCCGCCGAACGGCTCGCCGCCGCCGTACGGGACGATCGGGTCGGTGGTGCCGTGGAAGGCGACGATCGTCGCCGGACGGGCGCCCGCGCACGGCCGGGCGAGATTGAGGCCGGCCACCGGCGCGATCCCGGCGAGCCGTCCGGGCAGCCCGCACACCAGCGCGGCCGAGAGCCCGGCGCCGTTGGAGAATCCCGCCGCGAACTCGCCCCGCCGGTCGACGCACAGCGTCCGTTCGAGGTGGTCGAGCAGCGCCGCGACGTAGGCGATGTCGGCGGCGCCGTCGGCCATACCGGGCAGCCTCCAGCCCCGCCGGCCGGGTCCGCCCTCCGGCTCGGCCACGACGAACCCGCGGGCGGGCCCGGCGTTGGCCAGCCGGCCGTAGAGCGCCTGCTGGAATCCGTTGGAACGCAGTCCGTGCAGATCGACGATCAACGGTGCGGGGGTGCGGTCACCGCCCTGCGGCAGGGTGAGCAGGTAGGACCGTCCGCCGAACGAATGCCGTCCGGTGGACGCCGCCGCCTGCCGCCCGCAGCCCGCGCTCGGCGCGGCCTTCCCGGCCTGCGCGGCGGCCTGCCCACCGGTCCGTCCCGTGGGCGCGCCGGTCGCCGGGGCCGGTCCGGCCGCGCCCCGGGACGGCCGGGCGGGTGCTCCGGAGCCCGCGCAGCCGGCCAGCGCGCCGCCGGCCAGCAGGGTGAGAGCGAGGACGGCCGGCGCGGCCGGGTTCACAGCCAGCCCTGGTCGCGGGCGGCGTGCACGGCCTCGCTCCGGTCGCGCGCGCCGACCTTGCCGATCGCCGCGGACAGGTGGTCGCGGACGGTGCCCTCCGGCAGGTGCAGGGCGGCGGAGATGTCGGCGACGGTGGCGCCGCCCGCCCCGGCGGTGAGCACCGCGCACTCGCGCGGCGACAGCGGGTTCGGGTCGGCGCCGAGCGCGGCGGCGGCGAGCGCCGGGTCGATCACCCGCTCGCCCGCGACCACGCGGCGGATCGCGGCGGCCAGCTCCTGCGCCGGGCCGTCCTTGACCAGGAACGCGGACGCCCCGGCCGCCATGGCGCGGCGCAGGTGGCCGGGGCGGCCGAAGGTGGTGAGGATCATGATCTCGCAGCCGGGCGCCGCCGCGCGGATCCCGGGTGCGGCGCTCAGCCCGTCCCGGCCGGGCATCTCGATGTCGAGCAGCGCGACGTCGGGCCGGACCCGGGCGGCGACGCGCACCGCCTCGTCGCCGTCGCCGGCCTCGCCGACGACCTCCAGGTCGTCCTCCAGCCCGAGCAGCGACGCGAGGGCGCCGCGGACCATGCCCTGGTCCTCGGCCAGCATCACCCGGATCACGAGGGCGACCCTACCGGCGCGCGGCCGGCGCCGGGGGCGAGCGGCACCCGGACCGCCAACCGGAACCCGCCGCCCGGGACCGGCCCCGCCTCGAGGGTGCCGTTCGCGGCCGCGACGCGCTCGGTCAGGCCGGTGAGGCCGTTGCCGGGGTCGAACGGGCCGGCCGCGTCGGTCCCCGCGCAGCCGTCGTCGGCGACCTCCAGCAGCGCGGCGCCGTCCGCGCAGGTCACCGTGATGTGCACGTGCGCGGCGCGGGAGTGCCGGACGACGTTGGTGACGCCCTCGCGCACCGCCCAGCCGAACAGCCCGTCGACCGCGCCGGGCAGCGGGGTGCCGGACGTCCGCACGGTGGTGCCGATCTCGGCGGCGGCGAGGACGGCGCGGGCCCCGTCGAGCTCCCCGGTCAGGTCGCGCCGCCGGTAGCCGGAGATCGCCGCGCGCACGTCGGCCAGCGACTCCCGGGCCACCGACTCGATGTCGTTGATCTCGGTGATGGTGCGGGCCGGGTCGCGCTCGGCGACCCGGCGGGCCAGCTCGCTCTTCAGCACGATGAGCGACAGGCTGTTGCCGAGCAGGTCGTGCAGGTCGCGGGCGATGCGCAGCCGCTCGTCGGCCGCCGCGAGCCGGGCCACCTCGCCGCGCGCCTCGCGGAGCTGCTGGACGAGCGTGCGCGCGTGCCGGAAGGCGAACATGAACATGCCGAGCGACAGCGCGGTGACCGCGAGGACCGGCAGCGCGTCCCGGGCGCCGTCGACCAGCGCGCACTGCGCGAGCGAGATGAGCGCCGCGGCGGCGACGCCCCACGGCACCCACCGCATCGGCAGCGTCATCGCGCAGGTCGTCGCCAGGTAGATCGGCGACCCGATCCATTCGGCGCCGAACACGAACGGCAGAGCCGTGCTGACCACGGCGAACGTCCCGAGCAGCACCCAGGTGCGGTTGCCGACCGGCTTGGTCCAGCTCTCCATGGAGAGCGGCGTGGCCATGTAGAGGCCGATGAACACCACCAGGGCGAGCGCCCCCCAGACCAGGCGCGGGCCGGAGTAGCCCGCGACCGTCCGGGCCAGGGGGACCAGGTAGAGGAGGCCGAACCCGGCCCAGAAGGCGCGCCGCGGACGGGACCGGCCGGGGCCCGTCCCGTCGAGGTCCCCGCCGCCGAAGAACGCGCTCATGAGGACTGCATCGTACGACGGCGGCCGGGCCCGCGTCGGCGTCGCCGGCTCGGGGCCGCCGCCCGGCGTGATCGACGAGCCCGCGGCCTTCGTCCGGCACGACTTTTGTCCTGGCTCGCCCCGGGGCTGGCCAGCGTGCGCTTTACATGTTACGAAGACATGTAAAGCGGTGGGGCAGGTCGCACCCCGTCCCCGGACCACCCCCTGTCCGCACAGGCGTCACCGCCCGGAGGAGGCTTCCCCGTGAGTTCCTACGACCTCTACACAAGCCCGGTGTCCCACGACACCTGGAATGTGCCGATGGCGGGCGATGCCCGCTTCACCTGGGAATACGACAACGGCCGCGATCGGCTGCTGAACCTCTACCAGAAGGGCAAGGACAAGCAGTGGGACGCCCAGAAGCGGATCGACTGGGACCTTGAGGTCGACCCGCTCAACGTCGCGGGCCTCCCCGAGAACTTCAACCCCCTGTTCGGGTCGGAGATCTGGGACCGGATGACGCAGAAGGAGCGGGACGAGTTCGGCCGCCACCAGGGCTCGTGGCTGTTCAGCCAGTTCCTGCACGGCGAGCAGGGCGCGCTGAACGTCTCGGCCCGCATCGTGCAGTCGGTGCCCGACCTCGACTCCAAGTTCTACGCCGCCACCCAGACGATGGACGAGGCGCGGCACGTCGAGCTGTACAACCGGTTCCTGAAGGAAAAGGTCGGGATGTACTACCCGGTCAACCAGGACCTGGCCAAGCTGCTCGCCGAGTCGCTGGAGGACAGCCGCTGGGACCTGCCCTACCTCGGCATGCAGGTGCTCATCGAGGGGCTCGCGCTCGCCGCGTTCGGCCTCTACCGCGACCTGTCCACCACGCCGCTGGTCAAGCAGCTCCTCGCCTACGTCATGCAGGACGAGGCGCGGCACGTCGCGTTCGGCCGGCTCGCGCTCAAGGACTACTACGCCGAGCTGACCGACAGGGAACGGGCCGAGCGCGAGGAGTTCGTGGTCGAGGGCTGCTACCTGATGCGCGACCGGTTCAAGGCGCGCGAGGTCTTCGAGCAGCTCGACATGCCCGTCGACAAGTGCATGGAGTACGTCGACAACTCCGACATGTACACGCTCTACCAGTCACTGCTGTTCAGCCGGATCGTCCCGTGCGTGCGCGACGTCGGCCTGTGGGGCGACAAGGTGCAGGCCGCCTACGCCGACATGGGCGTGCTCGACAACGCCAAGGCCGACCTCGAGGTGCTGATGCGGCAGGACGAGGACATCGCCGAGAAGGTCGACGAGGAGCGCTACGCGCGCGAGCTCGCCGCGCGCCAGAACGAGGTCGACGAGGCCATCGCCCTCGGCGGCGGCACCGTCGAATAGCTCTGTGTCTTAGAGCCCGGCCCGGCGTCCTCGCCTAGGGCTCGGACGCCGACCTGGCTTGGGGCGAGCGCGACATCGCTTCGCGATCTGGCCGGTGGGGCTCGCCTCCGGCTTCGCCCCGCCGGCCAGGTAGCGCGCTCGCGCGACGGCTGAGGCGGTTTTGAAACAGGCCGTAGGCCCCGCGTTCCGATCGGCGGGGGTGTTCCGGACTCGCATCACGTCCGGAACGCCCCCGTTTTTCGGTTCTATTGGCATTTCTGGCATGAGAGGGAAATGGTAGAGAACCCCCTTCGGTAGACCTGTGTCACGTGCCCCATCCGGCCGGAGAAATCGCCGTGCCTTTCCCTCGCCTGTACTAATGTCCCCGCACGATGGTGCGGCGGATGTACGGGAGGTCAGAGGTGTCATGAGTCCGCGGCACGGACCCGAGCAGGCCGACCGAAACCCTCAGGGGGAGCACATGAACCTATCCTTCGGGAACGTCATACGGGCCGTCGCGCTCGCGCCCGCCGCCGCCGCGCTGATCGTCGCGGTCCTGCCCGCGAGCGGGTCGAGCGCGTTCGGCGGGCCGGGCGGGAACGGGTCGGGCCAGATCCAGGGCGGGGGCGACGGGATCGCCCCCGGCGTCACCGAATGCGGTCCCGACGGCCTCGCGGGCGGCGTCACCGGAATCGTCCGGAAGGCCGCCGGCCGGGCCGTCCCGCCGATGATCGCAGGTGGCGGGCGGATCGCGTCCGCGCCGGGACACCGGGCCGGGGAGGCCGCCGCGGCCCGCTGCCGCCCGTCCGCGGGCGGGCGCCCGGTGGCCGGCGGGGGGCCGGGAGTGCGCTGACGAGACCTCGGGGGCCGCGCGGGCCGCGGCCCCGGGCGTGCCGAGCGGCTCGGCGCGCCGACCCCGGACGGGGCGCCCCAGGGATGAACCGGCATCTCTCGGGCGCCCCGTCCGCATTTCGCGCCCGTCCCGGATCGGACGCTCGTGATAGCGCCGAGATCGAACTTCACAGAACAGTAAAGACGATCTTCTTTGCCGATGACCCAGTGCGTCCGGACGGTCTCATTCCGATAAACTCCGAGTGACAAAGCCCACAAACAAGGGTCCCCGGCGCGCTTCATCGGGCACGCAACGTACGGTCAAGGATTTGTGTGCGGCGCCATGAGGGACCTCGCTGAACGGACCCGCCGTCGCACTAGACCGGACGCCGGTTCCGCGACGAGCGGACACGCCTGATCCAGGCGTGTGGTGGGCGCCCACGGGGTTCTGCACCCCGGCGGGCTGGCCGCGCGGTGATCCGTCCGGCGGCCGACCGGCCGCGCGGGCGGGCCGCGCCTTGACGGCGGTGACGACGCACGCCGGTGTCCGGGGCCCTGTCCCCGATCAAAGGACTCTCTGTGGGTAGCGCTGGCAAGCATCACCCCAAGAACCGTCTTCGGACCATCCTGATCGCCTCCGGCGTCGCCGTCGCGTTCGTCGCGGCGGGCGCCATCGTCCTCCTCGGCGGAGACGGCTCGGCCGGCTCCGCGAGGGCGGCCCAGACCGCACCGCGGTCCACCACTCCACTCGCGGACCCGCCGCGGACCGTGCCCGAACGGGCGGACCGCGGCCGGCCCCGGGCCCCGGAGCCACCGTCCGACGCGCGGCCCGAGGTTCCATCGCAGGCCGAGACCGTGGCCAAGCCCAAGACCGAGAAGGCGGTCAAGCCCAAGAGGAAGCAGGTCCCGAAGCCGCGCGTGCTGCGGACGGGCTCGTGTGAGGCGTCCTTCTACTGGGAGGGGCAGATGACCGCCAGCGGCGAGCGCTTCGACCCGGACGAGCTGACGGCGGCGCACAAGACGCTGCCGATGGGCTCCAGGGTCAGGGTGACCAACAAGAACAACGGCCGGTCGGTCACCGTGCGCATCAACGACCGGGGACCGTACGCGGGCGGTCGCTGCCTGGACCTGTCGAAGGCCGCGATGACGAAGGTGGGCGGCACCGGATCGGGTGTGATCCCGGTGCGCTACCAGGTGCTCGCCCGCACCTGACCCGCACGGCGCGCGCCGGCCCGTCCGGCGCGCGCCCGTCAGGTCCGGCGCGCCCATGGGGTCCGGTGTGGACGGCAGGTCAGGAGTGGCGTCCCCTGCCACCGCTCGCGGGCTCCAGCCACGTTCCCGTGACGTCCGGGGAGGCCGGCTCGGAAGCGGCCGTCCCGTTCGCGGCCGGTGGCGCGGGCCAGGCATGTGCGGGCGGGTTCGGCGCCGCCGTCTCGTCGGCCGCGTCGTCCGGTGGGTCGGCGCCGATCGCTTCGGCGCCGATCGCTTCGCCGCCCGTCTCGGGTTCGGCGCCGGGGACCGTCTCGGCGATGCGTTCGCGGAACCAGTCGGTGAGCACCCCGTCGACCCGCACCGCCTCGGTGATCGGCGGGCGGGCCGCCGTGCCGGGCTCGGCCGCCAGAGCGTGCGCCATCCGGAACGTGGCGGACTCGACCGCCCCGGCCCCGCACCGCCGCAGCAGGTCGCGCAGCGCGGTGATCTCGGCGGGCGGGACGACCCGGTCCTTGGCGCCGCCGATCAGCAGCAGCGCGGTGTCGCGCGCGGCGATGTCGGCCGCCCGCATGCCGAGGTCGAGGCGGTCGGCGAGCTCGCGGGCCTCCTCGGTCCAGGCGCGGTCGCGGGCGGCGCGCTTCTCGACCGCCCCGGCCGACCGCGACGGCGCGATGACCGGTGCCACGACCGCCGCGGTACTGATCGGGACCGCCCCCCGCGCGACCGCGAGCAGCGCCGCCGAGCCGCCCGCGGAGAACCCGGCCAGGCCGACCGGCCCCTCGTCCAGCCCGAGGTCGCGCCGGATGTCGGCGAGCGCGTCGGGCAGCCGTTCGGCCGCCTCCTCGACCGCCGCGCCGTAGGCCTCGATGAAGCGCGACTCCAGGATCGCGCCCGAGCCGAGCCCGCCCGCCGCGCCCTCGGCGTCGCCGGGCAGTTCGAGGTAGACCCGCCAGACCGGCACGCCCGTCATCGGCATCGCCGTGGCCAGCGCCGCCGCGGCGCGCGGCGGGTCGAAGCCCGGCCAGGCCACGATCAGCCCGGTCGGACCGGCGGGCCGGGCGTCGACGGCGGTCGGCGGCAGGGCCAGGTAGGCGCTCCCCGCGGCCGTGCCGTGCACGGGCAGGGTGAGGTCGCGCTCGGTCGGACGATCGCCGCTCATGTCGTACGTCAGCTCCTGCGGTGCTCGACGGCAGGCCCCTGGGAGACGGCGCCCCTCAATGTGGGCCCGAGGTCCCAGCCTCATATTTCCAGTGCCCGCCGGAGAATGCGGCCGAATCACCTCAGCCCGTACAGCAGAGTGACGGAGAACTCACCCCGGGTAACGTGAAGCAAGCGATCATGCTGTGGGCTTCCGCGTCGGTCCTCCTGGTTTCAGGGAGTCCGGACGGGAACAAGTCGGATGTTCGATGCGTCGTAGTAAGTCGTGGGCGTCGCGGGGGCACGCCCTGGTTCGCCGCCTTGAGGAGTGACTGTGGACAGGAAGCGCAGCACGGCCGCCGCCGGGCACGCCTGGCAGATCTACAGCGAGACACTTCAGCCCGAGGCACCGAGGATGGGGGAGCGGGTCCGCGCCGTCCCGCGCATGCTCAAGTTGGTCCTGCGGGGCCGGTACAAGGGCATGTCGTTCGGGACGCTCGGCCTGCTGGCGCTCGCCACGGTCTACATCGTCTCCCCGCTCGACGTGATCCCCGATCCGCTGCTGCCGTTCGGCGTCGTCGACGACGCCGGCGTGGCGGTGTGGCTGGCGACCATGCTGGTCAGGGCCGCGGGCGACTTCGTTACCTGGGAACGCGGCGGCCGTCCGACCGCGGTCGTCGGCGACATCGTCGACTGACAAGGCCTCCACGCGGGCGAGGTCCGGTGGAGGGTCAGCCGGGCTTGGGGCCGAACTCCCGGGAGAACCCCTCCGCCACGTTCAGCAGGATCGGGACGACCTCCGCGACGGTCTGCGCCCTCAACCGCGCGGACGGCCCCGACACCGACAGCGCGGCCAGCGCGGGAGCCCCCGGCAGCGGCACCGCCACGCAGCGGACGCCGATCTCCTGCTCCTCGTCGTCCAGCGCGTACCCCTGCTCACGGATCCGGGCCAGCTCGGCCATCAGCGCGCCCGGGGCGGTGAAGGTGCGCGAGGTGCGCGCGGGCATCCCGGTACGGTCAAGCAGGGCGCGCACCCGCTGCTCGGGGAGCTGCGCGAGCAGCGCCTTGCCCACCCCGGTGCAGTGCGGCAGCACACGCCGTCCGACCTCGGTGAACATCCGCATCGAGTGCCGTGACGGCACCTGCGCCACGTACATCGCCTCGTCGCCCTCCAGGATGGCCATGTTGGCCGTCTCGCCCACCTCGTCCACCAGCCGGGTGAGCGCCGGGCGCGCCAACGAGCCGAGCAGCCGGCTCGCGCTCTCGCCCAGCCTGATCAGCCGGGGCCCGAGCGCGTAGCGCTTGGACGGCTCCTGGCGCACGTACCCCTGGTTCACCAGCGTACGCATCAGCCGGTAGATCGTCGGCATCGGCAGCCCGGACACCTCCGTCAGCTCCGACAGCGCCATCTCCCCGCCCGCGTCGGCCAGATGCTCCAGCAGCTCGAACGTGCGCTCCAGCGACCGTACGGCTTCCGCCACCGACGCCCCCTCTCCTCGTGGTCATCCGATTCTACGGAGAATCGATTTCACTACGTGAAATGGGTCGGGATGCGGAAAGCGGAGTGACGGACGTTACTGGAGGTGACGGCCGGGCTATAACTCCCTAAGCCCGGCGTCGTCCGACGGCGCCGTCCCCCCGGCAGCGCGAGACCGCGCGGTGAGGGGGGACGGTGGGCACGGGGGCACGGATCCGCTGGGGCACGGTGCTGCTCGGCGGCGTACTGACCATGGCGTTCACGAACCCTGCGGCGCACGCCCAGTCGGTCCGCCTGTCCGCCGACCTCAGCCGCATCGCGGGCACTGGACGGACGGCCTCCTACACCGCCGAGGTGCGGGCCGCAGGCGGCGTCGCGCACGACGCCTACCTGCTCCTCGTCGCCGAAGCTCCGCTGCGGTGGATCGACGACCAGCCCGGCTGCACGATGCTGGACTCCGATCACAGGATCCGCTGCTACCTGGGGGACCTGACCACGCCCGAACGCCGGGTCGCCACTGTGGACATCCCGCGCGTGTCCACGGCGACACCGCCCAGCATCATCGCCATCGTGTCCGCCGCCAACGCCAAGCGCGCGTCGGCCACCGCGACCCCGCCGCCGCCCCGCTGCACCTGCTTGAGCGAGGAGTCGTCCGATCTGAGCCCGAGCCCGGATCCGAGCATGACGAAGGACCGCCCGGCACAGCCGGACGATCAGATGCCCGAGCCGTCCGAGCCGTCCGAGCCGTCCGAGCCGTCCGGTCACGTTAAGCCAGGGCGACCGAAGGCGGACGGCCACGGCAAGCCGCAGGCACACAAGCCGGACACCCATGGGAAACCATCGGCGCTGCCGCCGAGCGGCCATGGCAAGCCCCGTGTGCCTAAGGCGTACGGTCACGGCAAGCCGCGCTTGCCCCAGGCGGATGGGCACAGCAAACCGAAGGCGCACAAGGCGGATGGACAGGGGAAGCCGCGGGCGTCCAAGGCGCACGTGCCCAAGGCGCACGTGCCCAAGGCGCACGTGCCCAAGGCGCACGTGCCCAAGGCGCACGTGCCCAAGGCGCACGTGCCCAAGGCACACGGGCACGGGCACGGGGAACCGGGGGAGCTTGAAGCGGAGGGGTATGGAGGGCCGTGGGTGTCGGCCCCGAGCGGCCAGGGAGGCTCGGGCGGTCCGAAAGCGGGCGGTCACGGTAAGCCGAAGAAGGCCCACGTCGCCGGGCACGGGGGTGGACGGCCGGGAGTGAAGCCGGGGCGGTCGCCTGGTGGCGTGGGCCGGCCGCCTAGGGGTTCGTCCGGTGGAGCGGACGTTCTGGACGGGCAGGAGTCGGGGGCGGTGGCCGCTTCGCCGCCGCTGCATCTGCCCCCTTCGGATCCGGACGTGCCGCTGCCCCCGATGCCGCCGCCGTCCTTGCCCGGGCCGGGCCTTCCGCGGGCCGGGGGGTTGCAGCCGCAGCTTCCGTTGCTGCCGGTGGTGCCTCCGGCGCAGGCCGTGCCGCCGGTGCTGCCGCCGGTGAACGCGCCGCCTCCCGCGCTGGCGCGGGCGGCGGCGGGGGAGAGCCGGATGACGCTGGTCTCGCCGAGCGGGTCGAACCAGGGCGACGGCGCGGACTGGGCGACGGTGCTCGGGATCGCGCTGGTGGCCGAGATCGGGCTGGTATGGCTGGCGGCGTGCCTGGCGCTGTGGCGGCGCCGGGTGGCCCTGGCGCGGAACGCGAACACGGGTGCGCTGATCGGGTCGCGGTCCGGGGAACCGGGCAGGTCGCGCCGCGGGTAGCGGACACCCGAATCGATGGATGACGACCGCCTGCATCGTGCCGAACGGGGATCGCGGCGTCGACGCCGAGGGGGTGGGCCACGGCCCGTGACGGGGCCGGTCCGCATGGGGGTACGGTTTCCGGGCGCTTGTCACTCCGATGACAAAGCGCTCTGCGACTAATGTGGCCCGGGGCCAATACCCCCGATCGCCTACCATCCGGTAGCTTCACGCTGCACGATCATCGCCGGTTGCCGGGGGGCGCCACAGAGCCGTCCGGCCATCGCTGCTCGGCCCGCCGACGGCCCCCACCCCCGCTGACGCCGTCCGCCCCTTCCCCCCGGGAGACTGATCAATGGCACTGGGCTCGCTGCTTCCCGAACTCCAGCCCGGCGGTTCCGGCCGTACCCCGCTGATCGAGCGGGTCGGCCGGTGGGCGCGGGAGAAGCCGGACGCTCCGGCCTTCACCTTCGTCGACTACTCCCTCGACCCGTCCGGCGTGAAGTTCACCCTGAGCTGGGCGGAGACGGACCGGCGCGCCCGGGCGACGGCGGCCGGGCTGCGGCGGGCGGCCGGGCCGGGCGAGCGGGCCGCGCTGCTGCTGCCGCAGAACCACGAGTACATGATGACGATGCTCGGCGCCATGTACGCGCGCGTCGTGGCGGTGCCGCTGTTCTCGCCCGACCAGCCGGGCCACGGCGAGCGGCTGGTGGGGGTGTACAACGACGCCGACCCGACGGTGATCGTCACCACCCGGAGCGCGGAACCGCACGTGGAGAAGTTCCTCGCCGACAACGACGTGCCGCGCCCGCGGGAGGTGGTGTTCGCCGACGACATCGACCCGGCCCTGGCCGCGGAGTGGCGCGACGAGCCGATCGACCCCGACGACCTGGCCTATCTCCAGTACACCTCGGGCTCCACCCGCCGTCCCGCCGGGGTCGAGATCACCCACGCCTCGCTCGCCGCGAACGCGCTCCAGCTCTGGGCCGGGTGGGCGCCCGACACGCCGAACCCCGAGCTGGTGACGTGGCTGCCGCTGTTCCACGACATGGGGCTCATGTCGGCGATGGGGCTGCCGCTGGTGTACGGCGACCACGTGATCTACACCGCCCCGCTGTCGTTCCTGATGCGGCCGATGCGCTGGCTCCAGCTCATCTCCGAGTGCGAGAACGTCTACACCGCCGCGCCGAACTTCGCCTACGAGTACGTGGCGTCCCAGGCCACCCCGGAGAAGGTCGCCGAGCTCGACCTGAGCGGCCTGATCACCTGCCTGAACGGGGCCGAGCCGGTCCGCGCCTCGACGATGGCCGCGTTCGCCGAGACGTTCGCGCCGGCCGGGCTGCGGGCGGGCGCGCAGGCGCCGGCGTTCGGGCTGGCCGAGGCCACGGTCTTCGTGACCGCGGCGGCCGAGGACGTCCCGCCCAAGGTCATCACGGTCGACCGCGACGCGCTCGCCCTCGGCGGGCTGGAGCAGTGCGAGGCCGGGGCCGGACGGGAGAGCCTGCTCGTCTCGTGCGGACGGCCGGTCGGGCAGTTCGTCGCGATCGTCGATCCCGAGACGCGCGTCGAGCAGCTGGACGGGCGGGTCGGTGAGATCTGGGTGCACGGTCCCAACAACTCCCCGGGCTACTGGCGCAACCCCGAGCGCACCCGCGCGACGTTCGGCGCCGAGCTGGCCGCGGCGGGCGCGCTCCCCGAAGGCCCGTGGATGCGCACCGGCGACTACGGCGTGGTCCACGAGGGCGAGCTGTACGTCACCGGACGCATCAAGGACCTCATCATCGTCGACGGCCGCAACCACTACCCGCAGGATCTGGAGGTCACCACGCAGGAGTCGCACGCGGCGGTCCGGCCCGAGTTCGTCGCGGCGTTCGCCGTCGAGGACGGCGGCGCCGAGCGGCTGGTCGTGGTCGCCGAGCGCAACCGGCGGGTGCCGCTCGCCCGGCTCGACCTCGACGAGGTGCACGGCGCGGTGCGCGCGGCGGTCAGCGTCGAGCACGAGATGAGCGTGCACGATTTCGTGCTCATCGAACCGGGCGGGGTGTCCCGCACCTCCAGCGGCAAGGTCGCCCGCGCGGCCACCCGGCAGCGGTACCTGGACGGCGGGCTGCCGACCACACGGGCACGGCTCGCCGCCCGGAAGTAGGCGGCGGGCGGGCCGCCGGGGCACTCCCGCCCCGGCGGCCGTGACGATTCAGGAGGAACATGCTTGCGGGGCTGGGGCGGCTCATCCACCGGCGGCGCTGGACCGGTCTCGTGCTGATCCTGCTGGTCACCGGGGTGGCGGGCGCCTGGGGCCTCGGCGTGTTCGCCAAGTTCAAGGCCGGCGGGTTCGACGACCCCAAGTCGTCCTCCACCCTGGTCGCCAAGCTCGGCGCGACCTACTTCGGCAGCACCAACCCCGACGTGATCGCGCTCTACCGCAGTGACGGCCTGACGGTGGACGACCCGAAGTACCAGGCGAGCGTGGTCACCACGGTGGCGCGGCTGCCCAAGGACCGGGTCGCCGAGATGATCTCGTACTGGGCGATCGACGGGAAGGACGCCGAGTCGTTCGCCTCGCGCGACAAGCGCCAGACGTTCGTGGCGATCAAGTTGCAGGGCACCGACGACGCGGCCAAGCTGGCGAACTACCAGGCGATCAAGGACCGGCTGGCCGCGCCCGGGCTGAAGGTGCGGCTCGGCGGCAACGTCCCGCTCGGGCAGGAGTTCGGCGAGCAGGTCGTCGCCGACATCGTGCGGGCCGAGACGATCACCGCGGTGCCGCTGTTCCTGCTGCTGGTCATCCTGTTCGGCGCGGTCACCGCCTCGGTGCTGCCGATGATCGTGGCGATCTTCTCCATCGTCGGCGGGCTGGCGGTGCTGCACCTGGTCACCTACCTCGCCGACGTGACCTCGTTCGCCCTCGAGGTCGTCACGATGATGGGCGTCGGCCTCGCGATCGACTACTCGCTGTTCATCATCAGCCGGTTCCGGGAGGAACTGGCCCGCGGCATGGACGGCAAGGGGATACCGCCGGGGAAGCCGTGGAAACGGGCGGGGGACCGGAGCGCGCGGCGGGCCGCGAAGCGGGAGTACGCGCGCGACCTGGCGCCGCTGCGGCAGGCCGCGCTGGCCGCCACCATGTCCACCGCCGGACGGACGATCATGGTCTCCGGGGTGACCGTGTCGGCGGCGCTCGGCGGCCTGCTGCTGTTCCCGCAGATGTTCCTGCGCACCATCGGGCTGGCCGGCATCGCCACCGTCCTGGTCGCCGTCTTCGGCGCGACCGTGCTGCTGCCCACGCTGCTGGCGCTGCTCGGCCCCAAGGTCGAATTCGGCCGGATGCCGTGGCGGCGGCCGAGCGCCAAGCGCGCGGCCCGCGAGCCCGACAGCGGCTTCTGGTACCGGCTCGGGCATAGCGTGATGAAGCACCCGCTGCCGTACTTCGCGATGGTGCTGGTCATCCTCGGCGTGCTGTTCGTGCCGTTCCTGAACGTGCAGTTCGGCAGCGTCGACGCGCGCGTCCTGCCGAAGAGCAGCCCGACCCGCTCGGTGGTGGAGACCGTCAAGGCCGACTTCCCCAACGGCTCGGCCGAACCGATCGACGTGGTGGTCTCCGGCGACCTGATCCCGCGCGCCTGGAAGCCGGTCCGCCAGGGCGACAACATCCCGCCCTACCTGGAGGGGTACCGCAAGAAGCTGGCCGCGCTGCCGGGCGTGACCGACGCGAAGTTCACCGGCTACTCCGGCCCGTACGGCGGCGTCCGCATCTCGGTCACCCACAAGTACGAGCCGATGGACGCCAAGGCGCAGGCCCTCGTCGACCGGATCCGCGGCATGGGCCTGTCCAAGGGCGGCTTCCCCATGCACGTGGACGTCGGCGGCAGCACCGCCGCGCAGATGGACCTGATGTCCAGCCTGATGCGCACGCTGCCGAAGATGGCCCTCGCGGTCGGCGTCGCCACCTTCGTCCTGCTGTTCATGTTCTTCGGCTCGATCGTGCTGCCGCTCAAGGCGATCGTGATGAACGTGCTGTCGATCGGCGCCTCGTTCGGCGCGATCGTGTGGGGCTTCCAGTACGGGCACCTGGCCGGGCTGCTCGACTTCACCCCCACCGGCGGCGTCGAGGCCACCAGCATGATCCTCATCCTCGCCGTGGTGTTCGGGCTGTCGATGGACTACGAGGTCTTCCTCCTCAGCCGGATCCGGGAGGAGTGGGACCGCACCCACGACAACCGCACTGCCGTCGCCACCGGGATGCAGCACACCGGCGGCATCATCACTAGCGCGGCGCTGCTGTTCCTGGTGGTCATCGCCGCGTTCAGCCTGGCCGGCATCACCGTCGTCAAGCTGATCGGCGTCGGCATGTTCGTCGCCGTCGTCGTGGACGCGGCGCTGGTGCGCTCGCTGCTCGTCCCGGCGACGATGCGGTTCATGGGCGCCGCGAACTGGTGGCTCCCCGGCCCCCTCGCCAGCCTGCACGCCCGCATGGACCTGCGCGAGACCACCGGCCTGGAGGCGCCTCCCGCACCGGCGGCGCCGCCCCCGCTGCCCGAGGACCAGCCGTTCCCGTACGCCCTGCACTGGGAACCCTCCCCGGCCACGCCCCCGGAGTCCCCGGCCCCGGCCCCGGCTCCGGCCGCGGAGTCCCCGAATCCAGCCCCGGCGTCGCCGACTCCGGCGTCGGCCATTCCGGTGGACCGCCCGGTCCCCTCACCCCCCGCCCATAGTCCGGCGGCACCCTGGGCCCCTTGGGCGAACGGGCCGCCGCAGCCGAGACCCAGACCTCCCGTCCGGACCAGGCGTGAGATCGTCCGCGCTCCGGACGGTTCGGGATGGCGCTGGAGGACCGTAGAGGAGAACGATGTCAACTGAGACACGTCGCCGCGTCATCCGATGGGCGGGCGGACCGCTCGCCGCCGCCGTCGTGGGCGCGACCGTGCTCCCCGCGAGCCCGGCCCCGGCCGAGGCCGCGGGGTTCGCGAAGGCCGACACCGGCGCCCGCGTCACCGGCTACACATGGCTGAACAAGGGGAAGACCGCGTTCGACTTCCAGGTGCGGTCGCCGTCGATCGGCTCCACCGAACATGTCCGGGTGCTGCTGCCCAAGGGCTGGAAGAGCAATTCGCGGCAGAGCTGGCCGGTCGTCTACGCCTATCACGGCGGTCGCGACAACTGGACCTCGTGGACCCGAAAGAAAAGCACTGATATCGAGGCGCTCTCCCGTAAGTGGGGCGTCATGGTGGTGATGCCGGAAGGTGCGAACGGGTCGTACACCAATTGGTACAACGGCGGCCGGGGCGGAAATCCGAAATGGGAGGACTTTCACCTTAAAGAGGTCCGGCAGCTCGTCGAACGCAATTTCCATGCCGGCGGTTCCAGGGCCGCGATGGGCGTCTCCTCGGGAGCCCAGGGCGCGTGCTCCTATCCGGGACGCGCCCCGGGCATGTTCCGGTACGCGGCGTGCTTCAGCGGGACGCTCTCGATGAGCTCGCCGGGCGTCCCGTCGCTGCTCATGTACACCAACATGGGGAACGGCGCCGATCCCTACTCCATCTGGGGCATCCCGTGGATCGACCGGAACAACTGGGACGCGCACGACCCCGTGAAGCTGCTGCCCAAGATGCGCTCGACCCGTTTCTACGTGTCGGCCGGCACCACCGGTAAGGCCGGTCCGCTCGACTCGCCCAGCACCGCCCCGTGGGACATCGGGTACCTGAGCGAGAAGGCGATCGGTCCCACCGTCAAGGCGTTCGCCGCCGAGGCGAGGAGGCAGGGCGTGCCGATCACCGCGCACATCTACGGCAACGGCCGGCACTCCTGGCCGTACTGGCAGCGCGAGATGCACGCCGCCTGGCCGCAGATGATGAAGACCATCGGCGCCAAACCGGTCAAGTGACCCCAGACGTCCGCTCCGGCCCCGCCCCCGACGTCCGGGGCCGGCGCGGACGCGTCCGATCAGTGCGGATCGGCACGGTGCGGATCGGCGTGGTGCGGATCGGCGTGGTGCGGATCCGCGCGGGTCAGCGGTCGACGAAGCGCAGAATCCGGGCGTTGACCTCCTTGGCGAACTGTCCCGCGATGGAATGGGTGGCCTCCGGCCACAGTTCGACCTCGGCGTCGCTGAGGAGGTCCTCGGCCCGCCGCGCGGCGCGGACGGGATCGTGCATGACGCTCCGTCCGGCGATGAGCGCCAGAACCGGCACGCCGATGGAGCGCAACTGGTCATCGGTGAAGAGCCGGGGGCTCGGCAGTGCGGGCCGGTACTGCTCCAGGGCGGTGGCGATGACCCGTGCCACCGGATCGCCGGCCGGTATCTCGCCCCGGCCGTCGATGTAGCGCAGGAAGCGCGGCAGGGCCCGCCTGGCGGTGAACGGCAGGGCGATCGGGATGCTCCGCAGCAGCACGCCGGGCGGGAAGGGCGCGAAGGTGGCGATGGGGTCGATCAGGCTGATCGACGCCACCCGTCCCGGCTTGCGGATCGCCTGGTTGCAGGCCGTCCAGCCGCCGAACGACCAGCCCACCAGGTGCGCTGTGCCGAGGCCCAGCCCTTTCAGCGCCGCGTCCAGCCAGGCCGCCTGGTCGGCCCCGCCGTGGATCGGCGCGGTCTGCTCGCTGTGCCCGGGCTCCCCGAGCAGGTCGAGTGCGTACACCGTCCGCCGCTCGGCGAGGGGCGCGACGTTGGGGTACCACGACAGGCTCGTCCCGCCCCGGCCGTGCAGCAGCACGACCGGGGGGCCCGTGCCGTCGCCGAACCGGTAGGCCCGGACCTGCCCGTACGGCGTGGGCACGTCGTGGACCTCGGGGACGGGCAGCACCCGCATCGCGTCGTCGTAGGCCGCCTCGAAGACCTTCCGTCCCGCGGCCGACCTGAAGCGCCCGATCTTCCCTCGGCTCATTCGCTCCCCCTTTTTTGCAATACAACCCTATTGCAAAAGCCGGAGAACGCGGCCGTGCGGACGATCAGCGGCGCATCGCGTCGATCAGGTCGCAGGCGCGCGCGACGCCGTCCTCCTCGCGGAGCCGGTGGCCGAGCCCGGCGGCGCGTTCCGCGAACTCTCCGGACGCGACCGTCCGCCGGACCTTGGCGGCCAGCCGGCGGACGGTCATGGCGCCGAACGGCAGCGGGGCGGGCCCGGCGCCCAGTGCGGCCACCCGCTCGCCCCAGTACGGCTGGTCGCCGAAGAACGGGGTGACGATCGTCGGGACGCCCGCGCGCAGGCCCGCCGCGGTCGTGCCGGCGCCGCCGTGGTGGACCACCGCCGCCGTCCGGGGGAACAGCCACGAGTGCGGGACGTCGCGCACCGCCAGGACGTCGTCGTCCGACGTGGCCGGGTCGCCCTGCACGATGCCGCGGACGCCCGCCAGCCGCAGGGCCGTACGGACGACCCGGTCGGTCATCGCCGCGTCCTTGGGGACCATGCTGCCGAATCCCACGTAGACGGGCGGCGGTCCCGCGGCCAGGAAGGCGGCCAGCCGCGCGGGCGGCTCCCAGGCGGGTTCGTCGAGGAACCAGTAGCCGGTCAGCCGCACATATGCTGGCCAGTCGGCCGGGCGCGGCACCACCGAGGGGCTGAAACACGCCAGCATCGGCCGGGCGTCCCGCCGTGCCGCGTGCATCGGTCCGCGCACCGGCTCGGGCGGTAGGCCGAGCGGGCCGCCGCGCCACGGGTTGATGAACGGGCGGGCGAGCTGCCAGGCGATCTGGTCGACGGCGAGGAAGCTGGCCCGGTTGGCCAGCGGTCCCAGTAGCCGCGCCTGCGGCACGAACGGATGGGGGAACGCCCCGGTCGGCTGGCTCGGCTGGAAATGGACCAGCCCCCAGGGGACGCCGAGATGCTCGCCGATGTGCCGCTGGAGCAGCCCGAGGCTGGGGCCGAGGATCAGGTCGGCGCCCTTGCAGGCGTCCAGGCATTCCGCCAGTAGCTGTTCGGCCATGGGCCCGAGGATGCGCCGGAACCCGCCAAGGAACTTCACCGGGTTACGGCCGCCCGCGAGCAGCTCCTGACCGGCGTCGGAGTCGAGGATCTCCGTGGGGTCGGCGGTCAGCGGCGCGAGTTCCAGCCCGGCCGCGCGCGTCAGGGCGGTGTACCGGCCGCTGGCGACGAGCCGCACCTCGTGTCCCCTGGCCCGCAGCCCCCGGCCGAGTGCCGCGCACGGCTGCACGTCGCCGCGCGACCCCGCGGCGAAGATCACAATTCTCACGGGGGCTCCTCCAGGTGCGCGGCTCGATTCACCAGACCTCGCCCCGCGGTCCCGGGCGTCCGGGGGCCTCTCGCCCGAGGTCGGCGCCCTGGCCCTCCCCGGGGACGTAGGGCGTGTACCAGCCCTCGGGCGGCGGCGGAGGCCGCCAGCCCTCCTCGTACCCGGCCGGGGACGGTTCGAGATCCTCCAGCGGATCGGCCGCGCGGCGCCCGGCGACGGGCACCTCGGCCGGCCTCGCGACGAGGGTCTCGCCGCCGTGTTCGCCGGCCGGCGCGCCGGTCAGGATGGGCGTGCCGTCGTAGGGGGTGGATCCCACGCTGGAGGCGGTGAGGAGCGGATCGGCGGTGCGGCGGGCCTGCCTGCCGTGCTTGGGCCCCATCCAGCCGAGCCGGCTGGGCAGGGTGAACCCGCTGATCAGGCCGCCGATCAGGACCAGGGCGGCGCCGAGCACCAGGCCGGACGCGGTGCCGTGGCGGAACGCCTCCAGGGCCTTGGCGTCGGCGCCCTCCTGGGGGACGTCGTGGATCAGCAGCCCGACGATGGCGATGCCGAACGCGCCCGACACCTCGCGGATGACGTTGAGGATGCCGCTGGCGACGCCCGCCTGGTCCTCGGGGACGGCCTTGAGGACGTACATGGCCAGCGGCATGCCCATCGCCGCGCCGACCCCGACGATCATGACGCCGGGCATCAGGTCGGCGAAGCCGTCGCCGCGCTGGAGGGTGGAGAACAGGAACATGCCGAGGGCCATCAGTGCCATCCCGCCGCCGATGGCGGGACGGGGGCCGATCTTGCCGGCCAGCCAGAACGCGACCGGGGTCATCACCATGATGGCGAGGGAGGGGGGCAGCATGACCAGGCCGGCCTCGGGCGGGGAGAAGTCGAGGAAGCGTTGCAGGAAGGTGGCCGAGTAGAAGATCATCCCGTTGAAGCCGATGCCGTAGAGCATCTGGGAGAGCAGGCCGCCGACGAACACCCGGTTGCGGAAGAAGCCCAGGTTGATCATCGGGTCCGGGGCCCAGGTCTCGACCACCAGGAAGCAGGCCAGGGCGATCACGGCCAGGGCGAAGACGGCGAGCACCGACGGCTCGGTCCAGCCGTACTTGCGGCCGGCCTCCAGGCCGTAGGCCAGGGCGAAGACCAGGGTGGCGGAGATCAGCACGCCGGGCAGGTCGACCCGGGAGTTCCTGTTCTCGCCCTTGGCGGTCAGCACGACCAGGCCGAGCAGGATGACCAGGATCCCCGGCACGATGTTGATCAGGAAGATCCAGCCCCAGTGCCACTGCTGGACGATGAGGCCGCCGATGGTGGGGCCGAGGGCGGTGGCGGCCGAGCCCGCGCCGACCCAGACGATGGTGCCGAGGGACCGCTGCTTGTCGGTGCGGCCGACGGTCACCATGACCAGGGTGGCGGGCAGCGCCAGCGCGGCGCCCGCGCCCTGGGTGACGCGGGCGAGGATCAGCACGGAGTCGTCGGGGGCCAGGCCGCAGACCGCGGACGCGGCGGTGAAGACGGCCATGCCCGAGGTGAAGGTGACGCGGCAGCCGTAGACGTCGGTGAGCCGGCCGCCCGCGATCATCAGGCAGGAGAACATCAGGATGTAGCCGGTGGCGACCCAGTCCTTGGCCGAGTTGGACATGTCGAGGTCGCGCATGATGGTGGGCAGCGCGTTGGCGACCACCGTGTTGTCCATGGTGATCATGAACGCGCTGACGGCCACGACCGCCAGTGCCCATCGGTATCGGCCCCGGGTCACGTGACTGCGCGGGGTGAAGTCCCCGCAGGGAAATCCACCGCTTCCCCCTAAAAGAAGTAGTGGGTATTGTTACGATTCGTTGGTATCCCGTTACACGTTCCCGACTCAGGGCCGAGGTACCTCACTATCCCATCAGCCCACATTGGCCACTCCCGAGTCTTGTCATCACCGTGACAAGTGCCCGGCGAGAATAGTGGTCTGGATGCGCATCGTGAGCCGGTCAAAGTAGGACAAGGTGGTCCCTCCGCCGAACGATCCTGGTCTCACTGGGGGAGCCGACCGCATGCAGAGCAACGATCGTTCCGGAGCCGCGCAGGACGCGCAGGACCGGACGCGGATCAGTGAGGACGCGATCCGCCGGCACCTGATCGAGCAGATCGCGCTCCGCTCCCGCACCGCCGTCGCCGCCATCGACCCCGACCGGCCCCTCGAAGAGTTCGGGCTCGCCTCGCGCGACGCCGTCGCCATCGCCGGCGACCTCGAGCAGATGCTGGACCGCGCGCTGCCCGCCACCCTGGTGTGGGAGCACCCGACGATCAACAAGCTCTCCGTCGCGCTGTCGGGCGGCACCCCCGAGGCCGAGGCGCCGGCCCCCGCCGCCGCGCGGGCGGGCACTCCTGACGAGCCCATCGCCGTCATCGGCGTCGGCTGCCGCTTCCCCGGCGGTGACCGCGACCTCACCGGCCCGGACGACTACTGGCGCTTCCTGACCGGTCGCGGCGACGCGGTCCGCGAGGTCCCGGACGGCCGCTGGGACCCCTTCGACGACGGCTCCCCCGAGGTCGGCGACCTGCTCGCCCGGACGACGCGGCTCGGCGGCTTCCTGCGCGACGTCGCCGAGTTCGACGCCGGGTTCTTCGGCATCACCCCGCGCGAGGCCGCGGTCATGGACCCGCAGCAGCGGCTGGTGCTGGAGGTGGCCTGGGAGGCGTTTGAGCACGCGGGCATCGGCCCGGTGTCGCTGCGCGGCAGCCGCACCGGCGTGTTCGTCGGGGTGTCGGCGCCCGAGTACGCGGCCTTCACCGCGTCCGACCTGGCCGCGCTGGAGCCGTTCACCGCGACCGGCGCCGCGCTCAGCATCATCGCCAACCGGCTGTCGTACCTGCTCGACCTGCGCGGCCCGAGCATGATCGTCGACACCGCCTGCTCGTCGTCGCTGGTCTCCACGCACCTGGCGGTGCAGGCGCTGCGCCGGGGCGAGGCCGACGTGGCGCTCGCGGGCGGCGTGAACGTGCTGCTGTCGCCGACCGTGACGATGACCTTCGACCTGGCGGGCGGCACCGCCGCCGACGGCCGCTGCAAGCCCTTCGACGCGTCCGCAGACGGCATGGTCCGCGCCGAGGGCTGCGGCGCGGTGGTCCTCAAGCGGCTGTCGGACGCGATGCGCGACGGCGACCGGGTGCTGGCCGTGGTGCGGGGGTCGGGCGTCAACTCCGACGGCCGGTCCAACGGCCTGGTCGCGCCCAACTCCGAAGCGCAGCGCGCGCTGCTGCGCGACGTCTACGCCGCCGCGGGCGTCGGCACGGGCGAGGTCGACTACATCGAGGCGCACGGCACCGGCACGTTCCTCGGCGACCCGATCGAGGCGAAGGCGGTCGGCGAGGTGCTGGGCGCAGGCTCGGGCCGCACCGGCGACGAGCCGCTGCTGATCGGCTCGGCCAAGTCCAACCTCGGGCACATGGAGTCGGCGTCGGGTGTCGCCGGGCTGATCAAGACCGTGCTGGCCCTGCACCACCGGACGATCCCGCCGACCGCGCACTACAAGGAACCCAACCCGCACATCCCGTTCGACGAGCTGCGGCTGAGCGTGGTCGGCGAGGAGACGCCGTGGCCCGACCGGGGCCACCCGGCGCGGGCGGGCGTGTCCGGTTTCGGATTCGGCGGGACGAACGCGCACGTCCTGCTGGAGGAGGCGCCGGCGCCGCTGGTGCGCGCCGCCGAACCGGCCGCCGTCCGCACCTACCCGCTGGCCGACACCAGCGCCGAGCGGATCCGCGACCATGCCGCGCTGCTGGCCGGCTGGCTTCCCGAGCGCGACGGCGTGGCGCTCGCCGACCTCGCCCTGACCCTGCACCGCCGCGCCGGACGCGGCCGGGCCCGCGCCTCGGTGTCCGCGCGCGACCGCGACGGGCTGGTCGAGGGACTCACCGCGCTCGCCGAGGGCCGTCCGCACCAGGGCGTGGTGTCGGGCACCGCGCTCGGCGTCCCCGGCCGTCCGGCCTGGGTGTTCTCCGGGTACGGGGCGCAGCGGCCCGGCATGGCGCGGCGGCTCCTGGAGGAGGAGCCCGCGTTCGCCGAGGCCATCGACGACATCGACACGCTGTTCGCCGAGGAGGGCGGCCCCGCGCTGTGGGCGCTGCTGGAGTCCGGCGAGAAGCTGGAGGGCGGCCCGGCCGAGGTGATGCCGGTGCTGTTCGCCGTGCAGCTCGGCCTGGCCCGGATGTGGCGAGCCTACGGCGTCACGCCCGGCGCGGTGATCGGCCATTCGATGGGCGAGGTCGCCGCCGCGGTCGTCGCGGGCGCGCTCAGCCTGGAGGACGGCGTCAAGGTCATCTGCCGCCGGTCCCGGCTGCTGACCCGGCTCGTCGGCGGCGGCTCGATGGCGGTACTCGGCGCGTCCGCCGCCGAGGTCGAGCGGCTCGCCCGCGACCTGCCCGAGGTGTACGCGGCGGTGCACTCCTCGCCGAAGCAGACGGTCGTCACCGGCGACGCCGGCCAGATCGCCCGGATCGTGGAACGGGCCGAGGCCGAGGGCCGGCTCGCCCGCATGGTGCAGGCCGAGGGCGCGGGCCATTCGCCGCAGGTCGATCCGCTGCTGCCGAGCCTGCGCGAGCTGCTCGCCGACGTGGGCGCCGAGCCCGGCACGCCGCTGGCCGACGGGATCGAGTACTACACCACCGCCCTCGACGACCCCCGTGCGTTCCTCCGCCGCCCGGCCTCCGGCGGGGCGCCGCTGGGCGCCGCGTACTGGGCCGCGAACCTGCGCAACCCAGTGCGGCTCACCGGCGCGGTGGCGGCGGCGTCCGAGGACGGCTTCCGGACGTTCGTCGAGATCAACGCGCACCCGATCCTCGCGCACGGGGTCGGCGAGACGCTGGACGGGTCCGGCGCGCTGGTCACGCACACGCTCAAGCGGGCGCCCAAAGGGCAGGAGACCGACGACACCCTCACCTTCCACGCGCAGCTCGGCGCGCTGGCCGCGCACGGGCACGCCGCCCGGGCCCCGGCCGGCGGCGCGGTGACCGACGTGCCGCAGTCGCCGTGGCGGCACGAGCGGCACTGGATCGACACCTCCCGGCGCTCGTCCGGCGCCGGGCGCGACGAGCACCCGCTGCTGGGCGCGCACGTCGAGCTGCCCGGCGAGGACCGGCACGCCTGGCGCGCCGACGTCGGCACCGCCGCGCGGCCGTGGCCCGCCGACGCGAGGGTGCACGGGCTGGCCGTGCTGCCCGTCGCGGCGTTCGCCGAGATGGCGCTCGCCGCCGGGGCCGCGGCGCTCGGCACCGAGGCCGTCCGCGTCAACAGCCTGTGGATCGAGCGCCCGCTCGCGCTCGCCGAGCACACCACCGTGACCACCACGTTCACCGAGGCCGAGCAGCGGGTGGAGATCCACGCGCGCACCCCGGCCGGAACCTGGACCCGGCTGGCCAGCGCCGATGTGGGCGCCGACCACCGCGGCCCGGCCGTCCCGCTCCAGGGCCCGGCCACCGAGGTCGCGGGCGCCGAGCGGGGCAGCCGGCACTACCGGCTGCACCCCGAGGTCATCGGCCGCTGCCTGGCCCTGCTGTCGACCGAGGCCGAGGCGGTCGCCGGGCCCGCCGGGCCCGCCGCGTCCGGGAGCGGCGGCGCGGCGGTGTGGCTGGCCGAGTCGATCGGCAGCCTGCGCGTGTACGGGCCGACCCACCGCGGCGGGCACGTCCGCGCCGAGATCGTCCAGGACGACGGCGAGATGATCGGCTCGATCCGGCTGCTGGACGGCGACGGCGAGGTCCTCGCCGAGGCCACCGGCATCGTGCTGTGCCGCACCGAGCGCGCCGACGTCCCGGTGCCGCTGGCCGACAAGCTCGTCGAGCTGGTCTGGGACGAGACCGCCGAGCCCGGGTCCGCCGTCGCGGCCGGCACCTGGCTGCTGCTCTCCGACGACGACGACGCCCTCGCCCGCGCCACCGCGGCGGGCCTGGCGGAGCGCGGGCACCGCGTCGTCCGGCACCGGCTCACCGGCCGTCCGCCGGACGGGCACCCCGAGATGGACGGACCGATCGCCGGCGTCGTGCTGGTGCCGTCCGCCGACCTCGTCGACGAGGCGCTGGTCCTCGCCGTCGCGGGCGTCAGCCGGTCGCTGCCCGACGGGCCCCGGCTGTGGGTGGCGACCCGCCGCGCGCTGCCGGTGCGGGCCGGCGAGGCGGGCGAGCCCGGCCAGGGCTGCGTCCGCGCGATCACCCGCGTGCTGGCGTTCGAGCGCACCGTGCAGCGCGCCACCCTGGTCGACGTCGAGGGCCCGGCCGACCTGGTCGCCGAGCTGCTCGGCGACGGCGACGCCCGCGAGGTCGCCTGGCGCGGCGGCGTCCGCCACGTCGCGCGCCTCGCCCAGGCGTCCCTCACCGCGGCGCCGTCCGCGGCCTTCGCGCCGTCCGCGCCCGAGACCCGTGGCGGGTCCGCCGCTTCTGCCGCCGCGAGCGGCGGACCCGCCACGTCCACCCCCGCGAGGCCGCGCCGGATCGTGCGCCGCGGCGCCGCGTACGTGATCACCGGCGGGTACGGCGGGATCGGCCTGGTCACCGCCCGGCTGCTCGCCGAGCGCGGCGCGGGCCGCATCGTGCTGTCGGGCCGGTCCGGCCCGGACGCGGGCGCCGAGAAGGCCATCGCCCGGCTCCGCGAGGACGGCGTCGACGTCGGTGTCGTCCTCGGCGACATCGCCGACCCGGGCGTGGCCGAACGGCTGGTCCGGGCGGCGGGCGAGGGCGGGCTCCGGCTGCGCGGCGTGCTGCACGGCGCGGGCGCGATCGACGACCGGCTCATCGGCGACCTCGGCGCGGACGACCTGCACCGGGTGTGGCGGGCCAAGGTCGAGGGCGCGCGGCGGCTCAGCACCGCCACCTGGGACCTCGATCTCGACTGGTTCGTCCTGCACTCGTCGGCCGCCGCGCTGCTCGGCTCGCCCGGCCAGGCCGCCTACGCCGCCGCCAACGCCGCGCTCGACGGGCTGGCCGCCTACCGGCGGGCGGGCGGACGGGCCGGCAGCACCGTCAACTGGGGCACCTGGTCGCGGGTCGGCGGCGCCGCCGAGCTCCGCGTCGCGGTGCTCGACCCGATCAGCCCGGCCGAGGGCGCCGAGGCACTGGAGGCGCTGCTCGCCCACGACCGGCCCGCCACCGGCGTGCTGCGCTTCGACCCCGCCGCCGCGGTGGGGCTGTTCCCCGAGATCCGCCGGATGCCCTACTTCGCGGCCCTGACCGAGGCCGCCGCCGCGCCCGACGAGGGCGGCACCGCGGGCGACTGGCCGGGTGCCGAGGCGCTCGGCGAGTACGACCCCGCCACCGCGCGGCGGCTGATCGCGGCGCAGGTCCGGCACCGGATCGCCGCCGTGCTCGGCTTCGAGCCGGACCGGCTCGACCCGGCCGTCCCGCTCACCGAGCTCGGCCTGGACTCGCTGATCGCGGTGCGGATCAAGAGCGGCGTCGAGCACGACCTCGGGCTGACCGTCCCGGCGTCGGTGCTGCTCCAGGGCGCCAGCGTCAACGTGTTCGAGGAGTGGGCGGCGGGCGAGCTGGGCCTCGCCGGGGCGCGCGCGCCCGAGGCCGCCGCCGTGTCCAACGCCGAGGCCGGCTACGTGATGCCGCGCGACGACGCCGAGCGGCTCGCGGTCCGCGTCTTCGAGGACGTGCTCGGCCTCGACCGGGTCGGCGTCACCGCCGACTTCTTCGCCGAGCTGGGCGGCCAGGACCACCAGGCCGACGCCGTGCTCGCGGCGGTCGCCGCCGAACTCGGCGGGACCACGGTCCCGGTCGGGATCACCCGCGACGAGCTGTTCGCGACGGCGACCGCCGAGCACGTCGCCGAGTTCCTGCGCGCGGCCGACGAGGAGGCCGCGCGGCAGACCGTCCGTCCGCTCAAGGACACCGGCGGCCGGCGCCCGATCTTCATCGCGCATCCGGCCGGCGGCACCACCGCCTGCTACCGGCAGCTCGTCGACCTGCTCGGCGCCGACCAGCCGGTGTACGGCCTCGAGCGGTTCGAGGACGCGCCGCCGGTCGAGGAGCGCGCCGCCCGCTACGTCGAGCACCTCCTCCGGGCGCAGCCCGAGGGCGCGTTCCGGCTCGGCGGCTGGTCGTTCGGCGGGGTGCTCGCCTACGAGACGGCCCGGCAGCTCACCGCCGCCGGACGCGAGGTCGAGTTCGTCGCGCTGTTCGACGCGGGCCTGCCGCTCGACGTCGACGACGAGTCCGACACCCTCGCCCGCCGCTTCTCCGCGTTCGCCGACTACGTCAACCAGACGTACGGCCTGGACGTGACCCTCACCTTCGAGGAGCTGTCCGGGCTGGACGAGGAGGCGCAGTTCGCGCTGGTGATGGAGCGCGCCGCGCCGCTGGCCGACCACATCCCGCCGGCCGCGCTCACCCACCAGCTCACCTCGCACCAGGACACCCGCTCCCTGGAGGCGTACCGGCCCGGCCCGTACGCCGGGCGCGTCATCCTCTACCACGCGCCGGAGGAGACGCCGTGGTCGGTGAAGGACGCCCGTTACGTGCTCGACGGGACCAACGGCTTCGGCGGGCTCTGCTCCGACCTGGAGATCGTCACGATCCCCGGGGCGCACCACCTCAACCTGCTCGACCCGCCGGGCGTGGAGGCCCTTGCCGCGCACCTGGAGGGCAGTCTCGCCGCCGGCGGACGGTCGTCGGAGGCCGGCGGCGCGCACAGGAGGAACGGCCTCTCCTCCGTCCCGATCTCCGAGGCCCGTCCCGCCTCCCGCCCCCTACCGGCCCGCTGAGGGCCCGACCTCGTCCCCGCGTCGCAGGAGGAGTCCCATGTCCCCGTCCGTCCAGTCCCACGAGCTGCTCGACGCCGTCAGGTCCGGCGCCACCGGACCGGAACTCCAGGACATCGATCTGCCCGGCAGCTTCCGCGCCGCCTACACGCTGAAGAACGAGGTGGGCATCTTCGACGGGCAGGCCGACAAGGACGTGCGCCGCTCCCTGCACGTCGGCGAGGTCGACATGCCCGAGCTCGCCCCGGACGAGTGCGTGGTCGCGGTGATGGCGGCGGCGATCAACTTCAACACCGTCTGGTCGGCGATCTTCGAGCCGATCCCGACGTTCGCGTTCCTGGAGAAGTTCGGCCGGCAGGGCTGGCACGGCGCCCGGCACGACCTGCCCTACCACGTCCTCGGCTCGGACGCCGCGGGCGTCGTCGTCCGCACGGGCTCGGGAGTGAAGCGCTGGAAGGCCGGCGACAAGGTCGTCGTCTCCCCGTCCTACGTGGACGAGGAGGACCACGGGTCCTACGACGACGGGATGATGAGCGAGACGCAGCTCGCCTGGGGTTTCGAGACCAACTTCGGCGCGCTCGGCGAGTACTGCATCGTCAAGGCCAACCAGCTCGTGCACAAGCCCGCGCACCTGTCCTGGGAGGAGGCCGGCTCCAACACGCTGTGCGCCGCCACCGCGTACCGGATGCTGGTCGGCTCGCACGGCGCCCGGATGAAGCAGGGCGACGTGGTGCTGGTCTGGGGCGCCAGCGGCGGCCTCGGCTCGTACGCGACGCAGCTCGTCAAGAACGGCGGCGGCATCCCGGTCGGCGTGGTCTCCTCCGCGGAGAAGGCCGAACTGGTCCGGGCCCAGGGCTGCGAGCACGTCATCAACCGCAGCGAGCTGGACCTCGGCGAGCAGGGGCTGCGGCATCCGAAGGCGGGCCGGATGCTCGGCGAGGCGATCCGGCGGCTGGTCGGCGAGGACCCCGGGATCGTCTTCGAGTACCTCGGCCGCGAGACCTTCGGCGCCTCGGTGTACGTCGCCAAGCGCGGCGGCAAGATCGTCACCTGCGGTTCGTCCACCGGCTACAAGCACGAGTACGACAACCGGTTCCTGTGGATGCGGCTCAAGAGCATCATCGGCTCGCACGGCTTCAACTACCACGAGGCCGTCGAGGTCAACCGGCTGATCGGCCTCGGCATGATCCACCCGACGCTGTCGGCGGTGTTCCCGCTGGACGGGGCCGCCGAGGCGACCCGCGCGGTGCAGACCAACCAGCACACCGGCAAGGTCGCCGTGCTCTGCGGCGCCACGGCCGAGGGACAGGGCGTCGACGACCCGGCGATGCGCGAGCGCATCGGCGAGGACAAGCTCAACCTCTACCGCTCCTGAGCCGCGGCGGGCCGGTGAGGGCACCGGCCCGCCGTGGTCGACTCCGGCCATGCCCCGGACTTCCCGGTCGAATTCCACGGGCCCTCCAGGAGCGCGCCGAGAAATAGGTTTTTAGTCGCCATATGTCGATGATTGACCTATGGTGGGCGCATGGCATCGACAACGATGCAGGAGCCCACGTTGCTCCTGCTCACCGCACTGGCCGACGCGCCACGTCATGGATACGCGCTCATCAAAGAGGTCGACGCGATCTCCTCGGGGCGGGTCAAGCTCCGGACGGGAACGCTGTATGCCGCGTTGTCCCGCCTCCAGCAGCAAGGCTGGGTCCAGGTCTCGGGCGAGGAGGTCGTCGACGGGCGGCACCGCCGCTACTACGCGCTGACCGGCGCGGGTGCCGACGCGTTGGCCACGGAGGCGGAACGGCTGCGGGCCACGGCCCAGGAGGCGGACCGCCGCCTGCGGTTGCGGCTGGGAGGGGCGACGGCATGACAAGGCTCATCCGGTTCGTCGTCCGCCTGCACCCCAAGGTCGATCGCGCCGAGATCACCAGCACGTTGCAGGACACGCTCGCCGAGCAAGGGCGCGCCTCGGCCGCACGCGAGCTGGCCGACCTCGCCGCTCACGGCCTCCGGCAGCGCACGGGCCTGACGGCCGCGTCCCCTGCGGGTGCCCTGCTGGCTTCGGTGGCTCCCCTGGCCACGGCATCGGCCGTGGCCCTGTCCAGCCTGTTCCTTCTTTTCGCGGAATGGGATTGGAAACCCAACCCGTACGGACGCAATCCGTCCGTCGACCATCTCGGCCCGTTCGACACGCTGGGTCCCATCGCCTACTTCATGTGGCTGCTCGTGTCCTTGGCGGCGCTTCGTGGCCGCGGAGGCGCGGTCCGTCTCCTGGCCGCGGTGGCGGTCGTCGCCACGCTCGTGATCGTTCCCCTTGCGTCGTTCACCGGCGTGGATCGGCCGCCGCTGTATCTGCTGAGCGCCTTGTCGCTGTTCGGGGTGATCGTGCTGGCGGCGCCGGTGGATCCGCTGAGGCGGCCGACGCGGGACCGGCGGACGTTGGCGACGGGCACCGCGGCCGTCTTCCTGATCCTGACGATCTTCGTCCTCGGCTACGGAGAGGCGTTCTCGGGCGCGGCTCGCCCTCTCTGGTATCGCGATGGGTCCACCGGGCCCATGGGAGTCATGGTCGAGTGCTCCCTGGTCGTCGCGCTTGTGGCCTCCGTCCTGTGCCTACGGCTGAACCGCAGGCTCCCCCTCACGGTCGCCGTGGTGGGACTCCCCTGGGTGGTGTTCGCCCTCGGCACGGGGGCCCGCCCCGGGTCGTTTACTGCGGCCGTCCTCTCCGGGGCCGGTCTCATCGCACTCGGCCTGGTGACGGGAGCGATCACTCTGGCGCATCACGTGGGACGCCGCCGCACCATCCAGCCCAACGACACCGACTGAGCCCCGCGATGGAGATGCTGATGGGGGCGCTGCAGACGGTGGCAGTCTTCGCCCTCCTCGCCGCGGTGCTGCGCCTGATCTTCTGGATCGAAGACCGGCTCCATCGTGCCGATGCGCGGTCAGCCCGAGATCAAACAGGCGTACGGGGGCGTCGCGCCCAACGGGGCCCACGCTCCCGCCACATAACGTCCGCCGTCTCGTGCGGGACGCGCCCCCCACCCCGAGAGTCCCCGCCCTCCCCGATTCGAGGGGCCGGGTAGGCGGGGGTGTGGGGTGGGGCCGGATGGCGCCGCATCTCGTATGAGAGCGCCCGAACGATCGGCAGGCCTCTGTCGGCCGTAGCGCTCCGAAAAGGTGGGGGAGCGTGGTCGCGCTGTAACATCTCGTCATTCCCCCGGCCGAATCTGGTCTTCTATCGACCTGGACTTTGCGCCCGGACGCCAGTGAGGGTCATCATTTTTCCCACATGCCCAACATAAGTAAGTAATTACCCCTCGTGTCCGGCGCGCAACACAGGGGGAAGGGAAGGGCCACGTGGCGGACGAGGGACCCATCTCACAAGGCCGGCCCTGGGCGGAGCTGCCCCGGGAGCTCGCCGATCACATGCGGCCCCATCTCGACGCGGTGGCCGACGACATGATCCAGGAGATCCAGGCGCGGGTGCGCGAGTACGATCGGCCCGGCGACGGTTCCTACTCCGGCACGCTCCGGCTGGCGGTCGAGCGCGTGCTGCACTATTTCGTCGACCGGGTGGCCGACCCCGGCCACGAGCTGACCTCGGTGAACGACTTCTTCCGCGCGATCGGCCGCGGCGAGGCCGGCGAGGGCCGCAGCCTGGACGCGATGCAGACCGCGATGCGGGTCGGCGGCATGATCGCCTGGCGGCGGATCGCGGAGGGCGCGGCCAACGAGGACGTGTCGTCGCGGATGCTCGGCGCGGTCGGGGAGGCCCTGCTGATGTTCCAGGACGAGCTGGCCGCCGCCGCGGCCGAGGGGTTCGCGCAGGCCAAGGCCGCCGTCGCGGGGGAGATGCAGCGCCGCCGCCAGCGGCTGCTCGAACTGCTGCTGTCGGACCCGCCGGCCGCGCCCGAGGCCATCGCCGACCTGGCCGCCGCCGCGCACTGGCCGGTCCCGCGGACCATCGCGGCCGTCGCCCTCGGCCGCCAGGACGCCCGGCAGTCGGCGTTCCCGCCCGACATCCTCGCCGACCTCACCCGCCGCACCCCGAGCCTGATCGTCCCCGACCCGGACGGGCCCGGCCGCGCCAAGCTGGTCGACCGGGCGCTGAGCGGCACCCTCGCCGTCGTCGGCCCGACCGTCCCGCTCGCCGAGGCGGGCCGGTCCAGCGCGTGGGCCCGCAAGACGCTCGGCCTGGTCCGGCGCGGCGTGATCGAGGCCGACACCGGCGTGATCCGCAGCGTCGAGCACATGTCCACGCTGATCCTGTTCCAGGACGAGGATCTGATCACCTCGCTGGCCGCGCTGCGGCTGGAGCCGCTGGCCCACCTGCGGGCCAGCCAGCAGGACCGGCTGGCCGAGACCCTGCTGGCCTGGCTCCAGTCCGGCCGCAACGCCAACGAGGTCGCGATGCGGCTGCACGTCCACCCGCAGACGGTCCGCTACCGCCTCCGCCAGCTCGAGGAGCTGTTCGGCGACCAGCTCCTGGACCCCGACCTGCGCTTCGACCTGGAGATCGTGCTCCGCGCCCGCGCGCTGCTGGCCGACAACCCGGGCGAGCACCTGATCCCGCCGGCGCGCGAGGCCGTCGGCGACTCCGCGGAGATCGTCTCCTTCCGCCGCTCCTGAGCACCGGCGCGTCCGGCGGGGCGCCGGTGCTCAGGTCCTTCAGCCGGGCGCCCGGCACGGTGCGGACGCCACGGGGCGGCGGTGCAGCACGGCGCGGGCGTCGTGCCGCGCCAGGTTGGCGGCCAGGCCGGGCTCGTCGCGGGTGAGCCGGTAGGCGATCTCCCGCAGGGCGCAGGAGCGCTGCGGCTCCGGCAGCCGGTCGAGCGCCGGGACGGCGTCGGCCGACAGCCCGCTCAGGTAGCCGAGGTCGATCCGGCCGGTGTGCTCGAAGCGGGAGACGTCGCGTTCGGCGATGAACGCGTCGGGGTTCAGGACGGCGAGGCCGATGAACGCCGCCGCGCCGCTCGCCGCGACCGCGCGCGGCAGCCAGGACGCCTTGAACGTGGCGCCGGCCGCCGCGACCATCACCACGACCAGGCCGAGCCAGAGCTCGAAGGCGTGCACCCAGAGCCGCAGCCGGGTCCAGCCGGAGTTCTCCTCGTACAGGTAGAGGCGGCGGAGCGCGACCGCGACGACGACCAGCGTCAGCGCGCACAGCAGGCCGAGCAGGGTGCGGACGAGGGCCCGGTCGCGGCGGGTGCCGAGGGGCGCGTAGCGGACCGCGAACGCGACGACCGCGAGGACCAGGACGGTCACGATGACGAGCTGGAAGAAGCCCTGCCGCGCGTACTCGGCGTAGGTGAGGCCGGTCGAGCGCAGCACCTCGTCCCGGTCGGATGCCAGCAGCACGTTCGCCTGGATCGCGCAGAACGCGAAGAAGAGCAGGTCGAGCGCGGCGATCGGCACCGCCCAGGTCCAGCGGCCCGCCGGGGCCGGCCGGGACGGGGCGAGGACGCGCAGCGGCGGCGGGGCCATCGCGAGCGACGTGAGGGCGAGCGCGAGGAAGGCCGTACCCGCGCCCGTGACGATCCGCCACGTTTGCGCGGCGGGGGAGACGTCGGGGACCAGGCCCTTGGCCAGGTCGCCGAACGCGGCGTCGGCGTTGGCGAACAGCCCGCCGAACACCAGCAGCAGCGCGCCCGCGATCAGCCCGGTGCGGACGATCGGCCCGAGCCGGAAGCGCCCGGACGTGACGGTGCCGCGGACGCCCCGCGCGACCCACGGCGCCGCGTGGGGGAGCACGAACGGCAGGACCAGCCCGCCGCCGATCACCTCGGTCCAGGTCCGTCCGCCCGTGACCCCGTAGGCGGCGACAGGCAGGGCGAGCAGCACGCCGAGCCCGACCACCCAGGGCGAGTCGCGGAACGCGGCGAGCGCGGCGAGTGCCAGCGCCAGCAGGCAGAAGGCCAGCCCGGTGCGGTTGATCCTGGATCGGCCGCGCGGGTCGCGGGCGGTGCGGCGGCCGGGGGCGGCCACGATCCGTCCGGCCGACAACGCGGCGGGCAGCGCCACGCAGGCGATCGCCACGGCGGCGAGGACGAGGTTGAGGCCGTTGTGGAGGGCGCCGTCCCTCCAGCCGCCGCCGAGGGCGACGACTCCGACGGCCCCGGCGGCGAGCACGCCTCCGAGCAGGGCGGGGGAGAACGGCCGTGCGGGGTCGTGCCACTTCTCGAAGAGGCGGTCCACCAGGACCGGGGTGAGCCTGATGGGCTCGGGCAGCCCGTTCGGGCGCAGCGGCGGCGTCGCGCTCGCCGCCGGGCCGGGACGGCCGGGGGGCGGGGTGTTGATCACGTCGATTCTCCAGGGGTCGGGGGGATGGCGACCCGGATGCGGCAGCCGCGGGGCGTGTCGACGACGTGGATGTCGCCGCCGTGCAGGTCGACCGCCCAGCGGGCGATGGCGAGGCCCAGTCCGGTGCCGCCGTCGGGGGTGGCGTGCGCGGCGGCGCCGCGCGAGAAGCGTTCGAAGACGCGGTCCCGTTCGCTCGGCGGGATGCCCGGCCCTTCGTCGGACACCTCCAGGACGAGCCCGCGGAGTCCGCCGGGCGGCTCGCCCCCGGGCGCGTCGCCTCCGCGGAGCCGGTCGGGCAGAGGGCGGGCGGTGACGGTGACGGGACGGTCCGGCGGGCTGTGCCGGGCGGCGTTGTCGAGCAGGTTGGCCAGGACCTGGTGCAGCCGGTCGCGGTCGCCGAGCGCGTGCAGCCCGGCGGGCACGTCGACGTCGAAGCGCGCCCCGGGGTGCCCGGCGGCGGCCTCGGCGGTGACGTCGGCGACGAACGCCGTGATGTCGATCCGGCCGGTCTGGAGCGCGACCGCACCGGCGTCCACCCGGGACAGGTCCAGGAGCTGGGTGACCAGGCGGCCGAGCCGGTCGGTCTGCTCGACGGCCGATTCGAGCACCTCGGGCGTCGCCGGGGTGACGCCGTCGGCGACGTTCTCCAGGACGGCCCGCAGCGCGCTGATCGGGGTGCGCAGCTCGTGCGAGACGTTGGCGACGAACTCGCGCCGCTGCCGGTCGACCTCGGCGAGGTCGGTGGCCATCCGGTTGAACGCGTGGGCCAGCTCGCCCACCTCGTCCCGGGAGGTCGCGCGCACCCGGCGGCTGTAGTCGCCGCGGGCCATCGCCCTGGCCGCCGCGGTCATCTCGCGCAGCGGCGCGGTCATGCCGTGCGCGATGAGCTGCATCACGCCGAGCGAGATGAACATCCCGACGGGCAGCGTCTGCCGCGCCCGGAAGCCGAGCAGGTAGCCCCACAGCACGATGAGGGTCGCGGTGCACGCGGTCACCGCCGCGACCACGCCGAACTTGACCTTGATCGAGCGCAGCGGGTCGAGCGGCCGGGGCAGCTTCGCCCACAGGTCGTGGAAGACCCTCACGGCGCCGTCTCCAGGCAGTAGCCGACGCCGTGCACGGTGCGGATCAGGCCGGAGCCGAGCTTGCGGCGCAGCGCCTTGACATGGCTGTCGACCACCCGCGTGCCGGACGCGTCCGCCCAGTCCCACACCTGTTCGAGCAGCACCGCCCGGGTCAGCACCGCGCCCCGGTTGCGGGCCAGGCAGCCCAGCAGGTCGAACTCGGTCGGGGTGAGGTGCACCTCCCGGCCGTCGCGGCGGACCCGCCGCGCCCGCGCGTCGATCTCCAGCGGGCCGACGCGCAGCGGGCCGGGGGCGGGGCTCGCGGCCGGACGGTCGACGCGGCGCAGCACCGCGCGGATGCGGGCGACCAGCTCGCGCATGCTGAACGGCTTGGTGACGTAGTCGTCGGCGCCCACGCCGAGGCCGACGAGCATGTCGGTCTCGTCGTCCCGGGCGGTGAGCATCAGCACCGGCACCTGCCGCTCGGCCTGGACGCGGCGGCACACCTCCAGCCCGTCGAAGCCCGGCAGCATGACGTCGAGCACGATGAGGCCCGGCTCGTACTCGCGGGCCAGCTCGACCGCCGCGGGGCCGTCCGCGGCGACCCGCACCGCGAAGCCCTCGGCGGTGAGCCGGGCCGCGACCTCCTGCGCGATCGTAGGCTCGTCCTCGACGACCAGGATGCGCTGCTCGTTCGCTGTCACGAGCCCGACTCTAGGAGCGCGGTGCGGATGGTCCGAGCGTGGTTTGTGTGGTTTGTGTGAAGACCGCGGGCCCCGGGCGGGCCGCGCGTCAGGGCCCGATCGGCCAGGTGTGGACGGGCTCGTTGGTGTCCATGTGCTCGACGTAGCCGCGCGTCATCAGCCGCAGCGCCTCGTGCCGATCGGCGCCGGACGACTTCTCGATCGCGTCGACGGTCCCGATCTGCCAGGCCGCGCCGGTCCGTCCGGTCACGCAGCGCCGTTCGATGATGCCGAGCAGCCGGTCACGGCGGGCCGGGTCGACGCCCCAGCGGTCGAGCCCCTCGTAGGCCAGCGGCAGCAGCCTGCGCAGGATGAGCTCGGCGGCGGGCACGTCGCCCATCCCTGGCCAGTAGAGCGTGGACTCCATGCCGTTCCGGGCGGCGCGGTGCAGGTTCTCCTCGGCGGTGGCGAACGACAGGCGGCTCCAGACGGGACGCTCCTCCTCCACGAGCATCCGGACGACGCCGTAGTAGAACGCGCCGTTGGCGATGACGTCGGCGATGGTCGGACCGGCCGGGAGCACGCGGTTCTCCACACGCAGATGGGGACGCCCGTTCACCACCGCGTAGATCGGACGGTTCCAGCGGTAGACCGTGCCGTTGTGCAGCGACAGCTCGCCGAGCTCAGGGATGCCGCCCTCCTCCAGAACCTCCAGCGGATCCTCGTCATCGCACAGCGGCAGCAGCGACGGGAAGTAGCGGGCGTTCTCCTCGAACAGGTCGAACACCGAGGTGATCCACCGTTCCCCGAACCACACCCGGGGCCGCACGCCCTGCGCCTTCAGCTCGTCCGGCCGGGTGTCGGTGGCCTGCTCGAACAGCGTGATCCGGCTCTCGTGCCACAGCCGGTGGCCGAACAGGAACGGCGAGTTGGCCGCCATCGCGACCTGCGCACCGGCGATCGCCTGCGCCGCGTTCCAGTAGGGGGCGAACTCCTCCGGGCTGACCTGCAAATGGAACTGGACGCTGGTGCACGCCGCCTCGGGCATGATGCAGTCGGTGTGCAGGCGCAGCGGTTCGGGTCCGTCGATCGCGATGTGCAGCTCCTCGCCGCGCGCCGCGACGATCTGGTCGTTGAGCATCCGGTACCGCGCGTTGGACGACAGGGTCTCCTCACCGAGGTCGGTGCGGCGCAGCGTCGGCAGCACGCCGATCATCACCAGCCGCCCGCCGACCTCGCGGGCCCGGTCGTCGGCGTGCGCGAGCTGCGCGGCGACCTCGGTCTCCAGTTCGCCGGCGCCCTCGCCGCCCAGCTCGCGCGGCGGGATATTGATCTCCAGGTTGAACTGGCCCAGCTCGGTGGCCCAGGCCGGATCGGCGATCGCCTTGAGCACGTCGGCGTTGCGCATGAGCGGGTCGCCCAGCGCGTCGATCAGGTTGAGCTCGACCTCCAGTCCGATGTGCGGGCGGTCGAACTCGAACTGTGACTCGCCCAGCATGCGGGCCAGCACGTCCAGGCAGCGCCGCACCTTGTCGCGGTAGCGGCGCCGGTCCTCGCCACTGATGGTCACCGGGGACACGTCCCTGCCCATGCGTCCATCCCAGTACTTAGAGGGAACCGTCACAAAACGGATGTCCAGTCCGAGGCCGGCGGAAACCCGGAGCCGTTTATCGGGCGAGCCGATATGTGACCGGCCGGTAGCGTAGGTCGGATCCGAAGCGGCGGCCCCACCGGCCGTGACACTCTGCGATGGGCGGCCCCTCCCGCCCGGCGGCGCCGCAAGAAGCGCCGGAACCCCCGACGAACCGCAGGAGAACCCGATGCGGATGCGGCCCCGCTCGATCCGGGCTCGCGACACGCTCGTCGCCGCCGTGCTCGCCGCCCTGGTGTTCGGCGCGATCGCCGCCGCGGTCGACCTCTCCGTCCGCGACACCGTCAACGGCGACCTGCTCCGCGAGACGCAGATCGCCGCCCGCAAGGCCAGCGGCGGCGTCCGCGACGGCACCCTGGCCACCCCGATCCCCGACGACACCGGCGGACGGGTCCTGGTCCAGGTCGTCGGCCCCGGCGGGCACGTCCTGGACGCCACCCCGGCCGCCGCCGGGCGCGGCCCCCTGGCCCGGCTCTGGCCCTCCAGCGCCGTCCGGATCCACGACTTCGTCGAATGCCGCGGACGCGGCCCCGGCGGATCCTGCTCCCTGGTCGAGGTGATCAGGGTCACCACCGCGCCCGACTCGGTCGTGGTGTACGCGTCCAAACCGATGCCGTCCTACCTGGTCAACGGCCTCCTGGAGGCGCTGTTCGGCGCCGTGGTGCTGGCCCTGGCCGCGCTCGTCGCCTGGGTCACCTGGCGGATCGTCGGCCGCACCCTCGGCCCGGTCGAGGCGATCCGCGCCCAGCTCGCCGAGATCAGCGCCACCGACCTCAGCCGCCGCGTCCCCGAACCGCCCGGCGAGGACGAGATCGCCCAGCTCGCCCGCACCGCTAACCGCACCCTCGACCGGCTGGAGAACGCGGTCGCCCGCCAGCGCCAGTTCGCCTCCGACGCCTCCCACGAGCTGCGCACCCCCATCGCCGGGCTGCGCGCCAACCTCGAGGACGCCTCGATGTACCCGGGCGACACCGACCTGCCCGCCGTCGTCGACTCCGCGCTCCGCGACACCGACCGGCTCGAATCGATCGTCACCGACCTGCTGCTGCTCGCCCGCATCGGCACCGGCGGCACCGCCGCGCACGAACCCATCGACCTCGCCGACCTCGCCGCCGCCGAGATCGGCCGCCGCTCTTCCGACGTCGGCGTCCGCACCGACCTGGCCGGCGGCGTCACCGTCCGCGGCGTCCGCATGCAGCTCGCCCGGCTGCTCGGCAACCTCCTCGACAACGCCGAGCGGTACGCGGGCGGCCACATCACCGTCGAGGTGGCCCGCGACGGCGACCGTGCCGTCCTCGCCGTCACCGACGACGGCGCCGGCATCCCCGCCGAGGACCACGAGCGCGTCTTCGAACGCTTCACCCGCCTCGACACCGCCCGCAGCCGCGGCACCGGCGGCACCGGCCTCGGCCTCGCCATCGCCCGCGAGATCGCGCACGCCCACGGCGGCACCCTCCGCATCGAAGACCGCCCCAACGGCGCCCGCTTCGTGCTGTGTTTGCCGCTCACCTGTTAGCCGCTCACCTCCGCGGCGCCCTATACGTGCCGCCTTCCCTCGTCGCTCGTGCTCTGTTTGCCGCTCACCTCCGCGGCGCCCTTTACGTGCCGCCTTCCCTCGTCGCTCGTGCTCTGTTTGCCGCTCACCTTCGCGGCGCCCTTTACGTGCCGCCTTCCCTCGTCGCTCGTTCCTCGCTCCTCAGTCCAGGCGGCACGGGCGCCGCTGCGGTTCGCTTGGGGGACTGGCGGCGGGCTGGGGTGGAAACGCGAAGGGCCGTCCACGTTGGGTGGACGGCCCTTCGAAAGTGCGGTGAGGGTCAGGCGCGGACGGCCTGGACCTCGAGCTGGATGTCGACCTTGTCGCCGAGCATCGCCTTGTCGCCCTTGAGGGGGACGTTGAACTCCACGCCCCAGTCACGGCGGTTGATCGTGGTGCCGGCGGAGAAGCCGACGCGGGTGCCGCCCCACGGGTCCTCGCCGACACCGTTGAACTCGACCTTGAGCGAGATCGGGCGGGTGACGCCGCGCACGGTGAGCTCGCCGTCGAGGAAGTGGTCGCCGCCCTCGCTGCGGACGCCGCTGGTCTTGAAGGTCATCGTCGGGTGGTTCTCGATGTCCAGCACGTCGGCCGAACGGACGTGCGCGTCACGGTCGGCGTTGCGGGTGTCGATGGAGGCCATCTTGATCTCGGCGACGGCGGTGCTGGCGGCCGTCTCCTCGGCGATCTGGATCGCGCCGGTGAACTCGGTGAAGCTGCCCCGTACCTTGGTCATCAGGTGCCGGATGGTGAACGCGACCTCGGAGTGGGTCGGGTCGATGTTCCAGGTGCCGGCGGTCAGGCCGGGCGCGACGGTGGCAATGCTCACGGGGTCTCCCAAGGAGTTGCTTGAAGTTTCAACGACTCTGGCGAGGTTAGTTGAGGGTTCAAGCACGTGTCAAACCTCAGGTATTCCCGGGGGCGGATCCGGAGTACATACAGGGCGTACTGTTTGTTGGTTGGCTACGCTGTGCGCATGCCCACGCCCGCCCGTTCCCGCCGCACGCAGGAGGAGCGCACCGCCACGACCCGGCTGGCGCTGCTCGACGCGACCATCGAGTGCCTCATCGAGCACGGCTACCACGGCACCACCACGACGCGGGTGGTCGAGCGGGCCGGGGTGTCGCGGGGCGCGCAGGTGCACCACTTCCCGACCAAGAACGACCTGGTCGTCGCGGCCGTCCAGCACCTGGCGGTGCGGCGGGCCGACGAGTTCATGGAGCGGAGCCTCGGCACCCTCCAGAGGTCCGACGACTGGTTCGGCGACACGCTCGACCTGGTGTGGGAGATCCATCAGGGGTCGCTGTTCGAGGCGTCCATGGAGCTGTGGGTGGCCTCCCGCACCGATCCCGAGCTGCGCGAGCACGTGGCCGAGTTCGAGCGCGTGGTGACCGGCAGCATCATCGAGCTCGCCACCGCGCTGTTCGGCGACCGGGTCGACGATCCGCGCTTCCGCGGCGACGTCTACCTGGTGCTGGAGACGATCCGGGGGCTGCGGATGCTCCAGTTCGTCCACCCGGCGACGGCGGAGCGGACCCAGGAGCGCTGGGAGCGCTCGAAGGCCCGGCTCCGCCTGCTGGCCGAGCGCTGAGGGTCAGCAGGCCGGCTTGTAGACGGTGACGACGGCCGCGCCGCCGAGCCCGATGTTGTGCCGGACGGCGCCGGTCGCGTTCTCGACCTGCCTCGACTGCTACGACTACATGCCCGCCGTTCTGTGGAACGCCCACGCCCCCGAGTTATGGCGCGCCCGTTCGCTACGCCACCCAGATCAACAGATGCGGATCTCCGAGCACGCCCGCCGGATGATCTGGACGTGCTTCACCCCGGCTGAACTCCTCGCCCTTCACGGGCTCCGGCTATGGCGGTTCATCACAGGGGCAAGGGCCCCCGCGCCTACGGCGCGGGGGTCTGCGCGTGGTCGGACCCGTCCACCGCAGGCCGGGGCCGTGGACGGCCCGCCCGTACCGCACCGCGCGGGCGAGGGTCCAACCCTGGTGAGGCATCTCGTAAACGGGGCCGGGCAGTGGCTTCTACCTGGGATGACGCCCGAGTGGAGATCAAGAAGATGCGCCGCCGTGCGCGCCAGTGGAACAAGGCCCGCGCCATGGAGGGAACCCCGAAGAAGGGACATCGTCCGTTCGGCTGGCGGGACGACAGGGTGACCCTCGATCCGGTCGAGAGCGAGCTACTTCGCAAGGCCGTCCGGCGCCTGCTGGCGGGAGCCTCCGTGAACTCCATCGTCCGAGACTGGCAGCGGGCGGGTGTCCTTACTCCGCGCGGCAACCTGTGGAAGAACCAGACCTTGAGAGTGACGCTTCGGAACGCGCGTCTGTGCGGCTGGAGGACGATCAACGGCGACTCGTGTACCGGTGAGGTGATCGGCACGCTTCGACTCGACCACCGGGAGCATACGTACTTGCGGAAGCGCGGACCGACATCACCGACATCCGGCGCCGTTTGGTACTCCAAGACCGACGAAGACCGCTTGGACATGTCCCAGAAGCGCGCGTACGTCCGAGAAGCTCTGCGTGCTGTGCGAACTTACGCTATTCCGCCTCCACGAAGACATTGGCCCAACCTTCACCACCTTCCATTGCACGCCTGAAGTCGCGCACTGTCAGTCGGTATATATTCTTTTCATTTGATCGGAGACAGTAGCGGGCGTCTATCTTCAAATATATGTCAGTATTGCCACCTTGGTTGGGGGTGGCGGGGGTGGTGGACATGGTTTTGCGACACTGTCCAGGAGTATAGGAATCATTCGCTTGGGACATGACTGAACCATTCTTCAAGCGGAAGAGTACGTTTCCGCTCGAAGTTGTCAGTACAACAAAGTCCCTCAGTGTGGCCCCTTTTAGGGTGACCGAGTTATCGACGTCAATACCCTTATTGACATTCTTGGATACATCCGAAAAATAGTACACCTCCCACCGTCGGTCAGCCGACGGCCCCCACGGCTCTCCAGACTCAGAAGGTCTGGACGGGGATGGGGAAGCGCTGAGTTCAGGGGAGCCAGAGGGTTTCGGCGGCTGGATGCTCGCATCCTTCATGAGATATTTGACAATAGGAAATATGACCCCCGTCAGTATCGTGAGTATGAGTCCAACTAGAGCAATTTTGTGCTCGATCTTCATCGATTCACGGCGCGGTCGTTGATTCCGCTCAGGGTCCGGATTCTGATTCGACCCGGTCGACCCGGTCGCCATGGCACCCCCTTTAGGCGGGCAGAGGCCCCAGCTTTGCCCATGGTAGATCTACCATAATCCCAGAAACCGTGCCATGGGCATAGATTCCACTCGCGGCAACGATTGCATAACGGTCGTCAGTTTTGGGCATCCGAAATTGATTACTTGGATTGGGTCATAGGTCGGCTCTTCTCGGTTGCCCACGGCGCGCGGGCTGCGCGGCCATCGCCGCAGCCGAACTCAACGGCCGCCCACGCAAAACGCTCGGCTGGGACACCTCGGCCGAGCGTCTGGCCAAGCTCCTGGCCGGAGCCGGCTAACCGCCTGTGTTGCGACGACCCCTGGAATCCGCCCAGGCTTCGGGGGCTCTCTTCGTGCAGTTCAGGGGGCTCGATCGCGAGGTTGCATCGGGGTTATGTTCTAGTGGTTGAGCATCGGCTGCTCGCGGTCCTCGTAGGTGGAGCCGAGTGAGCCCTTCTGCCTCTTCTCGGAGTCGAGCGCGAGGGCGCAGTCGACCTCGCCCGCGCGTGACGATATTTCCATGTTGAAAAATGTATTCACCGACATCTGTAGGTGACTGTGTAGAGGTCGCGTCCTTGCAGGGGCCGGTCATCGCACTCCGCGACAGCAAGGATCCCGGCGGTCCCAAGTTGCTCGTCCCCCGAGACGACTTCCGGCGCTTCGCCCAAGCCCTCAAAGACGCCTGGCGTCCAACCCCATGACCATGCGCGCCGATCGGACCCGGCTTCCCGAGGAACTCGCCGAAGCCGTCCAGGCCCGCACCGGGTCGATCACCGCGGTCGACCCGGCGGCCACGCCGACTTCGCGGCCACCCTCCATACGCCGCAGGGTCGGGTGTTCGTGAAGGCGGCATGGCGACTACACGCCGGGATCACCGGACCTGGAGATCCTCGCGAAGACGATTTCGCGAGGGCCCTCGCCGCCCGATGGCGTCAGCACGCCACCCGGGGCGGCGCACAGGACTGGGTCCACCTCCACGCCGGCCTCACCCGGCGATGGGCCGAGCAGCGCACGGGGTGATGCGCGCCGCCCTTTCCGCGGGACATAGGCCCTGTCTAAGAAACAGTCAAGCTTGTATGTTTCCAATTTGACGGCGCACCCGCAGACCTCCGGAGGACGGATGACTCGCGCGTTCAACCTGGCCGACCTGTTCGAGATCGTGGTGGACGCGGTGCCCGGGCACCTCGCCCTGGTGGCGGGGGCCACCCGGTTGACCTTCCGGGAGCTGGACGAGCGGGCCGACCGCGTCGCGCACCATCTCGCCGCGGCCGGGGTGGGGCCGGGCGACCACGTCTCGATCCTGGCCTACAACCGGGCCGAGTGGATCGAAGCGCAGATCGGCGCGTACAAGCTGCGCGCGGTGCCGGTCAACGTCAACTACCGGTACACCGCCGACGAGCTGGCCTACGTGATCGCCGACTCCGAGTCGGTCGCGCTGATCGGCGAGCGGTCGCTGATCGCGCGGCTCGGCGGGGCGCGCGCGGGGCTCGGCCACCTGCGGCACGTCGTGGTCGTCGAGGACGGGTCGGACGAGGACGTCCCGGACGCGGTCCGCTACGAGGACGCGCTCGCCGCCGCGTCCACCGGGCGCGACTACGGCGAGCGGTCCGGCGACGACCTCTACCTGCTCTACACCGGCGGGACGACCGGCATGCCCAAGGGCGTCATGTGGCGGTCCGAGGACATCTTCATGTCGGCGATGTTCGGCGGGAACCTGATGGGCGACCCGGTCGCCGCGCCCGAGGAGATGGGGGGCAAGGCCCTGGAGGGCGGCGTGACCACGATGGTCTGCGCGCCGATGATGCACGGCGCCGGGATGTGGGTCGCCTGGATCGCGCTGACCTCCGGTTCGACGCTGGTCCTGTGGACGGGCCGCACCTTCGACACCGGGGCGGTGCTGTCGGCCGCCGTCGCCGAGAAGGCGCAGAGCATGCTGCTGGTCGGCGACGCGATGGCCCGGCCGATCGCCGACGAGCTCGCCGCCCGGCCCGGCGCGCACGACCTGTCGCAGCTCCTGGTGATCGGCACCGGCGGCGCCGCGACGTCCCCGGACGTGAAGCGGCGGCTGCACGAGCTGATCCCCTCGCTGCTGGCGGTCCTGGACGCGTTCGGCGGCTCGGAGACCGGCGCGTCCGGCCAGGCGGTCGAGCCCGCCGCCGACGGCTCGCCGCGCTTCATGCCGCGCGGGGCGGACGTGGCGGTGCTGGACGAGTCGCTGCGCCGGATCGAGCCCGGCTCCGGCGCCGTCGGCCAGCTCGCCCGCACCGGCCGGATCCCGCTCGGCTACTGGAAGGACGAGGCCAAGACCGCCCGCACCTTCGTCATCGGCGCGGACGGTGAGCGGTGGGCGCTCCAGGGCGACATGGGCAGGGTGGACGCGGACGGCTCGATCATCCTGCTCGGCCGCGGCTCGCTGGTGATCAACACCGGTGGCGAGAAGGTCTTCGTGGAGGAGGTCGAGGCGACCCTCAAGACGCATCCGGCCGTGTACGACGCGCTGGTCGTCGGCGTCCCGGACGAGCGCCTCGGCGCGCGCGTCGCCGCCGCCGTCTCGCTGGCCGGGCCCGCGTCCGACCCGTCCGGCGAGGCCGCCGCGGGGGCGACGGCCGGAGGGGTCGGCGCGGACGAGCTGATCGCGCACTGCCGCGCGGTGCTGGCCGGGTTCAAGGTGCCCCGCGAGATCCGCGTCGTGGCCGAGGTGCAGCGGTCGCCGGCCGGCAAGGCCGACTACCGCTGGGCCCGCAGCCTCTACGCCCCGGGCGGGTCCGGGGCGTGATCAGGCGGTCGTCGTGCTGATCTCGATCGCCTCGTCCGCCCAGGGGGAAATCCCTTGACGCCTGAGACTCTTGATGACAACAATGAATGATGGAAACAAGCGATGACGTGTTCTTCCGCGAGTTCGGCGGCACCTGCACCGAACTCCGCCAGGCGTTCGCCCGCCACGTCAGCATGAGCGCGCCCCGGCTCCACCTGCTGATGAGGCTCCACCGCGACGGCGAGACCAGCCACCGCAGCCTCGGCCGGGCCCTCTCCCTCGACGGCGCCACCGTCACCCGCCTGGTCAAGGAGTTCGAGGCCGAGGGCCTCACCACCCGCCGAGTCGACCCGTCCGACAACCGCTTCACCCTCGCCCGCCTCACCCCGCACGGCGAACGCGTCACCGCCGACCTGGACGAGTCGCACCAGGCGTACCAGGCCCGCCTCCTGAAGGACGTCTCGGCGCAGGACCGCGAGACCGTCCTGCGCGTCCTGGCGACCCTCCGTGCGGGCATCGAAGCCGAGGCCGCCCGATGACCGCCGCCCGCGCCGCGGTCCAGCGCATGTACGACGCCTTCAACGCCCACGACCACGCCGCCGAGGGCGTCTTCACCCCCGACTTCCGCAGCCACCCCCTCGGCACGACCGGGCCCGAGGCCGTCACCCGCGCCTGGACCGCCCTCCACGCCGTCCACCCCGAGGCCCGCGTCGTCGTCGAGGACCTGCTCGTCGATGGCGACCGGGCCGCCGTTCGCACCTCCGTCCACGGCACCGGCACCCCCGAGCCCCCCACCATCCTGGAGATCGTCCACACCCGCGACGGCCGCGTCGCCGAACTCTGGGGCCTCACCGACCTCACCAGCAGAACTCCGCCCAGGTGATCTGACCGGCCGCGGAGACGTCGTGCCCGATCTTGCCCGCATCGCCAACCTCGACACGGGCCCACCCGGGGCGGACGTGCACGGCAAGCCCTCGGCTCGCGTCCGAGAGCGAGCAGCTCGGCGAGGCGCTCGGATCGATCGTCATGGTGATCCGGCGGACCTATGCGGGCGCACGCCCGTTGGGGACCGCCGACATCATCGTCCCGGTCGACCGCTTCGAACTCGCCTACGCCCTGCCCGTCGGCTGAGGGCCGACGTGGAAGATGTGGACGCCGCCCTCGCGGTCTCCGATCACGGCCACGCCGCCGTCGCCGCTGATCGCCAGGTGGTCGCCGGTGACCGGAACAAGAAATTCACCCCTGAGAGGCCTGCCTCTTGAGGAGTTTCCCGCGAATTTGCCCCGCGTGCGAATAGCGCCCGAACGCCTCCTGATTCAACTGCCTCGCCCCCGACTCCCGGAAAGCCGTCCGAACCACATCATTGAGGAGAACATCAGGGCGAGCCTTCGTGACCTCGTCAACAAGGCTGCGCAGGAAACGACCGGCAGATCCCACCAGATCGATGAACGAGCACTCCCCCTCCGTTCCGCTGCGAATATCGACCACCCGCACCGCGTCACCGATCTGCTCTAGGCGAAGGTTCGGGCCCCCCTCCGCATCGAACTCAATGGCGCCGTCGGCAGCCAGGATATTGACCGCATAGCGGAGAGCCAATGCGAAGTCGAGCAGCGGAGTGTTCCTGTAACCCCATACGGAGCCCCCGACCTGAACATCGACCGACCCGAGGAACCACCGCTCGCGGACGACCCACTCTTCGGCGTTCAGGATCGCCAACTGGTCACTCGGAAGTGAGGGAGGAACATCGCCCAGCCCTTCACCGAGCACGTAAGAAATTACAACGGATCCACTCATGACTGCTCCGCTCCATAAATCGGATTCCAGGGGTATGCGTCTCGAACACCATGTTCACCAGTCACGTCATTCGGGTCATTCATAATGACCTCCACGTGATTGAGTGGATAGTTTCCGTGAGCTGCACCAGCGCGGCCTATATATCCTTCGTCCCAACGGATTCCGGCATTTCGGCACGATGGATTGTATCCGTTCTATCCAACGTATTGGGGATTCCTTGGGGGCCTGCTCCATAGTCAACGCCGTGACCTCGTCCAAGCCCTCGCGAGGAATTGTGAAATAGGTCTTGTCGGGGAAATCTTCCGCCCCGGGCATGAAGTGTCGCCCTTCGATGTAGTCATGCTGCTCCGGATGGAGAACGTGATCGGCGGCGCTTGCGTCATCGGCAGTTTCGGCATCCTCACCCTCCAGATCCTCCGGTGCACCCTCACCGTCAACGGCGGCGTCGCCGTGGGCGTCGGTGAGCCGCAGGTACGTCGCGCGCCACCGCTGGTCGTCCAGGTCGGCGAACTCCTCGTACAGCGAGTCCATGGCCTGGCGGGCGCGGGCGTACTCCTGCCAGACCGGCGCCGCTGAGCTGGACCAGGCCGACGCCGCCGAGGAGCTGCTTCGGGAGTTCTTCGCCGCTCTCTACCGAGAATTCAAGGTCACTCCGACATGAACGAACCGTTCATGCCTCGGCACCCAGCGAGCTACTGACAACTTCGTGCGCAAATCACTGACAACGAAGCGCGCGTTCTCACGCACGCGTGATCGAGACTAGAGTTCCAGCAGATCGTCCAGATATTCGACCAGGTTTCCCGGAAGTGAGCCTTTGTCGATGTCACGGAGGCGCTCCAGGGAGGCAGCCTCCAGCATTCCGCCGGAACCCAGCTGCAGCAGAGCGTTCAGTTGGGATTCGAGGGCGGCCGGATCCTGTTCACAGGCCGCCGCGATCGACAGCGCTCCTGCCAGCAGCATGACATCGGATCGCGAGTAATAACGTAGCCAGTCCACCGACGAGTCTGCACTGAGTTCTCGCCGGCGGGGATCCGGGTCTGTCACCTGTCGGATCAACTCCACCATCTGAGCAGGCTTCACGCTCATGCTTCGGTTCCCTCACTCGGGTAGGGCAGACTGTGGCCGGCGGCGACCGCGAGCAGGCCGGGCAGCGTGCGGGTGTTCATCAGCTCTCTCCCTTCTCGTTGGACTTGGTGGTCTTGGCGGGGTCCAGGTGGCGGTAGACGGTGACGCGGCCGACGCCGAACGTCTCGGCGATCTCCTGCACGACGCCTTCAACGCCCACGACCACGCCGCCGAGGGCGTCTTCACCCCCGACTTCCGCAGCCACCCCCTCGGCACGACCGGACCCGAGGCCGTCACCCGCGCCTGGACCGCCCTCCACGCCGTCCACCCCGAGGCCCGCGTCGTCGTCGAGGACCTGCTCGTCGACGGCGACCGGGCCGCCGTCCGCACCTCCGTCCACGGCACCGGCACCCCCGAGCCCCCCACCATCCTGGAGATCGTCCACACCCGCGACGGCCGCGTCGCCGAGGTCTGGGGCCTCACCGACCTCACCAGCAGAACTCCGCCCAGGTGATCTGACCGGCCGCGGAGACGTCGTGCCCGATCTTGCCCGCATCGCCAACCTCGACACGGGCCCACCCGGGCGGACGTGCACGGCAAGCCCTCGGCTCGCGTCGGAGGGCGAGCAGCTCGGCGACGCGCTCGGGTCGATCGTCATGGTGATCCGGCGGACCTACATGGGCGCACGCCCGTTGGAGACCGCCGACATCATCGTCCCGGTCGACCGCTTCGAACTCGCCTACGCCATGCCCGTCGGCTGAGGGCCGACGTGGAAGATGTGGACGCCGCCCTCGCGGTCTCCGATCACGGCCACGCCGCCGTCGCTGCTGATCGTCAGGCAGTCGCCGGTGGCCGGGAGTTCCTCCGTGGCCAGCTGTTCGCCCGTGCTCAGGCGGTGCAGGTGCAGCGCGTGCTCGTGCATACGGAAGAGCAGGTCAGCGCCTGGTGCGAGCTGCACTGAGGCGGCCGGTGGCAGGGACAGCCGGTGCTCGAGCCGGTCCGCGCCCGGCGCCAGCTCCCGCAGATGGACCGCCTCCTTCTCGCACACGACGAAGACCAGCGTGCCGTCGGGCAGCTCGGTCGGTGGCTCGCCCCGGTCCCCGGACACCGGGACCTGGCGCAGCACATCGCCGGTGGGAACGTCGAGGACGAGGAGCGACGCCTCCTCGCCGTATCCGGTGAGCGTGGCCGCGGTACCGTCGCGCAGCGGCAGAACCCAGTTGTGGCACGGCCATGTCCGGCCGTCGGTGATCGGACCGTGCCGAGTCCAGGCGAGTTCGCCGCTGGACAGGTCCCAGCACTGCAACGCGGGGATGCCGAACGGTGTGACCTTGTCGGCCATCGGCGCGATGAGCGGATGCTCCTTGTTGAGGGCCGCGGGCACCAGGGCATAGTGGCCCGTCACCGCCAGGGTGCCCCTGGACTTGAGACCGGAGTCGCCGCGCAACGGGCACCGCTCACCGTCGCCGAGACTCCAGACCTCCGGCGGGGTGTCGTACGGCGCGACGAGGACGGAGTCGTCGTCGATCGGTGCGGCGGCGCAGATATGGGCCCAGTCCTCCGGTTCGGCAGCGGGGATCTGGACGGGGTCCCCTCCAGTGGTGGGCAGGACGTGCAGCCTGTCGGCCTCGGGGATCACGAGACGGTCTCCGCCGGGCATGGAGAACGGCCTGCACGCGATCTCCCTCGTGCCGGTCACGGTGGCGATGCGGGCACCGCTGGACAGGTCCCAGAGGAACACTTCGTCGTTCTGGTCGGCGGTCGCGGCCCAGCGGGCCCCGGGGCCGATGACGAGTTCGTCGACCCCTGAGTTGTGCCGGACGCCCTGGCGTTCCTCGCCCGCAGGGGCCGGCCACAGCCGCACCGTGCCGCCGTCCCGGTTGTGGACGGACGCGATCCGGCCGTCCGCGAGCAGGGCGATGGAGTCGCTGAACGAGCTGTCCGCCCCGAGGGAGGCCACGTGTTCGCCGTCCAGGTCGGTGATCTGGATGCCGTGCAGCGAGCCGACCGCCAGCAGCGGAAGGTCGGGATGGACGGCCAGCGATCTGATCATCTTCTGCCGCGGGAAGCGCGCCCGTTCACGGCCGTCGGCCAGGTCCCAGCAGATGACCTCGTCGGCGGCCGTGTAGAGCCGGTCCCGCGTGGGGTCGAACAGCAGCGCGGAGGGGGAGTCGTCGTGCCCCACACCGGTCTGGTTGCCCCCGGTGAGGAGGAAGGTGTCTCCCAGCCATTCCACATTGGGCATCTGGTGGACGACCTGCCCGGTGCTGTAGAGCTCGCGTTCCAGGCGCGGTTCGTCCAGGTCCCACAGGAACACCTGGTTGGCGCGTGACGCGCTCGCCGCCCGGCGGCCGTCCGGGCTGATCGCCACGCGGTCGACCGAGCCGCCGTGGTCGTCGAACACGCCCCGGCAGGTCGCCCCGTCCAGGTCCCAGACGCGGAACGTTCCGTCCTCCCCGCCGGAGACCGCGGTCATCCCCTGGGCCGCGACCTCCCGGATGTAGCCGGTGTGGCCCTCCAGCACCGCGGTGACCTGCCATGACCGGGTGTCCCACACGCGGATCGTCGCGTCGTCGGAGGCCGACAGCAGCAGCCGCCCGCCACCTCCGAGGGCGAGGGAGTTGACCGGGCCCTCGTGGCCCGAGAGGCGGTCGACCACGCGCTCTTCGCCCAGGGACGCGACGTACAGCGTGCCGTCGTTCTCGGCGCTGACGACGCAGGTGTCCCCATCGGGCAGCACGACGGCGCTGTGCAGCTCCTGGCGGGGCAGCACCAGGGTGGACAGCGGCCTCGGGAGTGGTCCCGCCGCCGTGCCCACCCTTGTCAGAACAGCACCCATCGCCCTCATACCCCCCATATCAAGATCATGATGGCGACACGGTACCGATCAGGATCCGGCGGGACGAGTCGATTCGCGCCCGCCGTCCGGCTCCCGGTCAGCCCGGGGCCTTGCGGCTGAGGTGCTCCCAGGCGCGGTACTGCTCGGTGTTGGCCTGCTCCAGCTCCTGGACGAGGTCGTAGGAGGTGGATCCGACGATCAGCGCCGTGGGCGGGTCGGGCAGGTCGACCAGCTCCATGATGACCGGAGCGGCCGTGCTCGGCGCGGGGCCGGCCTCCTCGCCCCACATCTCGGCCAGCTCGGTCCGCAGGGGCTCGTAGGCCGGCATCGGCTCGGTCACCGTGGTGCCCGTGGTGAACAGGCCGGTGTCGTACCCGCCCATCCGGACGCTGGTGACCTTGATGCCGAGGGGCGCGACCTCCATCGCCAGCGCCTGGGTGACCGAGTCGAGGGCGGACTTGCCGGCCCCGTAGAAGCCCACGGAGGCGAAGCCGCCGCCGCTGGCCATCGAGGTGATGTTCAGGATGCGCCCGGAGCCCTGCGCCCGCATGATCGGGACGACGGCCTGGGAGACCCAGATCGCGCCGAAGAGGTTGACGTCGATATGGGCGCGGATCTGCTCTTCGGTGGCCTCCTCCACCATGCCGAGCAGCAGTCCGCCGGCGTTGTTGACCACGATGTCGAGCCTGCCGAGGGCGGCCACCGCCTGGTCGGCCGCGCGCAGCACGGCCGCGCGGTCGGAGACGTCCAGCGGCAGCAGGACGAGGCCGTCGGGGTGGTCGGCCGCGAGATCGGCGAGCGGGCCGAGGTCGCGGGCGGCGGCCACGACGCGGTCCCCGGCGGCCAGGGCGGCCTCGGTGAAGGCCCTGCCGAGGCCCCTGGACGCCCCGGTGATGAACCATGCTCGCGCGGTCGTCATAGCGCTGCACCTCCGTTGGTCGTAAGCAAGACGAGACGATTCGTCTCGCGTGCCGTCAGTCTGCCTGCGCCCGTCCCCTTTGTCAAGACGGATCGTCTCGTCTCGCAGAGCTGCTATCCTCGCCCGCGTGTCCACCGAGAAGAGGCCGAACCCGGCCCGCCGCAGCGAGCGCTCGCGGCGGGCGATCCTCGACGCCGCGCGGGAGCTGGTCGCCGAGACGGAGTACGGGAAGATCTCGATCGAGGCGATCGCCGCGCGGGCCGGCGTGGGCAAGCAGACGATCTACCGGTGGTGGCCGTCCAAGGGGGCGGTGGTCTTCGAGTCCTTCCTCGCGCTCAGCGAGGGCGCCGCGGGGGAGGGGATCGCGCTGCCCGACACGGGCGACATCAAGGCCGATCTCAGGACGGTCATGCGGGCGACCGCCGCCGAGTTCGCCGACCCCCGCTTCGAGGCGCCGATCCGGGCGCTCAACAGCGAGATCATCAACGATCCCGCCCTCGCCGCCCAGTTCCAGGAGAAGGTGGACGGTCCCGTCACCGAGGCCAAGAAGGAACGGCTGCGCAGCGCCCAGCGGGCCGGGCAGATCAGCCCGGACGCCGACCTGGACCTGGCGCTCGAGCTGCTCTACGCCCCGCTCTACCAGCGGTGGCTGCTCCGCTCCGGACCGCTCACCCCCGAATACGCCGACGCCCTGGTCGACCACGTGCTCAAGGCGCTCCGCCCCTGAGCCGCGTGACCCGGGCCGCGCGGCTCAAAGGGCCGGCCAGCGAGACGCGGGCGTCCGTCCACCCGGGGGCGCGGGCTCGACGGGCCCGTCCGGGGGCGGCGAGAACCGCGCAACTTCTGCGGCGGGGTGCAGGTCCGGCAGGTGGGCCGGGTGCTAGTAACCTCGTCCCGGCGTGAGAAGGGGAGACGACATGGAACTGCTGCACTCCGGCAAGGTCCGGGACGTGTACGCCGACGGGGACGATCTGATCCTGGTGGCGTCCGACCGGGTGAGCGTCTATGACGTCGTGCTGCCCACGATGGTCCCCGACAAGGGGAAGATCCTCACGCAGCTCTCGCTGTGGTGGTTCGAGCAGCTCGCGGACGTGACGCCCAACCACGTGATCAGCGGGACCGACGTCCCGGCCGAGTGGGAGGGCCGGGCCGTCCGCTGCAAGCGGCTCACCATGCTGCCGGTGGAGTGGATCGCCCGCGGCTACCTCGCGGGCCTCGGGCTCAAGGAGTACGAGAAGTCGGGCACGGTCTCGGGGGTCGCCCTGCCGGACGGCCTGGTGGAGGCGTCCAGACTGCCCGAACCGATCTTCACCCCGACGACGAAGGCCACCGAGGGGCACGACGAGTTCATCACCTACGACGACGTGGTGGACGAGATCGGCGCCGATACCGCGGCCCGCCTCAAGGAGGTCACGCTGGACGTCTACCGGCGGGGCGCCGAGCTGGCCGCCGAGCGGGGCATCATCATCGCCGACACCAAGCTGGAGTTCGGCCGCGCGGCGGACGGCACCCTGGTCCTCGGCGACGAGGTCCTGACCTCCGACTCCTCGCGGTTCTGGCCCGCGGACGACTGGACCCCGGGGCGCGCCCAGCACGCCCTCGACAAGCAGTTCGTCCGCGACTGGAGCAGCACGCTCGACTGGGACCGCACCCCTCCCGGCCCCGAGATCCCGCCCGAGATCGTGGACGCCACCCGCGCCCGGTACGTCGAGGTCTACGAGCGCCTCACCGGCCGCCGCTGGGACGCGTAGCCCCCCGCGAACCGCGCGGGGAAGCCCGGCCCGCGGCCCGCGGCGCGTGCGGGGTCAGCTGGTCGGGACCTCGGCGGGACGGCGGTGCTCGAGGGCGGTGCGGAGCTGGGCCCGGCCGCGGTGGATGCGGGACCGGACGGTCCCGAGCTTGACACCGAGCGAGGCGGAGATCTCCTCGTAGGTGAGGCCCTCGATGTCGCACAGCACGACGGCGGCGCGGTATTCGGGGGCGAGGCCGTCGAGCGCCTTCTGGATGTCGGCGTCGAGGAGGCGCTCGTCGTAGGCCTGCGCCGGGCTCGGCTCGCGGCCCTGGAGCCGCTCGGCCGCGTCGTCGGCGAGCGCGTCGAACCGGATGCGCTGCTTGCGGCGGGCGCGGTCGAGGAACAGGTTGGTGGTGATGCGGTGCAGCCAGCCCTCGAACGTGCCGGGGCTGTAGGAGGACAGGGATCGGAAGACCCGGATGAAGACGTCCTGGGTCAGGTCTTCGGCGTCGTGCCGGTTGCCGGTCAGTCGGTACGCCAGCCGGAACACCCGGGTGGAGTGCTCGCTGACGATCTCCTCCCAGGTCGGAGGCGTCCACGCCATTGCGCCTGCGCTCACCGCTACCCCCGTCTGATACGTAATCGTTACGGCCTAGCATGCCGCTACCCGGATAAGAGCCGTGTAAGAACCGGCGCGCTGGCCGGATGCGGCGGGGAAGATGTGATCCATGTCATGGGACCCGGTGACATGGAGGATTGAGTCCCCACCGCGGCGTGAGGATGATCGGAGGACTTCTCGATCCCCCACCCGGAACGCGAGGACGCGGCATGGTGCGCAGCTACAACCTGGCCGATCTGCTGGAAATCCTGGCCGAGGCCGGCCCGGAGCGACCCGCCCTGGTGGCGGGGGACGAGCGGCGAACCTACCGTGAGCTGGACGAACGCGCGAGCCGGGTGGGGCACCATCTGGCCGGCGCGGGCGTCGCGCCCGGCGAGCACGTGGCGATCCTGGCCTACAACCGGGCCGAGTGGATCGAGTCGATGCTCGGCGTCTTCAAGATCCGCGCCGTGCCGATCCCGGTCAACTACCGCTACGTCGCGGGCGAGCTGCGGCACGTGCTCGCCGACTCCGACTCGGTCGCGCTGATCGGCGAGCGGTCGCTGCTCGCCCGGGTCGAGGAGGTCCGCGGCGAGCTGCCGGGGCTGCGGCACGTGGTGGTGCTGGAGGACGGCGCCGCGGACGACGTGCCGGGCGCGGTGGAGTACGAGAAGGCGCTGGGCGCCGCCTCGCCCGCCAACGACTTCCCCGAGAGGTCCGGCGACGACCGGTACATCATGTACACCGGCGGCACCACCGGCTACCCCAAGGGCGTCGAGTGGCGCTGCGAGGACATCTTCTTCGCCGCGCTCGGCGGCGGCAACGTGCTCGGCGACCCGATCACCAGCCCCGAGGCGATCGCCGGCAACGCCGGCCAGCCCGCGATGGCCGTGCTCGACTGCGCGCCGGTCATGCACGGCGCGGGGCAGTGGGTGGCGTTCATGGGGCTGTTCAGCGGCGCCAAGGTCGTCCTGTACACGGGGCACGGGTTCGACCCGGCCCGCGCCCTGCGCCTGCTGGCCGAGGAGAAGGCCAACGTGCTGATGCTGGTCGGGGACGTGATGGCCCGGCCGGTCGCCCGGGAGCTGGCGGACGGGACGCACGACGCCTCCTCGCTGTTCGCGATCGCGTCCGGCGGCGCCCCGCTGACCGAGGGCGCCAAGGACGAGCTGAGGGCGCACCTGCCGAACGTGATGTTCCTCGACAACTACGGCGCGTCCGAGACCGGCGCGTGCGGGCCGTCGGTCGGGGGCAAGGAGGGCACCGCCCGGTTCATGATGAAGCCGGGCGTCACCGTCCTGGACGACGACCTCGAGACCGTCGGGCCCGGCGGGATCGGCAGGCTGGCGCGCAGCGGGCATATCCCGCTCGGCTACTACAACGACCCGGCCAAGACCGCCTCGACGTTCTTCACCGGTGCGGACGGCACCCGCTGGTCGGTCCCGGGCGACTTCGCGAGGCTGGAGGAGGACGGCGCGATCGTGCTGCTCGGCCGCGGCTCCCTGGTGATCAACACCGGCGGCGAGAAGGTCTACCCCGAGGAGGTCGAGGTCGCGCTGAAGGACCACCCCGACGTGTACGACGTGGTGGTCGTCGGGCTGCCGGACGACCGGTTCGGCCAGCGCGTCGCCGCGGTGATCGCGCCGCGGCCCGGCACCGCGCCGACGCTGGAGGAGCTCGCCGAGCACTGCCGGGACCGGCTGGCCGGCTTCAAGCTGCCGCGCCAGATCCACCTCGTCGACGAGGTGCGGCGCACCGCCGTGGGCAAGTCCGACTACACGTGGGCCAAGGGCGTCTTCGCCGCCTCCTGACGGGCCCGCGCGGGCCCGGCTCTCCCCCCTTCCGCCACTCGCCAAGAAATGATGGACCGGCGAGGAGCGTGGCTTGGTGCGGTTCGCGCACATAACAACCTCATGGGGGGAGAACGGCTGATACCGCTTGCGTGCCGGTATCGCCTGATATCGGTGGTCGGCAGCGGCGGAATGGGCACGGTCTGGCGTGCCCACGACGAGATGCTGGACCGGGACGTGGCGGTCAAAGAGGTGCACCTTCCGGAGGGCATCACCCAGGGCGAGCGCGGGGCCCTGTGCAGACGTCTCATCGGCGAGGCCCGCGCCACCGCCGCGCTCCGGCACCCCGGCGTGGTCGACGTGTACGACGTCGTCGTCGAGGACGGCCGCCCCTGGATCGTCATGGAGCTGCTGCGGGCCCGCTCGCTGCACCAGGTCGTCGCCGAGGACGGGCCGCTCAGCGTGGCGCGCACCGCCGCGGTGGGACGGGCCGTCCTGTCGGTGCTGCGGGCCGCGCACGACGCCGGCATCCTGCACCGCGACGTCAAGCCGAGCAACGTGCTGCTGTGCGACGACGGCCGGATCCTGCTCACCGACTTCGGCCTCGCCGTGCACACGGGGCGGGGCGGGGACGAGATCGCCGAGACGCTCGTCGCCGGGATCGAGGGCTCGCCCGCCTACCTGCCGCCCGAACGGGTGCGCGGCGGGCCGAGCCTGGAGGCGTCCGACCTGTGGGCGCTCGGCGCCACGCTCTACGCGGCGGTCGAGGGCGAGCCGCCGTTCCTGCGCTGCCACGCGCTGGCCTCGATGCTCGCGGTGCTGCTGGGGGAGTACGCGGCGCCCGTGCGGGCCGGGGCGCTGGCGCCGCTGATCTGCGGGCTGCTGAGCGACGACCCGGCCGGACGGCCGTCCGCCGACGCGGCGGGACGGTTGCTGCGCACCGCCGCGCGGTCCCGGTCCAGGTCGGCGGCCACGCTGCCGGTGGAGATGCTGCGGGCGGCCCGGCGGGCGGCGCGCCGGGGTCCGCTGCGGGCCCGCTCGGCGGCACGGGTCGCGCGCCGCGGCCGGCCCCGGTTCGGGGCGGTGATCAGCGTGGCGACGCTGGCGGTGCTGGTGATCGGCTTCGGGACGTGGACGGCGCGGTGGACCTCGATCGGCACCAGCGAGGCCGTGACGCTGTTCCCGGCCCCCGAGGCGCGCACCGGCACCGTCCCCTACCGCGAGGCGGGCGCCTACACCGTGGAGATCCCGGCGGGCTGGCAGCGCGAGCAGCGCGGCGCGGCGGTCGAGTGGCGGTCGCCGGGCGGCGGGCAGGGGCTGCGCATCGGCCCGGCCCCCGGTGATCCGCTGGACGGGCTGCGCGCCGCCGAGACCGACGCCGCGGCGCGCGACCTCTACCCGGGATACCGGCGGCTGCGGCTCGAACCGGCGCCGGAGCTGGCCGACGGCGCCGCCGAGTGGGAGTTCGCGTGGGACGGCACCGGCCGCTCGCGGGGAGGCATCGACGCCTCGTACGGCACGGACCGCATCCGCGGCGCGGAGGGCGCCGGCGGCGGGGCCGGTGATGGGAGGACCCGCGGTGACGGGGGCCGCGGCGACGGGGTCGCCCGCGGCACCGAAGGAGCCTCGGGCTCCGGCGGGAGCTTCTCCGTCGACGCCGGGACCGGCGCGGGCGGCGTGACCGGCCGGGGCGTCCAGGGCGCGGGCGGCGCGAACGGCGCGGGCGGCACGGAGGGCAGGCACGGGCTGCGCAGCCGCGCGGCCGGGTACGAGTTCTTCTTCTTCGCGCCCGAATCCTCGTGGACGCCGGGCCAGCGGCTCTTCGACAAGATCCTCAAGTCGTTCCGGCCGGAGCGGCCGTCCTGACGGATCAGGTCGTCTGCTGGATTCTCAGCAGGAACTCGGCGTTGGACCCGGTGCCCTTCATCTTCTCCACGAGCGTCTCGACGGCCTGCTGCTTGTCGAGGCCCTGGAGCACCCGGCGGAGCCGCATGCTCAGCGCCAGCTCCTCGGGGGACATCAGCAGCTCGTCGCGGCGGGTGCCGGACTGGTCGATGTCGACGGCGGGGAACACCCGGCGGTCGGCGAGGCTGCGGTCGAGCTTGAGCTCCATGTTGCCGGTGCCCTTGAACTCCTCGAAGAACACGTCGTCCATCCGGGAGCCGGTCTCGACCAGCGCGGTGGCGAGGATGGTCAGCGAGCCGCCGTTCTCGATGTTGCGCGCGGCGCCGAAGAACTTCTTGGGCGGGTAGATCGCGGTGGTCGCCACGCCGCCCGCCAGGATGCGGCTGTTGGACGGGGCGGCCAGGTTGTAGGCGCGGCCGAGCCGGGTGATCGAGTCGAGCAGCATGACCACGTCGTGGCCCTGCTCGACCAGCCGCTTGGCCCGCTCCACGGCCAGCTCGGCGAGCGCGGTGTGCTCCTCGGCGGGCTTGTCGAAGGTCGAGTGGATCACTTCGCCGCGCACCGTGCGCTGCATGTCGGTGACCTCTTCGGGGCGCTCGTCGATGAGGACGACCATCAGGTGGCAGTCGGGGTTGTTCTGGCTGATCGCGCTCGCCAGCGCCTGGAGGACCATGGTCTTGCCGACCTTGGGCGGCGACACGATCAGACCGCGCTGGCCCTTGCCGATCGGCGCCACCAGGTCGATGGCGCGGGTCGCGAGCGGGCCGGTGTCGAGCCGCAGCCGCTCCTCGGGGAACAGCGGGGTCAGCGCGGCGAACTCGGGGCGCCCGGCGGCCTCGGCCGGGAGGACGCCGTTGACGCTCTCCACGTGCACGAGCGCGTTGAACTTCTCCCGGCCCGAGCGCGGGGTGCGGGCGGTGCCGACGACGGCGTCGCCGGGACGCAGGTTGAACGTCTTGACCTGGGCGAGCGAGACGTACACGTCGGCGGGACCGGGCAGGTAGCCCTCGGTCCGGACGAACGCGTGCTTGTCCTGCACGGCGAGGATGCCCTGGAAGCCGACGACCGGCTCGTCGGCGGCCTGCTGGTGCTGGACCGGGCGGCGTCCCTGCGCGGTACGGCGGGTGGCCTGCGCCGGCATCGCGGCGCGCCCCGCTGCTGGGGGCTCGGCTTCGGTGGTGATGGTGCTGGTGGACATGAAGGTCCCTTCTCAGGCTGGTACGGAACGCGCCGCGTCGCCTGGCGTCGGTTCCCGCGTACGACGGGGGAACCCGCGGCGTGTACGCGAGCGGTGTGAGGGGAAAGCAGCTCGGTTCACCGGGCTGACGTCTGCTCCCTAGGTGCGATGGCCACTGAACTCGGGCCTGCCCGTGTTCGAGGTGGAATCACCGGGCACTCAGATGGCCCGGACGGGGAAAGGGCGCCGTCACCGCGTACTTGGCATTGACGGAAATCCCATGGCGCTTTCCTTGACAGTACAGCAATCGGGGGCCGATTCGCATTCCCGGAACTCACCGCGTCTTCGTCGGCTTCGCCGGCCTGGTGGTCCGGGTGCCGGTGGATCTGGTCGGGCCGGTGGACGCGGGCGTACGGGTCCTGACCGACGTCAGGTCGCTCCAGGCGGGCGCGCGCCCCGAGGCACCGCCCCCGCCCCCGGCACCGTTTCCGCCGGTCTGGCCCGCGCTGAGCACGTCCCCCGGCGGGTCGGTGCAGACCAGCGGCTGCTCGGTCGTGGATCTCGCGGACGAGGTGGCTCGCGAGCGCGGCCGTTTCTTGCCGTGAGCGGTGCCCTCGCACCCGGTCATCATTATGGCGAGCCCGAGCGCACCGGCCCCGATCACGACGCGCGTCGCCCAGCGTGGGTCGTTCATCTGTGTCCCCTGGAAGCCCGATGGTGCGTTCAGGGCACGCGTCCCCCGGTGCTCCGAACGATCCTTTGGCCCCTTATGACTCTTCTGGAAGGCCCCAGGTTCCGATCAATCCGGCGCGAGAGCGGTCACGGGAGGATCTGGAGCACCCAGAGCCGCTCGTCCCGGTCGAAGGCGAACTCGATGTCCTGAGGGCCGCCGAACACGTGCGAGGCCCGGGAAGCGAGCCGGGCGAGCGAGCGGAGCTGGTGCCGGCTCAGCAGGCTGTGCTCGTCGTGGATCCGGTCTCCGGCGGCGTCGACGGCCCGGCCCCAGTGGGTCAGCACGTAGCGGGTGCCGCCCACCTCTCCGCCGGCCAGGGCCTGGGGGCCGCCCTCCACGGCCGACACGATGACCCGATCGGTGCGGCCGTCCAGGGGCCCGGCGCCGAGCATCACGCCGCTCGTGACGGCGTCGAGCCGCGGCTGGACGAGGACCGCCATCGTCCCGGGCCCGTCCGCGGACGCTTCCACGCTCTTCACGGCGCCGAGGAATCCCGGCCACTCGCGGACGCCCGGCACCGGCCCGAACCGTCCGGCTCCCGGCGGCCTCGCGCCGTCCTTCTCGATGGGCGAGGACCGTACGACCACCGGCCGCTGCCCGTTGTGGGAGAGCTTGGCCCAGGCGGCTCGCAGTTCACCGGTGTTCCGGTAGACGGCGCTATCGGCGGCGCACTGCACGGGGACCACGAACCCGGGGAGCACCGGCAGGTCGTGCTGACCCGCGCGCGCGAGGTAGGCCGCCTTGACACCCACCCGGTCCGATTTGGTCGCCAGGGGGGCGTCCAGATGAATGGTCCAGAAGACGCCTGTGCTTTGTGCCACCGCGACCTCCGTTCCCCGTGGCCGTCACTAGTGAGAATCAGCTTTGGGCCTGGTGAATTCCCCTGTCGGGCTCCTTGACACATCCCCCCGGCAGGGGCGCCCGGTAGAACGCTCCGTACGATTACGGCGCGACGGTGCCGGACGCCTGGGAACGGCCCGGACCGGTGGAAAAGACGAACCGGAGGGGACGCCGATGGCCGAGGTGCCGGAGATGCGCTGCGAGGTCGCGGAGGGCGTCGGGACGATCACGATCGACCGGCCCGCCAAGCGGAACGCGATGAGCGCGGCCATGTGGCGGGACCTGCCCGTCCTGCTGGACGGGCTCGCCGCCGATCCCGCCGTCCGCGCGGTGGTGCTCACGGGGGCGGGCGGGAACTTCTGCGCGGGCGCCGACATCGCCGAGCTCGCCGATATCCACACCGGCAACGGGACGGCGCTGTCGACCGTCGCGGAGACGGCCCTCGCCGCCTTCCCCAAGCCGACCCTGGCCGCGATCGAGGGGTTCTGCGTGGGCGGCGGCTGCCAGCTCGCCGCCGCGTGCGACCTCCGGTTCGCGACCGAGGGCGCGCGGTTCGGGATCACCCCCGCCAAACTGGGCATCGTGTACCCGGCCGCGGCCACGGCCCGCCTGGTGCGGCTGGTCGGACCGGCCGCCGCCAAGTACCTGCTCTACTCGGCGGACCTCATCGGCGCCGAGCACGCCCTGCGGATCGGACTGCTGGACGAGGTCGTCCCCGCGGACGCGCTGCGGACGCGGGTCGCGGAGTTCGCCGCCACGATGGCGTCACGGTCGCTTCTCACCCAGCGCGCCACCAAGGACATCGTGGACGCCGTCTCCAGCGGCAAGCCGGTCGAGGAGAAGGCGCGCGGATGGCTGGACGAGTTCAACGCCAGTAGCGACGGCGCTGAGGGCATCGCCGCCTTCCTGGAGGGCCGCAAGCCGCACTTCACCTGGACGGCCCCCACGACGGGCTGACGACCCCCTGACTCCCGCCGTTCCCTTGCCTACTCCCTGAGGGCGGACCATCCCGACACGTCGCAGAAGCGCCCCTCCGGAAGGCACCTCAGGCGGTCCGCCGCTAAAGCGGGGTCGGCGACCAGGGCGGCGGCGTCCGGCCGGAGTAGTTCGGCGAGTGGCAGCACTCCGCACAGCAGTGCCTCCGCCGTCCGGACGATGAGCAGGGGGCCGAGCTGGACACAGCCCTTGTCGATGCCGTGCAGCTCCTGGAGCAGGTCGCGTACGGCGTCGTCCGCTGGGGGGCCGCCGCCGGTGCGTCCGGTGCGCAGCCCGCCCAGCAAGTCGATGAAGTCGCGCTCCAGGCCGCGCGGGCTACGACCCGACAGGTAGTAGCGGACCAGCCAGAACCCGTCCTGCTCCACCGGGTGGGTCAGCTCCACGCGCAGCTCGTACCGTTCGGCGAACGCCTCGTACAGGCCGATGAGGGTGAGCCCGTCGGCCTCCTCCGCCGGGGACGACCCTCCGGTGAGCGCGCCGGTGACCAGATCGGGCGGGTCGGCGCCGAGCGACGCCGCGACGGCCTGGTCGAGCCGTCCGACCAGATGCGCGCGGAGCGCCCCGACGTCGGCGGTGAGCCGGTCGGCGATCTCCCGCTGCCTGGACAGCCGGGCGTTGACGTCGGGGAGCATCCGCTCGTTGATCTGCGCGACCAGCGAGCGGACGCGCGCGTCGGTCTCGCGCAGCGCCCCGTCGTCGCGGGACCGGTCGCCGGTCAGCAGCTCGAACCGCTCCTCCTGGTCGGCTGCCAGGCGGTCGAGGCGCTTGGCCTGCGCGGCGCGGAACCGCTCCAGCTCGTCGCGGGTGCCGCGCAGCGCGGCGAGCTGGGTCCGGAGGTCGGCGATCTCGGGCGCGCTCGCCGGCTTCTTGCGCTCGAACGCCAGGTACAGTTCCCGGCCGGCGATCGCCAGGCAGAGCAGGATCAGGATCACGGTCATCGCGCCCTCCCGGGGCCGTCTCGCCCGAGCAAGATAATTCACCCGGAGCGCGGCCGGTAGAGCGTGGAGGGACCGCTCAGTGGTTCAGGTAGGCCAGAACCGCCAGTACCCGGCGGTTGTCGTCGCCTGCCACGGCCAGGCCGAGCTTGAGGAAGATGTTGGCCGTGTGCTTGGTGACGGCCCGCTCGGTGACCACCAGCGCCTGCGCGATCGCCGCGTTCGACCGGCCCTGCGCCATCAGCTCCAGCACCTCCAGCTCGCGCGGGGTGAGCCGCCCGAACGGCTCGTCGCGGGTGTTGCTGGCCAGCAGCCGGGAGATCACCTCGGGGTCCATCGCGGTGCCGCCCGCCGCGACCCGGCGGATCGCGTCGACGAACTGCGTCGCGTCGAAGACCCGGTCCTTCAGCAGGTAGCCGATGCCGCCGCTGCCGTCGGCGAGCAGCTCGCGGGCGTAGAGCTGCTCCACGTACTGCGACAGCACCAGCACCGGCAGGCCGGGGACCTGGCGGCGGGCCTCCAGCGCCGCCTGGAGGCCCTCGTCGGTGAAGGAGGGCGGCAGCCGCACGTCGACCACCGCCACGTCCGGGCGGTGGTCGAGCAGCGCCTTGAGCAGCGAGGGGCCGTTGTCGACCGCGGCGGCGATCTCGAACCCGTGCGACTCCAGGAGGCTGACCAGGCCCTCCCTCAGGAGTGCGAGATCTTCGGCGAGGACAACGCGCACGGCAGCTCCAGCGTCACGATGGTCGGGCCGCCCGGAGGCGAGGTCAGGGCGAGGACGCCGTCGAATGTACCGATCCGCCGCTCGATCCCGCGCAGCCCCGTCCCGCCGCCGAGCGTGGCGCCGCCCCGGCCGTCGTCGGTGACGGTGATCCGCAGCATCCCGGCGTCGTGCCGCATGTCGATCCAGACCCGGTCCGCACCGGAGTGCTTGGCCGCGTTGGTGAGGATCTCCGAGACCGCGAAGTAGGCGGCCGACTCCACCGGCGCGTCGGGACGTCCGGGCAGGTCGACCTGGACCTCGGGCCGCAGCGGGTGGTCGAGCGCGAGGGCCCGCACCGCGTCGCCGAGGCCCCGGTCGGCCAGCACCGGCGGGTGGATCCCGCGGACCAGGTCGCGCAGCTCGTGCAGGGCCTTGGCGGACGACTCGCGGGTCTGGGCGAGCAGCAGCCGGGCCTTCTCGGGGTCGCGGTCCAGCAGGTGCTCGATCGCGCCGAGGCTCATCCCCATCGCGACCAGCCGGGCCTGCGCGCCGTCGTGCAGGTCGCGCTCGATCCGGCGCAGCTCGGCGGCGGAGGTGTCGACCGCGTCGGTGCGGGTCTCGGTGAGGTGCTGGACGCGCAGCGCGAGGCGGGACCGCTCGGTCGGGCCGAGCAGCAGCCGCCCCCACCGGCCGTAGACGGCCAGCAGCTTCGGCCCGGTCAGGTGGCCCAGCGCGATGAACGCCACGCCGAGGAGCGCCGTCTCCACCCGGGTGCCGGTGTCGGCGCCGTACCCCTTGGTCACGTGGATCCAGCCGTACCAGACGTTGCCGCCGTACGAGGTGATCAGGTCGCCGGCGAAGCCGCCGAGGAGCAGTCCCCACACCCCGTACAGGACGAGGAAGGCGGGCAGCAGCGCGGTGAACACCGACACGACCGGGTCGGCGAACACCCACATCAGGTCGCGCCAGGACGCGGGGTCCGAGAGCAGTGCCATGCACCGCTTGACGTGCCCGTTCAGGCCCGGCTCGAACTCGGGCCCGGGCAGGTACGGGCGCTCGATCCGCTGGCCGGTCCACCGGCCGATCCAGTCGCGGTAGACGTCCAGCAGCCCGCGCATCGCGATCAGGATCGGCGGCACCAGCAGGATGCCGACGCCCAGGCCGATCATGGAAAGGGCGGAGAGCAGCGCACAGGACAGGAGCATCGCCGGCCACGAGAGCAGCCACAGCCGGGCCCCGCGCCAGGGAGCCCGGACATGGCTGTCGAGCCGGGTCTCCTCTGCCAGTTCTGTGCTCACGTCGTCCTCCGTACCTCGCCGCTGTATCGGGTACCAGTCTCCGGCGAGTCCCCCGTGACCACAGTGTGCCCGGAACCCGGACATGGGGTGTACCTGAGTCCACCCCGGGCCCTCTGTAAGCGGACGGCGGCTAAAGGGCGACGAAGGACAGCCCGCGCTTCTTCAGCTTCGGGATGACGGTGCCCAGCGCCTTGAGCGTCTGCGACCGGTCGCCGCCGCCGTCGTGGCAGAGCATGATGTTGCCCGCCTCGCTGCCGAGCAGCGTCCGCCGGATGTGGCCGACGCCCGGCCGGGACCAGTCGCGCGGGTCGACCGCCCAGTCGATCGGCAGCATGCCGTGCTCGGCGGTCAGCTCCAGCACGGTCTTGGACCACGCACCGCCCGGTGAGCGGAAGAACTGCGGCACCACGCCGGTGATGTCGGCGATGAGGTCGTGCGACTCGACGATCTCCTTGCGCACCCGCTTGCGCGACATCCCGGCGATGGTGATGGGATGGGTCATGGTGTGGTTGCACACCTGGTGACCGGCGTCGGCGATCCGCCGGGTCAGCTTGGGGAGCTCCTTGACCTGCTCGCCGATGATGAAGAACGTCGCGTGCACTTCGTGCTCGGCCAGCAGGTCGAGCACTCGCGGCGTCCAGGTCGGCTGCGGCCCGTCGTCGATCGTCAGCGCGATCGTCTGCGGCGGGGGCGGCGGGGTGAGCTCGGAGAGGTTGCGCACCGGGGTCTTGGTGGCCGTCAGCTTGGCCGGCGTCCACGCTGCGGGACGCGGCGTCGGCGTGGGGGTCGGCGTCGGGCTCGGCGACGGATGGAGGATCGCGCGCGGTCTGGCGGTCGTCGCGGGGGACGCCGCGGCCCGGTGGCGCGACCCCGGCCGCACTCCGTCCGCACCCAGGGCCGCCAGCCCGACGGCCGCCGCGCCCATCAGCCAGAGGGCCTTGCGACGGGACGCTTCCTTCGACTCACTTTCCGCCACAACCCCTACGCTATCGGGGTTTCCGGGAGGTATGGGCCAGCATTCGGATCACAATCGGCTCAACCGGGACGGCGGATGAGAAACGGGGGCGGGCGATGAGCGCGGCACCTGCGGTCGGACCGCTGCTCGGGCTGGTCCTGCTCGCCCTCACCGCGGTCGCGGCGCTGCTGGCGCGGCTCGGCGGGCTCGGCCTGGCCCGCGAGGTCGTGGTCGCCGCGGCGCGCGCGACCGCGCAGCTCACGGTGGTCTCGCTGCTCATCACGGCGGTGCTCGGCAGCGCCGGCTGGACGGCCGCGTTCATCGCCGGGATGGTGGGGGTCGCCGCCCTCACCGCGGGCCGCCGCGTGTCGGCCCCGCCCTGGTGGACGGCGCTGCCGATCGTCGCGGGGGTCGTGCCGGTACTGGCGCTGCTGCTCGGCTCGACGCTCGTCCCGCTGCGCCCGGTCGCGGTGCTGCCGATCGCGGGCATCCTGATCGGCGGCGCGATGACCGCGACCGCGCTGGCCGGGCGCCGCGCGCTGGACGAGTTGCGGACGCGGCGCGGCGAGTACGAGGGCGGTCTCGCGCTCGGCCTGATGCCCCGGGACGCCGCGCTGGAGGTGTGCCGTCCGGCCGTCGCGCTCGCGCTCGTCCCCGTGCTCGACCAGACCCGCACCGTCGGGCTGGTCACGCTGCCCGGCGCGTTCGTCGGCGTGCTGCTGGGCGGCGCCGACCCGGTCCAGGCCGGCGCGACCCAGCTCCTGGTGCTCATCGGGCTGCTGGCGATCGAGTCGGCCGCCGTCCTGATCACCCTCGAACTCGCAGCGACCGGCCGTCTCGGCGGCGTCGCGCACCGCTGACCCGCGCGCCGGCGCGCGCCGGCGGGCGCCGCGCAAGGCAGGTGCCGCGCGGCGACCGCCCTGCGCGCGCGGCGGACGGGACCGGTCAGGCGACGCAGGCCAGGGCGTCGATCTCGACGAGCATCGCGGGATGCGGGAGGCCGACGGCGACGGTCGTGCGGCTGGGGAGGACGCCGCTCGGGCAGTTCTCCTTCACGAACTCGGTGTACGCCTCGTTCATCGCGGCGAAGTCGTCGCGGGTGGTCAGGTAGACGCGGAACATCAGCACGTCCTCGACGCTCGCGCCGCCCGCGTCCAGGATCGCCTTGATGTTCTCCAGGACGCGGCGCGTCTGCGCCTTCACGTCGCCGGGGTACAGGTAGGCGCCGTCCGCCGGGTCCTGCGGGCCCTGCCCCGAGACCTGGAGCATCGGACCCTTGCGGACGCCCTGGGAGAACGCCCAGGCGGCGGCCGGGGCGGCGGTGGTGCTGATCTGGGTCTTGTCGGTCATCGGGTTCCTCATCGGGTGTGGCCGCACTCGGCGGAGATGGCGCGGGCGGTGGCGAGCAGCTCGGGCAGCAGCTCCAGCGTCCGGTCGCGGTCGAGCACGATGTCCGGGACGGAGATCGACGCCGCTGCGACGACCCGTCCGCCGGCCGCGCGGACCGGCGCGGCGAGGCAGCGGATGAACGTCTCGTGCTCGGCGTCGTCCATCGCGAAGCCCCGCTCGGCCACCCGGACCAGCTCGGCGAGCAGGTCGCGGGGACCGGTGATGGTGTGTTCGGTGAAGGGGGTGTACTCGATCGTGGCGGCGACCTCGCGGCGGCGCGCCTCGGGCAGGTCGGCGAGCAGCACCTTGGCGATCGCGGTGGCGTGCAGCGGCATCCGCAGCCCGACCCGGGAGTACATCCGGATCGAGTGCCGGGAGTCGTACTTGTCGAGGTAGACGACCTCGCCGCCCTCGTAGACGCCGAGGTGGACGGTGTGCCCGGTCGCCTCGTTCAGCCGGGCCAGGTGCGGGGCGGCGATGCCGCGCACGCCGCGCTGGTCGAGCGCGGCGCCCGACAGCGCGAACAGGCCCGAGCCGAGGTGGAAGCGGTGCGCGTCGTCGCGGTGGACGAACCGCTGCTCCTCCATCGTGCGCAGCAGCCGCAGCACGGTGGTCTTGTGCACGCCGACCGTGGCGGCCAGCTCGTCCAGGGTCCGCGGCCCCTCGCCCAGATCGTTCAGGATCAGCAGTCCGCGCGCCAGGCTCTGGCTCATCGCGCCCCCTCGTTCGGTGCGCCCTCGCCGCGGGCCCGGTCCCCGCGCGCGACGCCGGTCGCGCGCACGGTCGTCGCGGCCCATTCGCCGGGGGTCGCGGCGAGCAGGTCGTCGACGAGCGCGGGCGGCGGTGGAGGGCCGTGATCGCCGTGCACCACGAGGGTGGACGCGGCGGCGAGGTGACCGAGGCGCAGGCGACGGCGCTGGTCGTATCCGCGGAGCGTACCGGTCAGGTAGCCGGCGGCGAACGCGTCCCCCGCCCCGACCCGCTCGACCACCTCGACGGACAGCGCGGGCTCCTCCACCGGCGGCGCCGAGCGGGTCAGCGCGGTCGCGCGGTGCGCGTCGTCCTTGACCACGATGGTCTCGGGCCCGGGGAGCAGCGCGCGCAGCTCGGCGGGGTCGCCGGTGCCGAGCGCCTCGGCGGCCTCGTCGGCGCCGAGCAGGACGATGTCGGCGGCGTCCAGCAGCGGTCGGAGCACGGAGGTGTCGCGGTCGCGCCACAGCGCGGGCCGCCAGTTGAGGTCGAAGCTCACCAGCCGGCCGGGCCGGGGCCGCCGCAGGAGGGCGGCGACCAGGTCGAGCGCGCCGTCCGACAGCGCGGCGGTGATGCCCGACAGGTGGACGAGGCGCGCGGCGCTGAGCGGCGGCTCGTCCAGGAGCCCGGCGGTGAGCGCGGCGCCCGCCGAACCGTCGCGGTAGTAGTGCAGGACGCTGCCGTCCGGACCGGTCTCCTTCACGTACAGGCCGGTGGCCCGGACGGGGTCGACGGTCACGGCGCGGGTGTCGATGCCCGCGGCGGCGAGGTCGCGGACGATGCGGCGGCCGAAACCGTCGTCGCCGACCCGCCCGACCCACGCGGTCGGCACGCCGAACGCCACCAGTCCGCGCGCCACGTTGGCCTCGGCGCCGCCGATGGAGTGCCGGAACGCGGCCACGTCCTCCAGGGGGCCGGGTCGGTCGGGGAGCAGCGCGGCCAATGATTCGCCCACGCAAACGGCCAGCGGCACGCTTTTCATCGGCCCCTCTCGGTATCGCGGTCACGATTCGATGCCGGCCCGTTGACCTGCATGCGACGGCGATGCTACAACCGCAACAGCACAGAATGCAATGGCCGTTGCGGTACGTGCAATCAAGGAGGTCCTGATGGTGGCTACGCTCGACGGCGCGGCCGTCGACGCGCTCGGCGACGAGCGGCTCGACTGGCGGTTCAAGGCGGTCCCGGCCGCGGCGCACGGCGCGACGGTCGCCGAGTTCCGGCGGTCCCGGCCGCCGCTGGACGACTTCGGCACCCCGCTGCTGACCCTCGACGCGGGCGCCCTGGACCACAACGTACGCGTGATGGCCGCATGGACGGCCGCGGCCGGCGTCGAGCTCGCACCGCACGGCAAGACCACGATGGCCCCGGCGCTGTGGCGGCGGCAGCTCGACGCCGGCGCCTGGGGCATCACGGTCGCCAACCTCCCGCAGCTCCGCGTCGCCCGCGCCTTCGGCGTCACCCGCGTGATGCTCGCCAGCGCGCTGCTCGACCCGGCCGGGCTGGCGTGGCTGGCCGCCGAGCAGGACGGCGACCCCGGGTTCGCGTTCGTGTCCTGGGTCGACTCGGTGCGCTCGGCCGAGCTGATGGACCGGGCCCTGCGCGCGGCGCGGGCGCAGCGTCCCGTCGACGTCTGTGTCGAGCTCGGCGCCCCGCACGGCCGCACCGGGGTCCGCGACGACGACGGGGCGCGGGCCGTCGCGGAGGCCGTCCGCAGGGCGCCGACCCTCCGGCTCGCCGGGACCGCCGGGTACGAGGGCGCGCTCGCCCACGACGCCTCCGCGGACGGCCGCGCCGCCGTCGACCACTACCTGCGCAGGCTGGCGGGCCTGCACCGGAGCCTCGACCACGAGGTCGACGCCCCGGTCGTCACCGCCGGCGGCAGCGCCTACTTCGACCAGGTCGCGGACGTCCTCGGCGGGCTGCCCGGCCAGGTGGTGCTGCGGCCCGGCGCCTACATCGTGCACGATGACGGCTTCTACCGGCAGATCTCCCCGTTCGGCCGGGGGGCGGGCGACGGCGCGCGGCTCCGGTCGGCGATGCACGGCTGGGCGCGCGTGCTGTCCCGCCCCGAGCCCGGCCTCGCCCTGCTCGACGCGGGCAAGCGCGACCTGCCGTTCGACGAGGGCCTGCCCGAGCCGCAGCTCGTCCGCGCCGCGAAGGGCGCGGACGGCGCGAAGGGCGCGGACGGCGCGGACGCGGCGCTCGCGGGCGCCCGCGTCACCGCGCTCAACGACCAGCACACGTTCCTGGTGGGCGCCCGCGTGGAGGTCGGCGACGTCGTCCGGTTCGGCCTGTCGCACCCGTGCACCGCACTCGACAAGTGGACGCTCGTCCCGGTCGTCGACGACGCCCACGCCGACCGCCCCGTGCTGGTCGACCTGGTCAGGACGTGGTTCTGATGCCCGGCCTGCTGATCCGCGGCGCCACCGTCGTGGACGGCACCGGCGCCCCCGGCCGGGTCGCCGACGTGACCGTGGCCGGCGGCCGGATCACCGGGATCGGCCGCCGCCTCACCGGCGGGCGGGTGCTCGACGGCGACGGCCTCGTCCTCGCCCCCGGGTTCATCGACATGCACGCCCACTCCGACCTCGCGCTGCTCGCCGAGCCCGATCACCTCGCCAAGATCGGGCAGGGCGTCACCTGCGAGGTCATCGGGCAGGACGGGCTGTCGTACGCGCCGGTCGACGACCGGACCCTCCCCGAGATCCGCCGCACCATCGCGGGCTGGAACGGCGACCCGGCCGGCTTCGACTGGTCGTGGCGCGGTGTCGGCGAGTACCTGGACCGGCTCGACCGGGGCATCGCCGTCAACGCCTGCTACCTGGTGCCGCAGGGCACGGTGCGGATGCTCGCGATGGGCTGGGACGCCCGCCCGCCGACGCCCGCCGAGCTGGACCGGATGCGCGAGCTGGTCGCCACCGGGATGCGCGAGGGCGCCGTCGGCATGTCCAGCGGCCTCACCTACGTGCCCGGCATGTACGCGGGCGGCGACGAGCTGGCCGAACTGTGCCGGGTCGTCGGCGCGCTCGGCGGCTTCTACGCGCCGCACCACCGCTCGTACGGCGCGGGCGCGCTCGAGGCGTACGCCGAGATGGTCGAGCTGTCGCGGCGCACCGGCTGCCCCCTGCACCTGGCCCACGCGACGATGAACTTCGGCGTCAACAAGGGCCGCGCCCCCGACCTGCTCCGCCTCCTGGACGAGGCGATCGCGGACGGCTGCGACATCACCCTCGACACCTACCCCTACCTGCCCGGCTCCACGACGCTCGCCGCGCTGCTGCCGAGCTGGGCGAGCGAGGGCGGCCCCGCCGCGACCCTCGCCCGGCTCGCCGACCCGCGCGAACGCGACCGGATCCGGCACGCGATGGAGGTCGAGGGGTCCGACGGCTGCCACGGCGTCCCGGCCGAGTGGGACACCATCGAGATCTCCGGCTCCCCGAACGCCACCGTGGTCGGCCGGACCGTCGCCGGGCTCGCCGCCGACTCCGGGCGGCCCGCGTTCGAGGTCTACTGCGAGCGGCTGATCGCCGACGACCTCGCCACCACGATCCTCCAGCACGTCGGGCACGAGGAGAACGTCCAGGCGATCATGCGGCACCCCGCGCACACCGGCGGCAGCGACGGCCTCCTCGCCGCCGCGAAGCCGCACCCGCGCGCGTGGGGGACCTTCCCGCGCTACCTCGCCCGCTACGTCCGCGAGCTCGGCGTCCTGTCCCTGGAGGAGTGCGTCGCGCACCTCACCGGACGGGCCGCGCGGCGGCTCAGGCTCACCGGCCGCGGCCTGGTCCGGCTCGGCCACCACGCCGACCTGGTGCTGTTCGACCCCGCCACCGTCCGCGACGCCGGCACCTTCGACGACCCCCGGCGACAGCCCGAGGGCATCCCGCACGTCCTGGTCGGCGGCACCGCCGTCATCGAGGACGGCCGTCCGACCGGCGCCCTGCCCGGCCGGTCGCTGCGCCGCGCCCCGGACGGTTCCACCCGATGACCCCGCCCGGCCGCCCCCTCGACCCCGTCCACCCACGAACCCGATGAATCCCCCGATCTCGATGCCCCCGTCCGATTCACCACCCCCCTTCACGACCGGAAGGCCACCCCGATGATCCATTGGCTGCAACACGAGACGGGCGGGCTGCTCTTGCTGTCCGCGGCGTCCATCGCGGTCCTGCTCTTCCTGATCATCAAGATCAAGCTGGAGCCGTTCGTCTCGCTGCTGGTCGCCTCGCTGCTGCTGGCGCTCGCCGCCGGGCTCAGCGTCGACCAGATCGTCGGCAGCGCGCTGAACTCCAAGACGTCCCTGCTGGAGACCGGATTCGGCGGCATCCTCGGCCATATCGCGCCGATCGTCGGGCTCGGCACCATCCTCGGCGCGATTCTGGAGGCCTCCGGCGGCGCCGACGTGCTGACCCGGCGGCTGCTCGGCATCTTCGGCGAGCGCGGCGCGCCCCTCGCGATGGGCCTGTCCGGGCTGGTCCTGGGCATCCCGGTCTTCTTCGACGTCGGCATCTTCGTGCTGGCGCCGCTGGTCTACGTCACCGCCAAGCGCGGCGGCCGGTCGCTGGTGCTGTACGCGCTGCCGCTCCTGGCCGGCCTGTCGATGACGCACGCGTTCCTGCCCCCGCACCCCGGGCCGGTCGCCGCCGCCGGGCTGCTCGGCGTCTCCCTCGGCTGGCTCATCGTGATGGGCCTGATCTGCGGCATCCCCGCGTTCCTCGCCGCCGGCGTCGCCTGGGGCGCCTGGATCGGCAAGCGCGTCATCGTCGGCGTCCCCGCCGACTACGTGATCGCCGAGCAGGAGCGCGAGGCCGCGGGCGGCGCGGGCACGGGCGGCGAGGGCACCGCCGCCCCGGCGCGTCCCGAGCCGCCGCTGTCCCTCGTCCTGCTGATCATCGCGGTGCCGATGCTGCTGATCCTGCTCGCCACCTTCGGCACGGTCTGGTGGAAGGGGAGCGCCGCGCTGCCGCCGCTGACCCTGCTCGGCAACCCCACGGTGGCGCTCAGCCTCGCGGTGCTGCTGGCGATGTGGCTGCTCGGCGTGCGCCGCGGCATCTCGGTCACCGAGCTGTCCGAGCTGGCCGCCCGGTCGCTCCGCCCGATCGGCATGATCATGCTGGTGATCGGCGCGGGCGCGTTCTTCGGCGCGGTCATCTCCGCCACCGGCGTCGGCAAGGCGCTGGCCGGCACGCTGTCGGACGCGGGCCTGCCGACCATCGTGCTGGCCTACCTGATCAGCTGCGGACTGCGGCTCGCGCAGGGCTCGGCGACCGTCGCGATCGTCACCACCGGCGGGATCGTCGCGCCGCTGGTCGCCGGCGGCGACCACTCCCAGCCGCACCTGGCGCTGATCGCGATCGCCATCTCGGCCGGGTCGATCTTCGCCTCGCACGTCAACGACGGCGGCTTCTGGATCGTGTCCCGCTACTTCAACATGTCGGTTCGCGACACGCTGAAGACCTGGACCGTGCTGGAGACCATCCTGTCGCTGGTCGGCTTCGCCGTCGCGGGTCTGCTCAGCACCGTCGTCTGAGCGCCGTCCCGGCCCACCCCTGGTCCCGGCCCGCCCCGCCGCCTCGGCGCGGGGCGGGCCGAGGCATGGCGGGGTGGCGTCAGGGCAGCAGGCCGGCGCGGCGGGCCGTGGTGACGGCCTCCAGCCGGGTATGGCTGTCGAGCTTGCGCATGGCCGAGCGCAGGTAGCTCTTCACCGTCTCGGGCAGCAGCCCGAGCCGCCGCGCGGCCTCGGCGTTGGTGCAGCCGACCGCCACGTGCGACAGCACGTCCAGCTCGCGCGGCGACAGCACCGGCCGGGGCGGGCTGCCGGGGTCCGCGGGGCCGGGCCGGCCGGCGGCGCGGTCCGGCGGGGCGGCGGTGAGCCGTCCGGCCGCCGCCAGCCGCACCGACGCCTCGCGCAGCCGTTCCCGCGTGTGCGGGTCGCGCACCTGCTCGGCCAGCCCGCGCAGGTCGGCGTGGACGGCGCGGACCTCCTCCCAGCGCGCGGCGGCCGAACCCGCCCGGCCGTCCCCGGCCGGAGGCCCGTCCCCGCAGGGCGGGACGGCCTCGCGCCACGCGGCGGCCAGCGCCTGGTCGGCCCGGTCCTGGACGGCGAGGTCCTGCTCCAGGTCGCGGGCCGCCTGCATGGCCGCGGTGACCACCCGGTCGGCCAGCGACAGCGGCTCGCGCAGCGCCCCGTACAGCACACCGCGGACGTGCCGCCGCACCACGATCGGCACCGCGACGATCGACAGCAGCCCCTCGCGCCCCACCGGCCGGTCGTAGTCGTGGCTGATCGCGGTCGCCCGCGGGTAGTCGCTGACCCAGACCGGGCGGCCCATCGCCATCGCCTTGCCCCCGAGGCCGTTGCCCTGCCGCACCACCAGCCCGTCGAGGGAGTCGGTGGTGTGCCCCACCAGTTCGGTGATGCGCAGCCGGTCGCGGCCGTTCAGCGCGCCGCCGAACACCATGGGCAGCCCGGTGGCGCGGTGCAGGGAGAGCACCGCGGAGCGGACCGCGCCGGCATCGTCACCCATGTCCAGAAGCATGCCCGGTCAGGCCGGGAGGGAAAAGGGCCTCGGGCCCGGCGCGGCCGTGTGCGCCATGGCGCGGCTCAGCCTCGCGCCGCGTCGGCGGCGGGCAGGCCGAGGATGCCGGCCGCCTCGGCGCGCATCTGCACCTTGCGGACCTTCCCGGTGATCGTCATCGGGAACTCGTCCACCACGTGCACGTACCGGGGGATCTTGAAGTGCGCCAGCCGCTCGGCGCAGAACGCGCGCAGGTCCGCGGCGGTGAGCGCCGAGACGCCCGGACGCAGCCGCACCCACGCCATCAACTCCTCCCCGTACTTGGCGTCGGGGACCCCGATGACCTGCGCGTCCACGATGTCGGGGTGGGTGTGGAGGAACTCCTCGACCTCCCGCGGGTAGACGTTCTCGCCGCCGCGGATCACCATGTCCTTGATCCGGCCGGTGATGCTCAGGTAGCCCGCGCCGTCCATCACGGCCAGGTCGCCGGTGTGCATCCAGCGGGCCGCGTCGATCACCTCGGCGGTCTTGTCCGGCTCGTCCCAGTAGCCGAGCATCACCGAGTAGCCGCGGGTGCACAGCTCGCCCGGCGCGCCGCGCGGCACGGTGACCCCGGTGGCGGGGTCGACGACCTTGACCTCCAGGTGCGGGTGGACGGTCCCGACCGTGGAGACCCGCAGCTCGGCCGAATCGCCCGCGCGGGTCTGGACGGACACCGGGGAGGTCTCGGTCATGCCGTAGCAGATCGCCACCTCGCCCATCCCGAACCGCTCGACGACCTGCTTCATCACCTCGACCGGGCACGGCGACCCGGCCATGATCCCGGTGCGCAGGCAGGACAGGTCCAGGGTGGTGGCGGACGGCTCGGCCAGCATCGCGATGAACATCGTCGGGACGCCGTACAGCGAGGTGCAGCGCTCGGCGGCGCACGCCTCCAGCGTCGCGGCCGGGTCGAAGCCGGGCGCCGGGATCACCACGCAGGCGCCGTGGGTGGTCGCCGCCAGGTTGCCCATCACCATGCCGAAGCAGTGGTAGAACGGCACCGGCAGGCAGATCCGGTCCTCCTCGTCGTAGCCGCACAGCTCGCCGACGAAGTAGCCGTTGTTGAGGATGTTGTGGTGCGAGAGCGTCGCGCCCTTCGGGAACCCCGTGGTGCCGCTGGTGTACTGGATGTTGATCGGGTCGTCGGTGCTCAGCCCGGCACCGATCGCGGCGAGCCGGGCGCGGTCGCCGGCCCGGCCGGCCGCCAGCAGCGCGTCCCAGCCGTCCAGCCCGATCAGCAGCACCTCGCGCAGCGCCGGGCAGGACGGCCGCACCTCCTCGATCATCCCGGCGTAGTCGGAGCTCTTGAACGCCGGCACGGCCACCAGCGTGCGGACCCCGGCCTGGTTGAGCACGTACTCCAGCTCGTGCACCCGGTAGGACGGGTTGATGGTGACCAGGATCGCGCCGATTTTGGCGGTGGCGTACTGCACCAGCGTCCACTCGGGGCAGTTGGGCGCCCAGACGCCGACCCGGTCGCCGGTCCCGACGCCGAGGTCCAGCAGGCCGAGCGCGACCGCGTCCACGTCGGCGGCGAGCCGGTCGTAGGTCCAGCGCCGTCCGGACGGGCGGTCGACCAGCGCGTCCCGGTCGGCGAACGCGGCGACGGTGCGGTCGAGGTTGGCGCCGATCGTGTCGCCGAGCAGCGGCACCGCCGACGTGCCGGAGGCGTACGAGGGCGCGGTCCGGCCCGTCATCGCAGGTCCTCCTCGCGGAACTCGCCGGCGGGCCGGGCGTCCGCGTCGGGGTGCCGGTCCACCTCGCCCGCGCGCAGCTCGACCCGGCGGATCTTGCCGGAGATGGTCTTGGGCAGCTCGCCGAATTCCAGCAGCCGCACCCGCTTGTAGGCCGACAGCCCGGCCCGGCTGTGCGCGAAGATCGCCTTCGCGGTCGCCGCGGTCGGCTCCCAGCCCGCGGCGAGCGTCACGTACGCCTTGGGCACCGCGAGCCGCAGCGGGTCGGGCGAGGGCACCACCGCGGCCTCGGCCACCGCCTCGTGCTCGATCAGCACGCTCTCCAGTTCGAACGGGGAGATCTTGTAATCGGACGCCTTGAACACGTCGTCGGAGCGGCCGACGTAGGTGATGTAGCCGTCGGCGTCCCGGGAGCCGATGTCGCCGGTGTGGTAGAAACCGCCCGCCATCGCCTCGGCGGTGCGGTCCGGGTCGCCGTGGTAGCCGGTCATCAGCCCGAGCGGGCGGTCGTCCAGGTCGAGGCAGATCTCGCCCTCGTCGCCGCGCTCGCCGGTCACCGGGTCGATCAGCTCGACCCGGTAGCCGGGGACGGGCCGTCCCATCGAGCCCGGCTTGACCGGCCGGCCCGGCGTGTTGGCGATCTGCACGGTCGTCTCGGTCTGCCCGAAGCCGTCGCGGATCGTCCGGTCCCAGGCCGTCCGGACCCGCTCGATCACCTCGGGGTTGAGCGGCTCGCCCGCCGCGACCACCTCGCGCGGCGGCGCCGCCAGCCGGGTCAGGTCGGCCTGGATCAGCATCCGCCACACCGTCGGCGGCGCGCAGAAACTGGTCACGCCGCAGCGGTCCAGGGTGTCGAGGAGCCGGTCGGGGTCGAAGCGGGTGTAGTTGAAGATGAACACGCACGCCTCGGCGTTCCACGGCGCGAACACGTTGCTCCACGCGTGCTTGGCCCAGCCCGGCGAGGAGATGTTGAGGTGCACGTCGCCGGGCCGCAGCCCGAGCCAGTACATCGTCGACAGGTGTCCCGCCGGGTAGGACGCGTGCGTGTGCTCGACCAGCTTGGCCCGCGCGGTGGTCCCCGAGGTGAAGTACAGCAGCAGCGTGTCGGACGCCCGGGTCGCGCCGTACGGGGTGAACGCCTCGTCCGCCTCGTACGCCGCGTCGTAGCGGAGCCATCCCTCGACCGGATCGCCGACGGCGATCCGGGTGTAGTCGCCGTCCAGCCCGTCGAACTTCGCGACGTCGGCCGAGCCCGCCACCACATGGCGGGCCCGTCCCCTCGTGAGCCGGTCGCGGAGGTCGGCCGGGCCGAGCAGCGGCGTGCACGGGATCAGCACCGCGCCGAGCTTGATCGCGGCGAGCACCGTCTCCCACAGCTCGACCTGGTTGCCGAGCATCAGGACGATCCGGTCGCCGCGCCGCACCCCGGCGGCGCGCAGGTGGTTGGCGACCTGGTTGGAGCGGCGGGACAGGTCGGCGAACGAGTACCTGGCCTCCGAGCCGTCCTCCTCGACGATCCACAGGGCCGGGCCGTCGTTGCCGTCCGCGATGCGGTCGAACCAGTCCAGGGCCCAGTTGAACCCGGTCAGGACCGGCCAGCGGAACTTCTCGTACGCCGTCGCGAGGTCCTCGCGATGGGCGAGCAGGAAATCCCGCGCCGCCCGGAACTCCACTGCCGGCATGGTTCCTCCTGTTGCCGCACTGCCACCCGGATAAACAGGATCGTTCGGCAGTCGGGTGAGGTCCACCACCCCCGAACGGGGGTGGCCGCGTGTCACCCGGCGACGAAGGCGGCCCGCAGCACGTGCGCCATGTGCGCGCCGATCCGCTCGGGCGACCAGTCGCGGTCGACCAGCAGGGTCTCGCAGACCCCGTTGGAGATCAGCGCCAGCAGCATGTCGGTGGCGCTGTCGACCGTCCAGTGCGGCGCCAGCATCCCCTCGTCGTCGAGCCGCCGGATCAGCGCCCGGTTGGACTCCAGCCGCCAGTACATGGCGGCCTCCCAGTGCCGCGCCGCGTCGGGGTCGGCGTGCGCCACCCGCTCGACGGCGCGGGACACCGCGAGGACGCGCGGCATGAACGCGGCGTGCAGGCGGGCGAACTCCTCCAGCGCCGTGACGGCGTCGGGCGCGGAGCTGATCGGGGCGAACCGGCCCTCCACGTCCTCGACCTCGTTGACGTAGTCGTACAGCGCGGTGAACAGGTCGCTGCGGGAGGTGAAGTGCAGGTAGACGGCGCGGCGGCTGACCCCGGCCCGCTGTGCGACGGCGGCCATGGTGACCGCGCCGGCGCCCTCGTCCTCGACCAGCTCGCGTACGGCCCGCAGCAGCGCAGCGCGGGAGCGGCGGCTCCGCGCGTTGCGCGGCTCACCGATCGACTTGGGCATGTCGCCATCGTCCCAGGTCGCGATAAATGCATGCGGCGTGAGGCTTCTTCTGCATGCCGCCGGCCGGGACGGGGGACGCCGGCAGGGAAAGGGGGACGCCGGCCGGTGCGGTGACCGGCCGGCGTCCGCCGGCTAGCTCTCCGAGGACCCGGTCACTCGTCGTCCACCTCGTTGGGAGCGGTGGCGACGGTGTCGCCGGAGCCGACGCCCTTCCCGGTCACGGTGCCGGTGCCGTTGCCGTTCCCGGCGCCGGTGACCTCGTTGATGATGTCGCTGCCGGGGCTGCCGTTCCCCTCAGCGAGGTTGAGCGACCGGTCGATCTCCAGGGCGCTGTCGTTGCCGGAGTCCTCGCCGCTGTTGCCGAAGTCGACGTTGACGGAGCCGATGAGCGGTGCGGGAGCCGATGCCGCCGATGCCGTGCCCGCGCAGGTGAGCGTGCAGAGGCAGGCGACGATGGCGTACATGAGGGCCTTGGCGAAAAGGCGCATGGTTGTTCTCGTCCTCTCAGTCGGTCGTGGGTGATGGGTCAGGCGGTGGCGTGCGCGGGCTCGGGAACCGGCCGCGGCTCCTGCCGCTTGGCGAAGCGCTGCGCGAGCCACGAGCACACCAGTAGCTGGAACTGGTGGTAGAGCATCAGGGGCAGGACGGTGGTGCTGACGGCCGCGCCCGCGAACAGCACGGTCGCCATCGGCAGCCCGCTGGCCAGACTCTTCTGCGAGCCGCAGAACAGGATCGCGACGCGGTCCGCCCGCGAGAAGCCGAAGGCCCGCGCGAGCAGCGCGGCGATGCCGAGCGCCAGGGCCAGCAGGCCGGCGATGACCAGGGCGAGCAGCACGAGCTGCCGGACCGCCAGCCCGCTCCACACCCCGCTGACGACGCCCTGGCTGAAGGCCGTGTACACCACCAGCAGGATGACGGCCCGGTCGTAGAGACCCAGGAGCCCGCGCCGGGCCCGGACCCGGTCGCCGATCCAGCGCTGGGCGGCCTGCCCGGCCAGGAACGGCAGCAGCAGGCGGACCATGATGTCGCCGACCGAGGCGAGCGAGAACCCGCCGTCGCCCGCCGAGATCAGCACCGCGACCAGCACCGGCGTGAGCACCACCCCGACGAGGTTGGAGAGCGAGGCGCTACAGATCGCGCCCGCCTCGTTCCCCTTCGCGATGGAGGTGAGCGTGATCGACGACTGCACGGTGGACGGCAGCACGCACAGGAACACCACGCCCGCGTACAGCGGCTCGTCCAGCACCTCCGGCACCAGCACCGCGCAGGTGAGGGCCAGCACCGGGAACACCGCGAAGGTGACGAACGAGATGGCCGCGTGCAGCCGCCAGTGCCGCAGCCCGCTCAGCGCCTCGGTTGTCGACAGCCGCGCGCCGTAGAAGAAGAACAACAGGGTGATCGCGATGGTGCCCGCGAGGTCCAGGACCCCGGTCACGCCACCGCGGGCGGGCCACATCGCGGCGATTCCCACGGTGCAGAGAATCGCCGCGATGTAGGGATCGATGTGCAGCCGCGCCAATGCCGCGGAGACGACACGCATTTCTCTTCTTGCTCCCAACCTCGTCCTGCCGCCATCGATCCGGAAGAAAGGGAACTACGCCAGGGAATCGGCCAGTACCCGCACGGGTTCCCGTTCGGGCTTGGGGTGGTTTCTGCTGATGTTCTGCTCCAGCAGCGCGATCGACTCCTTGACGCCGACGCTGCGCCCGGTCATTTCGGGAAGCCGGCCCTCGGCGGCCTTGAGTCCCCGCATCGCCTCCTCCATCGCGGTCTGCGCGGCGAACAGGCAGGGCGTGCTGTAAATGGCCACATCGACCCCCAGGGCGGTCAACTCCGGCAGCGAGATGCGCGGCGACCTGCCGCCCGCGATCTGGTTGAACAGCAGCGGCTTGTCGCCGATCACGGCCCGCACCTTGTGGATCCAGTCGATGCTCCGGACGCCGTCGACCAGGACGACGTCGGCGTCGGTCTCGGCCAGCGCCGCCGCGCGGCGCAGGATCTCGTCCTCGTCGCTCGCGTCGGTGCGGGCCACCACCACCAGGTCCCGGCGGGTGCGCAGCACCATGTCGAGCTTGTCGAGGTACTCCTCCAGCGGGAGGATCCGCTTGCCGTCCACGTGCCCGCAGCGGCGCGGGCGCTGCTGGTCCTCCAGGATGACGCCGGAGGCGCCGGTCAGCTCGAGCTGGTCGACGACGTGGCAGGCGACCTCCGGGTCGACGTAGCCGTCGTCGATGTCGACGAGCAGGTGCTGGGCCGGGAAGGCGAGCCGGAGCCGCTGGACGAACGCCACCATGTCGGGCCAGGCGATGAACCCGATGTCGGGCAGGCCGTAGTGGGACGCCGCGAATCCGAATCCGGACACGAACAGGCCGTTATAGTGCTTTGCGGCGACGGAGGCGGAGAACATGTCGAACACTCCGATGAGCGGGGTGACTCCGTCCGACAGGATCTCGCGTCGTAGCTCGTCTCCGTAATTCACGTTCTCTCTCCTATTGTCGTGTTTCATACGGGCGGGCGGATCCGCCCGGCTCGCGCCGGCGGGTCCGGCCCGACCTGGATTCGCGCACGGAATCTGCAACTTCTCCGTGCCACAAATAGTTATTCATATGTGATGTACAGCGCCGGCAAGGTCTCGCTTTTGCCGTGATAAAATCGCGCGCGCGCAAAACGCTTTGCCCTTTGATTTCCGATTTCGCGGGGCCCCTCGCGGCGGTCCCCGGAACGGCATGACCCGGAAAGGCATGACAGAGCCCTCCGCCCGCACGGTGAGGCCGTGCGGGCGGAGGGCTCTGGGACGAGGCCGGGTCGGCGCCTCCGGGTCAGCGCCTCCGCACGAGGGCGACCCCGCCGGCCGCGAGCACGACGACCGCCGCGACCAGCCCGATCCACAGCCACCCCGACGAGCCGCCGGACCCCTCCGGAGCGCCCGCGGCGGGACCGGCAGAGGCGGAAGCGGAGGCCGGTGCCGAGGTTGGGGCGTCGGTCTTCGCGGACGTCGCCGATGTCGAGCCCCGCACCGTGAAGGTGTAGCTGCCCGTCACCGGGTGGCCGTCAACGGAGACCACGCGCCAGCCGACGGTGTAGACGCCGTTCGGCAGCGTCCCGTCCACCGCCTGCGTGACCTTGTTGTCGACCGCCCGCGCGGGCCCTGCCGCGTGCTGCCCGCCGTTCGTGTCCGACAGCACCACCTTCGGAACCATCACCGGATCGGCATAGGTGAGCTCGATGGAGGACGGTGCGCGGGCCGTGGACCCCGGCGCCGGGGTGGACGACCTGAGCGTGGTGTGCGCCGACGCCGGAGGCGCGGCGACGAGTGTCAGCACCGTGGAGGCCAGCACCGTGGAGGCCAGCACCGTGGAGGCCAGTGCGGTGAAGACCAGTGCAGTGACGGCCGGGAGGGGTGCGGCGGCGGGCCGTTTCACGACCGGCTCCGTCGGCTCCGCGCGAGGCCGAGGCCGCCGGCCGCGATGCCGATCACCCCGGCGGCGAGGCCGAGCCCGCCCAGCAGGCGGGCCGTCCCGTCGTCCTCGCCGCCGCCGGACGGCGCGCCGGCCTTCGCCTTGTCGGCCGGTCCGGCCTCGGCGACGGCGGTCGCGCCCTTGGGGGTCAGCCTGAGCACCGGGGCCGGGTGCTCGGGCTCGTCCTGCCCGTCGACCTGGTTCTGGTCCCACTTGACGACCTCGCCGCCGGAGTAGGTCTGCTCGGTCTTGAACACCAGCCGGTCGATGCCGGTCGGGATCGGCCCCATCGAGACGTCGAACTCCTGGAACTGGCCGGCCTCGATCCGGCCGCCGGTCCAGGTGATCCGGGTGACGGCCTCGGTCAGCTCGCCGCCCTCGGTCTGCACCGGCGTCGGCAGCCTGCTCTTGTCGACCTTGACCGTCCAGCCGGGCACCGGCCGGACCGACACCGAGGCGAGCGGGTGGTCGGCGGGCAGGTCCACCCGCACCTTGGTGGTGCCCGCGTCGTCCCGCTCGTTCGGGACCCGGAAGGACACCTTGGTGTAGCCGCCCTGCTCGGCGGTCCCGGGGTTGACGGTGACGTGGGCGGACGCGGCGGTCGCGAGGCCGGCGACCGAGATCGCGGTGAGGACGCCTGCCGCGGCGAGGCGGCGGGCGTGGACGTGGACGCGGGTGCGGGCCTGGACGCGGGCGCGCTGGATGGCGCTCATGACGGAACTCCGTTCGAGACGTACGGGAAGGGCCGGATGCGCCGGGGACCGGCGTCCGGTGACGTACGGCGCTCGCGGGTCAGATGAGGGCGAGCGCTCTCGAACGGGCGGGCGGCCCCCGCCGGACGACGAGATGCCGGAGCACCCGGACGGTGGGACGCGGGGCGTCCGCCGCGGGTGCGACCGGTGTACGCGCCGGAGGGGTGGCGGGTTCGACCGCGAGGAGGGCGAGCAGCAGCCGGATAGGTCGGTCGGCCATCGCCGAGACCCGCCTGGCCAGCGACCATGCGGCCCGCTCGCCGCGCCGCAGCCACCACGCCGACAGCAGTGCCGCCGCGACGTGCGCCAGCGTCATCGCGGCGCCCGAGCCATGGCCGCCGCCGGACACGGGCGCGGGATGGTGCTCGGCCATCGCGGGCGCGCAGGCGCTCGCGAAGAGCGTGTGCAGCGCGAACTGTCCGCCGAGCAGCCCGCCCGCGAGCGTGGGCAGCGAGCGTTCGTGCCCGGCCAGCGCCAGTGTGACCGCCAGCACCGCGCCGAAACCGGACGCGACGGCCCAGCCGGGGACCGCCGCCGGGGACGCCAGGGCGTGCCCGGCGGTCGCCAGAGTGACGCACACGGTGGCGAAGACGACCGCCCGGGAGGTGCGGAACAGCGGATGCGGGGGAGGCGGGGACATGGCGTGCCCATCGTCCCACCCTGGTCCGCGGGTCGTCATCCACCCCCCAGCGGATCGTGTGACACGCCCTACATCTTGGGGTGGCGCAGTGGTCGCCGACTAGATGTAGGGTCGGGCCTCGTGCTGGTTCGCCCTTGCCGCGGTTCGGCGGGGGCGTCGCAAGAGGGAACCCGGTGTGAATCCGGGACTGCCCCGCAGCGGTGAGCGGGAACGACCGCCGTCATCGAGCACTGGTCCGCCCGGCGGACCGGGAAGCGACGGTCAGTAGCCCGCGTCTCGTCCAGAGGCGCGTCGCCCGCGAGTCCGAAGACCTGCCCGCACGTTGAACGTCCAGGCTCCGCGGGAGGGCCGCTGGGCGGGTGCGCGGCGTGCTGCCGCGCCTCGTTCGCGTGCCCCGGTGGAGCGAGCTCGCGAGGGGATTGAGCACGTGACACAGGAAATGATCGCGACGCCTGGGGCGCGCCACGCCGGCGCCGCACCGGCGGGCACGCCCGCGACCGCACCCGCGGACGGGACGGCGGGCGAGGCGCTGGCCGCGCAGGTCGAGGGCGCCTGCGCCGGGCTGCCGGGCGCCGACCCGCGCCGCGTCCTGGCCGCCGTCCGGTCCGGGAACGGCGTCGGCGCGGCGGGGCTGCGCGAGCTGGCGATCGGCGAGGCCGCCGCGCTGGTCGCCGCCGAGCCCGCCTACTCCAAGGTCGCCGCCCGGCTGCTCGGCGCGCACATCGCCGACGAGGCCGCCGCCGAGGGGGTCGCGACGTTCGCCGGATCGATCGCCGCCTCGCACGCCGCCGGACTGCTCGCCGACGCGCCCGCCGCGTTCGTCGCCGCCAACGCCGCCGCGCTGGACGCCCTGATCGACGAGACGGCCGACGACCGCTTCGAGTACTTCGGGATGCGCACGCTCTACGACCGCTACCTGCTGCGGCACCCCGAGACCCGGCGGGTGCTCGAACGCCCGCAGTACTTCCTGCTGCGCGTGGCGACCGGGCTGTCCGACACCGTGGACGACGCCGCCGAGCTGTACGGGCTGCTCAGCACGCTGTCGTACCTGCCGAGCTCCCCGACGCTGTTCAACTCCGCCGCGCGCCGCCCGCAGCTCTCGTCCTGCTTCCTGCTCGACTCGCCGCGCGACGAGCTGGAGTCGATCTACGAGCGGTACGCGCAGGTGGCGCGGCTCAGCAAGTACGCGGGCGGCATCGGCATCTCGTGGACGAAGGTGCGCTCGCGGGGATCGCTGATCCGGGGCACCAACGGGCACTCCAACGGCATCGTGCCGTGGCTGCGAACGCTTGACTCGTCCGTCGCCGCCGTCAACCAGGGGGGCCGCCGCAAGGGCGCGGCGTGCGTCTACCTGGAGCCGTGGCACGCCGACGTCGAGGAGTTCCTGGAGCTGCGCGACAACACCGGCGAGGAGGCGCGCCGCACCCACAACCTCAACCTGGCCAACTGGATCCCGGACGAGTTCATGCGGCGGGTCGAGGCCGACGCGGCGTGGTCGCTGTTCGACCCCAAGGAGGTCCCCGAGCTCGCCGACCTGTGGGGCGAGGAGTTCGACGCCGCGTACCGGCGGGCCGAGGCGGACGGCCGGTACGTCCGGCAGGTCCAGGCGCGGCGGCTGTACGCGCGGATGATGCGGACGCTCGCCGAGACCGGCAACGGCTGGATGACGTTCAAGGACGCCTCCAACCGGTCCTGCAACCAGACCGCCGAACCGGGCAACACGGTGCACCTGTCCAACCTGTGCACCGAGATCATCGAGGTGACCAGCGACGGCGAGACCGCCGTGTGCAACCTCGGCTCGGTCAACCTCGCCGCGCACGTCGGCCCGGACGGCATGGACTGGCCGCGCCTGCGCCGGACGGTCCGCACGGCCGTCCGCTTCCTGGACCGGACGATCGACCGCGGCTTCTACCCGACCGGCGAGGCCGAGGGCGCCAACGGCAAGTGGCGGCCGGTCGGGCTCGGCGCGATGGGCCTGGCCGACGTGTTCTTCACGCTGCGGCTGGCGTTCGACTCCGCCGAGGCCCGCGAGCTGTCCACCCGCATCGCCGAGGAGATCGCGCTCGCCGCCTACGGCGCGTCCGCCGACCTCGCCGCCGAGCTGGGCCCGCTGCCCGCCTACGCGCAGACCCGGACGGCGCGCGGCCGGCTGCACCACGACCACTTCCCGGAGGCGACGCCCGCGCGCGCCGCCGAGTGGGACGCGCTGCGCGCCCGCATCGCCGAGGTCGGGCTGCGCAACTCGCTGCTCGTCGCGATCGCGCCGACCGCGACGATCGCGTCCATCGCGGGCTGCTACGAGTGCGTCGAGCCGCAGGTGTCCAACCTGTTCAAGCGCGAGACGCTGTCGGGGGAGTTCCTCCAGATCAACGGGTACCTGGTGGCCGAGCTCAAGGCCCGCGGCCTGTGGACGACGGCGGTGCGCGAGGCGATCAAGCGCGCGAACGGCTCGGTGCAGGGCCTGGCCGACCTGCCGGACGATCTGCGGTCGCGCTACCGGACCGCGTGGGAGCTGCCGCAGAAGGCGCTGATCGACATGGCCGCCGGGCGCACCCCGTACATCGACCAGAGCCACTCGCTCAACCTGTTCATGGAGACGCCGACCATCGGCAAGCTGTCCTCGATGTACGCCTACGCGTGGCGCAGCGGCCTGAAGACGACCTACTACCTGCGGTCCCGCCCGGCGACGCGGATCGCGCAGACCACCGTCGCCGGCGCCGCCGCGTCCGGCGCCGCCGTGTCGGACGCCGCCGCGTCCGACACCGACGCCGTCGTGTGCTCGCTGGAGAACCCCGAGACCTGTGAGGCGTGCCAGTGAGCGAGTCGACCGGAGGGCGCGGCATGCTGCTCGACCCCGGCATGGACCTGACGCTGCGGCCCATGCGCTACCCCGACTTCTACGAGCGGTACCGCGCCGCGATCCGCAACACCTGGACGGTGGAGGAGGTCGACCTCGGGTCCGACCTCGCCGACCTGGCCCGGCTGACGCCCGCCGAGCTGCACCTGGTCAACCGGCTGGTCGCGTTCTTCGCCACCGGCGACTCGATCGTGGCCAACAACCTGGTGCTCAACCTCTACAAGCACCTGAACGCGCCAGAGGCGCGGCTCTACCTGTCGCGGCAGCTCTTCGAGGAGGCCGTGCACGTCCAGTTCTACCTGACCCTCCTGGACACCTACCTGCCCGATCACCAGGAGCGGGCCAAGGCGTTCGCGGCGATCGAGCACATCCCCTCGATCCGGGCCAAGGCCGAGTTCTGCTTCCGCTGGATCGGCACCATCGACAAGCTGGACGAGCTGGCCACGGGCGCCGACCGGCGCGCGTTCCTGCTCAACCTGATCTGCTTCGCGGCGTGCATCGAGGGGCTGTTCTTCTACGGCGCGTTCGCCTATGTCTACTGGCTGCGGTCCCGGGGCCTGCTGAACGGCCTGGCGTCCGGCACCAACTGGGTGTTCCGCGACGAGAGCATGCACATGGAGTTCGCGTTCTCGGTGGTCGACACCGTCCGGGCCGAGGAGCCCGAGCTGTTCGACGCGGCGATGACCGAGCAGGTCACCCGCATGATGGAGGAGGCCGTCGAGGCCGAGCTGGCGTTCGCCCGCGACCTGTGCGGCGACGGCCTGCCGGGGATGTCGGCGGACGACATGCGCGGCTACCTGGAGTACGTCGCCGACCAGCGGCTGGCGCGGCTCGGCCTGCCGATCCGGTACGGCACCGCGAACCCGTTCGCGTTCATGGAGTTGCAGGACGTGCAGGAGCTGTCCAACTTCTTCGAGCGGCGCGTGTCGGCGTACCAGATCGGCGTCGAGGGCAGCGTCGCGTTCGACGAGGCGTTCTGAGGCGTCCGGTCCGCCGGTTCTCCGTTCTCGCCCGTTCCTTCGTTCTCTGTTCTTCGGTTCCTCTGCGCGGACGCAAACTTTCCGGTAGGGGCGCTCGTTGACCTGATGAGGCGGCGACCCCCCGCCGCACCGTGAGGCCGAGGAGAACGAGATGGCTTCTCTCATCGACCGGATCAAGGGCTATGTGAACAGCCCGCAGGCCCGGCAGGCCCGCGCGCGGGCCGAGCGGGTCGCCCGCGACCCGAGGACCAGGGCGAAGGCGCGCGGCCTGCTGGCGCGCCTCCGCGGGGGACGGCGCCACTGATCCGACACGCCGTCCGATCCCGCGTCCCGACCGGGCCCGTCCCGCCGCCGTACCGGCGGTGTGGCGGGCCCGCCGGGTTCACGGCCCCTGTTGCATGTTGGACGTAGCTGCGACTTGTTTGCAATAGTGGGGATCATGGCCAACTACACGCTGCCCGACCTGCCTTATGACTATGCCGCCCTGGAGCCCGCGATCACCGGGGAGATCCTGGAGCTGCACCACGCCAAGCACCACGCGGCCTACGTCAAGGGCGCCAACGACACGCTCGAGAAGCTCGCCGAGGCGCGCGACAAGGAGCAGTTCGGCGGGCTGGTCGGCCTGGAGAAGACCTTCGCGTTCAACCTGTCCGGGCACGTGCTGCACTCGATCTTCTGGGACAACCTGTCGCCGGACGGCGGCGACCGCCCCGAGGGCGAGCTGGCCGCGGCGATCGGCGAGCACTTCGGCTCGTTCGAGGCGTTCCAGAAGCAGCTTTCGAGCGCCACCTCGCTCGTCCAGGGATCCGGCTGGGGTGTGCTGGCCTGGGAGCCGCTCGGCGAGCGCCTGGTCGTCGAGCAGATCTACGACCACCACGGCAACGTCGGGATGAACAGCACCCCGCTGCTGGTGTTCGACGCCTGGGAGCACGCGTACTACCTCCAGTACCGCAACGTCCGCCCGGACTACGTCCAGAAGCTGTGGTCGCTGGTCGACTGGACCGACGTCACGGCCCGTTTCGACGCCGCCCGCGCCGCCCGCGCCGTCTGACGGATCCGGCGGCAGGACCGTGCCGCCTCACAGACCGCGGCGTCCACCAGGCCGGGATCGTGCTCAGAACCTTTCCCTTGCGGCCCGGTGGGCGCCGCGCCTTCGTCCCGCGCGCCGCCGGCTACCGGCCGGTACCTAGACTGGCCCGCGTGACGAGCGACTACGCGCACTGGGAGACGGTGCCCACGCGGTGGAAGGACAACGACGTGTACGGGCACGTCAACAACGTCGTCCACTACTCCCTGATGGACACCGTGATCAACGAGTGGATGATCCGGACGGCCGGTTTCGACCCGCTCACCAGCGACTCGATCGCACTGTGCGTGGAGTCGCACTGCGAGTACAAGGCCGAGGTCTCCTTCCCGGACACGATCCGGGTCGGGCTGCGGATCGGCAGGCTGGGCCGCTCCAGCGTCCGCTGGGAGATCGGCCTGGTCCGCGGCTCGGACGGCGCCCTGATCGCCGAGGGCCACTTCGTGCACGTGTTCGTCGGCCGCGACACCCGCCGCCCGGTGCAGATCGCGGGCCCTGTCCGGACCGCGATGGAGAAGCTGGAGACCCCATGACCAGGACCCGGTCCGCGGTGCTCGTCGAATCCGGCCGCCCCGCCCCCTACGCGGACTCCCGCCCGGTCGAGGTCGCCGAACTGTCGCTCGACCCGCCCGGCCCCGGCGAGCTGCTGGTCCGGGTCGGCGCCGCCGGGCTCTGCCACTCCGACCTGTCGGTGCTCAACGGCTCCCGCCCCCGCCCGCTCCCCATGGCCCTCGGTCACGAGGCCGCGGGCGAGGTGATCGAGACGGGCGAGGGAACCGAGTTCGCACCCGGCGACCGCGTCGTGATGGCGTTCGTCCCGGCCTGCGGCCACTGCGCGCGCTGCGTCGGCGGCCGTCCGGCCCTCTGCGGCCCCGGCGCGAAGGCGAACGGCGCGGGCACCCTGCTCTCGGGCGCCAAGCGCTTCGCCGCCGCCGACGGCACCCGGCCCAACCACCACCTGGGCGTCTCGGCTTTCTCGGAGTACACGGTTGTGTCGGCGCGTTCGGCCGTGCGGGTCGACGCCGACCTGCCGTACGAGATCGCCGCCCTGTTCGGCTGCGCCGTCCTCACCGGCGCCGGCGCCGCGTTCTACAGCGCGCGAGTCGTCCCGGGCGACAGCGTCGCGGTGTTCGGCCTCGGCGGGGTCGGCCTCGCCGCGCTGCTGGCCGCCAAGGCCGCCGGCGCGTCCACCCTCATCGCGGTCGACGTCGTCCCGCACAAGCGCGAGCTGGCCGGACGGCTCGGCGCCACCCACACCGTCGCGGGCGGCCCCGGCGCGGTCGAGGCGATCCGCGAGATCACCGGCGGCGGCGCGGAGAAGGTGCTCGACACCACCGGCGTCGTCCCCGTCCTGGAGCAGTCCTACGCCGCGACCCGCGCGGGCGGCACCACCGTCACCGTGGGCCTGCCCGCCCCCGGCGAGCCGCTGACCCTGCCCGCGCTCAGCCTGGTCGCCGAGGAGCGCACGCTGCGCGGCAGCTACCTGGGCTCCTCGGTGCCCCGCCGCGACATCCCCCGCTTCATCGGCATGTACCGCGCGGGCACCCTCCCCGTCGACGCCCTCCTGTCGCACCGCCTCACCCTGGACGAGGTCAACACCGGTTTCGACCGCCTCGCCACCGGCGAGGCCGTCCGCCAGGTCATCACCTTCTGACCCTCCGGTCCGGGAGGTGAGGTTTGTTTCAGGTTTGTTTCGGGGCTGGGCGAGGTAAAGGAAGAGAGTTAGCTGTAGAACGCATATGTTGAGAGGACGGGTCCATGTGCGGCATCACCGGATGGGTGGACTACGACCGGGATCTCACCGCCGAGCGCGCGACCGCGCTGGACATGACACGGACCATGACACTGCGCGGCCCCGATGACCAGGGGCTGTGGATCGACCGGCACGTCGCGCTCGGCCACCGCCGGCTCGCCGTCATCGACATCGCCGGCGGCGTCCAGCCGATGACGCGCGGGCCCGCGACGATCGTCTACAGCGGCGAGACCTACAACTTCCACGAGCTGCGCCGCGACCTCGAAGGGCGGGGGCACCGCTTCCGGACGCGCAGCGACACCGAGGTGGTGCTGTACGCCTACCTGGAATGGGGCGCCGAGTTCGTCGAGCGGCTCAACGGCATGTTCGCGTTCGCCATCTGGGACACCCGCCGCGAGGAGCTCCTTCTCGGCCGCGACCGCATGGGCATCAAGCCGCTCTACTACGCGCCGACCCCGCACGGTGTGCTGTTCGGCTCGGAGCCCAAGGCGATCCTGGCGAACCCGCTGTTCACCGCCCGGATCGACGAGGAGGGCCTGGTCGAGCTGCTCACCAACACCAAGACCCCCGGGCATGGCATCTTCGCCGGGATGCACGAGGTCGTGCCGGGGCACACCGTCACCGTCTCGCGCCGCGGCGTGGTGGACCGCCGCTACTGGGAGCTGACCGCGCGCGAGCACACCGACGACATCCCGACCACCGTCCGGCACGTCCGCGAACTGCTGGACGACATCGTCCAGCGCCAGCTCATCTCGGACGTGCCGCTGTGCACGCTGCTCTCCGGCGGGCTGGACTCCAGTGCGCTGACCGCCCTGGCCGACCAGGCGCTGGGCCATGAGCGGGTGCGGTCGTTCGCCGTCGACTTCGTCGACGAGACCGGCGGCTTCGTCCCCGACGACATGCGCGACACCGCCGACGGGCCGTACGTGCACGACGTGGCCAAGCACGTCGGATGCGAGCACTCGGACGTCGTGCTCGGCAACGACCAGCTCGCCTCGCCGGAGGCGATGGCCACGGTGCTGCGCGCGAGGGACGCGCCGGCGATGGGCGACATGGACACCTCGCTGTACCTGCTGTTCGCCGAGATCCGCAGGCACTCGACGGTCGCCCTCTCGGGGGAGTCGGCCGACGAGGTGTTCGGCGGATACCGCTGGTTCCACGACCCGAAGGCGGTGGCGGCCGACCAGTTCCCGTGGGCGCAGGCAGGGCTGGGGCAGTCGTTCGAGCTGTTCTCCCCGCGGCTCCGCGAACTGGCCGTGACGTACCAGCGCGACCGCTACCACGAGGCGCTGACGGAGGTCCCGCACCTGCCGGACGCCGATCCGCACGAGCGCCGCATGCGCGAGATCTGCTACCTGCACCTCACCCGCATGGTGCGCCTGCTGCTCGACCGCAAGGACCGGATGAGCATGGCGGTCGGCCTGGAGGTGCGGGTCCCGTTCTGCGACCACCGGCTCGTCGAGTACGTCTTCAACACCCCGTGGTCGCACAAGACCTACGACGGCCGGGAGAAGAGCCTGCTGCGCGGCGCCGTCGCGGACGTGCTGCCCGAGTCGGTGGTGCGGCGCCGCAAGAGCCCCTACCCGGCCACGCAGAACCCCGGGTACGAGCAGGCCGTCCGCGACCGGCTCGCCGAGGTCGCCGCCGATCCCGCCGCGCCCGCCCGCCCCTACCTCGACCTGGACGCCGTCCGCACGCAGCTCGCCCGGCCACTGGGGCACGCGAGCATGCAGCGCGATCGCCTGCCCCTCGAACAGGCCCTGGGGATGAGCGACTGGCTGGCGGCCTACCGGCCCGAACTCATCTGACGGCCGCCCGCCCGCCCGGAGCCCGAGGGACATCACCACGTCACCGCACCGGCCGATCCACTACGGCGGTTCAGGGCGCCGATCGGGCCAGGTGGCGGTCAAATCGGAGTCATGGCCGCCAGCCGCAGGCGGGCCGCCGATGACGGGCACCCGATGCTGGCGGAGTGGATGACCAAGATGGACGGGCGCCCGCGGTTTCGGTCGTCATAGCGGGCGGGGCGAGGGCGGAGCTGCTGCGCACGGTCGCGTCCGTGCTGGGCCAGACCCTGGGCGCCATAGAGGCGGTCGTGGCCGGGACGGTCGGCGAGCCCGTGCTGAACCGGCTGGCGGGGACGGAGCGTGTCCGGGTCGTGCGGGACGGTCGGGAGGCGTCCGGGACCTACGTCATGTTCCTCGCCGCAGGGGAGACCCTGGACCGGCACGCGTGCCTGACGCTCTGCATGACGGCGGAACGGTCGGGTGCGCAGGTGGTGTCCGGATGCGGTGAGCGCACCCTCGGCCGCTGCGCGCTGGACGTCCACCACACGACCCGCGACTACATCGGCCCCCTGGAGACCAGCAAGGTCGCGCAGCACGGCGCGTCGACCGGACGGCTCTACCGGCGCGACTTCCTGGAGGAGCACGGCCTGTGGCCCGACACCGAGGCGGAGGCCGCGCGCGCGTGCACGGCGGCGGAGAAGGTCACGGTCGTTCCGCACGGTGTGCTCCGGGCGCCGCCGTTGGCGGTGTCCGGAGCGTTGCGCGCCAAGGCCGGACGGCTGGCGCGCGCGGGGACGAGCACCCGGGCCAAGCGCCTCGCCTACAGGAAGGTGCTCACGCGGCTTCCGGTCCGTAAGGGCAGCGTCGTCTTCGAGAGCGGACGGGGGCAGGTGTTCGGCGGCAGCCCGCGCGCCATCTACGAGCGGCTCCGCGCGGACGGTCATCCCGTTCACGCGATCTGGTCGTACGCGGGCTCGCGGGACGGCTTCCCCACGGACGCCAGGCTGGTCCGCCGCACATCATGGGGGTACTACTGGGCGCTGGCCCGCGCGCAGTACTGGATCGACGACCACGGGCTCCCCGGGCATCTGGCGAAGCGCTCGGAGACGACCTACATCCAGACCTGGCACGGCGCGGCGTTCGAGTTCGTCGGGTTCGACCGGCCGGAGACCAAGCTCGCCTCACGGGCGGCGCGCCGCCGCCTGCAACGGTCGATCGACCGGTTCGACTTCGTCGTCGTCGGCTCCGACCACGACCTGCGCACGCTGCTTCCGGGGCTGCGGACGAAGGCCGAGCCGCTGCCGGTCGGGCAGCCGCGCAACGACGCGCTCGTCACGGGCGGCGACTCGGAGCGCCTGGACGCCGTCCTGGACGAGCTGGGCGTGGACGGCACCGACACGCTCGTCCTCTACATCCCGGTCGACGGACGGCACGCGATGGCGCTCGATCCGGAGCGGTTCGCCGAACAGCTCGGAGACGGATTCGTGCTCCTGACGCGCGACGCGCGGAAACACGGCCCCGGCAGCCGGGTCGTCGACGTCTCCGAGGTGCAGGACCTGTGCCTGCTGATGCTGCTGGCCGACGTGCTCGTCACCGACCATGCGCCGGTGATGTTCGACTACGCGCTGCTGAACCGGCCGATGTTCTTCTACACGCCGGGACTAGAGGAGCGCGTGCGGCAGCGCGGCACGTACTTCGACCTCGCGCACGAGGCGCCCGGCCCGGTGGCCCAGGATCAGGACGCCTTGGCCGCGGCCGTGCGCGACTACCGCACGTTCGACGAGCTGTACGGCCCCGCGCGCAGGGCGTTCGCGGAGCGCTTCGGCGGATACGAGCGGGGCAACGCGGCCAAGGAGATCGTCGAGCGCTTCTTCGCCCCGCAGCGCGGATGAACACGCAGAGCGGCCCGGAGCCGCGAGACGAGCCGCACTCCCGCACCGGCCGCGAACCGGGCGACGCCGCCGCCGCCGCCGTCGCCGGCGACGATGCGCGGGCGCCGGACGGGCGTGGCCGGCGGTGGGCGGTGGTGGGCGTGCCCGCGCTGGTCGCGCTGCTCCTGGGGCTGTGGGGGACCGGGCGGCCGTCCCTGTGGGCGGACGAGCTCGCCACGGTGGACGTCGCGCGCCGTTCGGTACCGCAAATCCTGCATCTGCTCCGGCACGTCGACGCCGTGCACGGCGCCTACTACCTGCTGATGCACTGGTTCGTGGACGTGGCCGGCTTCTCGTCCACGGCGGTGCGGCTGCCGTCGGTGGCGGCGACCGTGGTCGCGGCCGGGGTGCTGGCCGCGCTGGGACGGTCCCTGGCGGGGCCGCCCGCCGGGCTGCTCGCGGGGCTGGTCTTCGCCTGCACGCCGGTCGTCAGCCAGTACGCCCTGGAGGCCCGTTCCTATGCGCTGGTGACATGCGCTGCCGTCCTCGCCACGTACGCGTTCGTGCGCGCGCTCCGCTCAGGCGGGATCGTCTGGTTCGCGGTCTACGGCGTGCTGCTCGTGGCGGTCGGGGCCCTACAGATTTTCGGCTTCCTCCTGGTGGCGGCGCATCTGCTCACGGTGGTGGCCGTCCGCCGTACGTGGCGGGTGCGGCTCGCCTGGCTGGTGAGCGTCGTCGTGGCGGGCCTGCTGCTGGTGCCGCTGGCATGGGTGGCGTCGGGGCAGCGGTCGGCGGTCGAGTGGATTCCCGATCCGGACGTGGCGCATCTATGGGCGTCGGTGTGGGGAGTCACCGGAAGCGTCGCGGCCGTGGTCCTGATGGGGGCGCTGTGTGCGGTGGCGCTCGTGCGCGCGCGTGCCGGGGAGTTGGTCAGGGTCACCGTGCCGTGGGCGGTCGTCCCTCCGGCAGCGTTGCTGGCCGCGTCATTGGCCGAGCCCGTGTTCGTGGCGCGATACCTGCTGTTCTGCGTCCCGGCGGTGGCCCTGCTGGTGGGCGCGGGGCTGACCGTCCGGCCCCGTCTGGTCATGGTCCCGGTGGGGCTCGCCCTGCTGGTGGTGACCGCGGTCGTCCAGCCGACCCTTCGCAGGCCCGACAGCAAGTGGCACGACGTCACCCCGATCGTGCGCGTGCTCAAGGACGAGGCGCGGCCCGGGGACGCGTTTCTGGTGGCGCCGTCCGGGATGAGGTCGCTCTCCAGCGCGTACCCGCAGGTGTTCGCCGGGTTGTCGGACATCGCCCAGCGCAGTACCGGTGCCCATGACGGGACGCTTCACGGCCGTGAGGTGGGCGGAAAGGAACTGGCCCGCCGCCTGAGGAACGCCGACCGCGTGTGGGTGGTGCGCCGCATCAACGGGAACCGTCGCGTGGTCGCGCTCATGCGCAAGCGTGTCGCGATGGTGCGGAAGGCGGGACTGAGGCATCGCGTCGGACGCTGGACCGCCAAGCGGATGCGGCTGACCCTCTACGTCCGCCCCGACTCCACCGACACGTCCGGCGACACGTCCGCCGACTTCTCGAAGCCGCACGGGATCGGGAAGTAGCTCCCCAGGAAGCCGACCGTGGCCCGCCACTTCTGCGTCTCGGTCAGGTCGCCCGACGCCATGTCGTTGAGGCAGAACGCGTCGCGGTCGCGCAGCGTCAGCAGCCTGGTGAGCGTGGGCATGCTGGTGCTGTGGCTGAGCGGGACGGTGTCCACCGAGAGCGATCCGGGCACCGCCTTCCCGGTGCACAGCGCGTAGTAGTGGTAGAGCGACGACACCAGGGAGATGTCCTCGGTGGACCGGATCCTGCTGCGCGCCGTCGCGGCGACCTCTTCGGGGAACCGCCGCTCGATCTCGTTCAGCACGCTGCGCCGCAGGGCGTAGGGGGCGTGCTTGAGCGCCTGGACGGGAGTACGGCCGAATTCGCGTTCGATCAGGGCGCGGTTGTTCTTCGCGGCGGCCAGCCAGGTCGCGTCCTTCCCCGTGCGGGGGCTCATGGGAATGGTGGTCGAGGACGGGAAGAACTTGGTCAGCCCGTTGGAGTGGAAGAAGTGCGCGGGCGTGAGCGGCCGGCCTAGGAAGAAGTCGTCGTTGAGGTAGAGGAAATGCTCGGCGAGCCCCTCGATGTGGTGCAGCCGGGTCTCGATCGCGTGCGAGTTGTAGGTGGGCAGCGCGTCCGGGTCGGCGAAGACGTCGCGGTGGTCGACGACGGTCACGTCCTGGTGGGCCGTGTCGAGCCACGGCGGTGTCTGCCGGTCGGTGACGATCCAGACGCGCCGGATCCAGGGCGCGTGCATCGCCAGTGACCGCAGCGAGTACAGCAGCTCGTCGCGGCTGCTGTAGCGGCTCTCGCCGCCGTCGGCCTTGGCGGGTTCCGGTCCGTTGCCGAGCGCGGCCCGCCTGCGCTCCAGCCAGGCGGGGTCGGCGCCGTCCACCCAGGTGTAGACGGCGTCGATGGGGAAGGTCACGTCGTCGGCGAGCGGCCGGGTGAACGCCTCCAGCGAGGGATAGGCGCGCTCGCCCACGGTGAGGTCGGCGGGCCGCAGCGCCTCGGCGGGCACGGCGTTCCCGATCAGGGTGGGCCGGAGCGGGACGCGGCCCCCGTCGGCCGTGACCGCCCAGAACTCCAGGTCGCAGCCGTGGTCCTCGCCGAACTCCAGCGTCCGGGTGGTCGGCGCGATGACGTGGAAGATCCGCAGCCCGCCCGGGACCGGCCAGCTCTCGACGTCGCCGACCGGACCGGACGGCGGCGTGCCCGGCGCCGCCTTGAGCGGCTGCGCGTACACCGGCTCCTCGCCGTAGTGGCGGGCCAGTACGGCCAGTGCCTCGGCCCTGTGGTCCTCCGTCACCGCGACGCGATGTCTGAGCCCGCGGTCCCGCAGCACCAGGAAGGGAACATTCCCGTCGCGCAGAGCCTCCGTGACGGTCTCCAGGTTGAGGCGGGCGACGTCATGGGGGCCGAGGTCGTTCCTTAGCTGGACGAGCCGTTCGCCCTGGCGGGCGTGTACTGCGGGGACGAAGCCGCCGACCGTCCGGGCGGTGTGCGCCGCCAGGCGGTCCGCGGCCCCCTCGTGCGCCGCGAGCGCGCGCGCGAAGAGCTCGGCCCGGCGGGCGGTGTCGCGCTCGGCGGTCAGGGACCGCGCCGTGATGAGCGCGTCCATGCCGAGCCGCAACCGGGTCGTCTCGTCGCCCATCAGCCCGGCCAGCCCGGCGGCCAGCGCGGCGACGCCGGGCTGGACCAGGTGGCCGTTGACGCCGTGGGAGACCAGCTCCCCGGCGCCCGGGTGCGCGTAGGCGATCACCGGCACCCCGGCGGCGAACGCCTCGGCCCGGGCCCGTCCGGAACCGGCGGACGCCCCGGTCACCACGCGCACGCTGCACTTGGCGATCTCGTCGGCCAGGCACGGCGCCGGGCCGAGCAGGTGCACCTGGTCCTGGAGATCCAGTGACTCGACCAGCCGGGCCAGGCTCCGCCGGGCCGGCCCGTCCCCGAAGATCCGCAGGGACCAGTCCGGGAACCGGTCCGCGATGGACGCGAACGCGCGGATCGCGTCGCCCGCGCGCCCGTCCTTGGTGAGCCGGTCGGCGAGCACGACCGTCCGGGCGGCCAGCGAGGAGCGCAGCCGGGGCCCCGGCGGCAGCGCCCAGGGGACGGCCTCGACCAGCGGCGCGGCGGCGCCCAGCGAGGCGGTGAACCAGCGCGCCGCGTGCTCGGTGGCGGTGATCAGCAGGTCGAGCCGGGGCGCGGACGCCAGCAGCGGCTCGTCCCGCGCCGTCCACGTCTCGGGGGCCAGACCGGTCTGGTGCACCAGCGCGGTGGCCGGGGGCGCGATCCGCACGGCCAGCGCCAGCGTGGCGGGGGCGGCCGTGACCAGGACGCCGGGGTCGACGGCCGCCGCGCCGCCGGCCCGCGCCTCGACGATGCCGAGGATCCGGACGTCGTGGCCGGCGCGGAGCCGCCGGGCCTGCTCCAGCGCGGCCTGTTCGGCCTCGCCGGCGGCGTCGGCCGAGGTGACGAGGTAGGTGATCTTCACGCGGTCTCCTCGGGAACGGAGCGGGTGAGCAGCAGCCGGCCACGGGCGGAGTAGCGCGGCCGGACGCGCAGCGGCGGCCGGCCCGCCGCGGTGTGGATCAGCCGGGCGGGGTAGCGGATCGCCCGGTCCGGGCGCCGCAGGCCGTCGAGGTAGCGGCCGACCGGCAGCGCGGGCGCACCGTCGACCGCGAGGGTGAACCGCCATTCGGGCGCCGCCGTGATCGCCTCGCCGGGGACGGTGAAGGTGAAGCGGCCCTCGCCCAGCACGACGGGCAGCCGGGTCCGCCCGTCCCGGTGGACCATCTCCACGACGGCGGGGCCGGGCCGGCCCGCGGCGATCAGCCGGCCGGAGACGGTCACCCCGTCCCAGCCGGTCACGACCCTGGTGACCTGGGCGCGCGGCGTGGCCGGGGTGAGGGTCAGCGACGTCCGCCCGCGCGTCGTGGCGCCGAGGACGTACCCGGTCCCGGTGTCGGGGCAGCGGGCGGCGGCGCGGGTCGGGCCGCCGGACGGGCGGCGCGGCGGCGGCCCGTAGACCGGATGGCGGCTCGCCCCGCCGTCGACGTGCCGCAGCCGCAGGTGCAGCAGCCACCTGCCGGGCCCGGGGTCGGCGAGCGCCGCGAGGTTCAGGGCGGTCGCGGCCGAGCGCGGCCCGTCCCGGTGCAGCCGGACGGAGTGCTCGTGCCCGTCCCTGGTCAGGACGAGGTGGACGGTGATCGGCCGCGGTCCGGCCGAGCGCGGCAGGCGCACCCGCACGTTCAGCGACACACCGTCCTGGACGACCAGCTCCTCGATCGTCGCCACCGGCAGGACGCGCAGTGCCGAACGCGCGCACCTCGCGCGCAACCGCCGCGCCTCGCGCGCCGCCGCCGTGGCGGCCCTGGCGGCCAGGCGCGACTCCCGGGTGAGAACGCGACGCAGCATGAGCACTCCGATCACTTCCGCCGGAGCGTAGGCACCGCCGGGCCGGAATACCGTGTTCGCCACCGCTCCTTACCATTTCTTTACCTGTGCGCCCGGTGGCCGTGTGATTCCGGTTTTATCGGAAGGTGCGAGGTATGTCACTCCAAGGCGGCCTAAAATGTTTTTCCGTTATGCCTATTCCCGGTTAGTTTCACCCTCGAAATGTCCATGTCCACTGTGATGGGCGTGCGGCAGGAGGGGGCGATATGGACGGCGGGCGCGACCTCTTCCTCGTCTGCAACAACGTCGAGGTGCTGGGCGGCGTGCAGACCTGGGCGCACTTCATGGCCCGCCTGTTCACCGGCCGCGGCCACCGCGTCCACGTCGTCGGGATCATGCATCCGAAGCGCACCCACGACCACGGCGCGGACTTCCCCTACGCGACGACCGTCCTGCACCCGCACTTCCCCGGCGGAGGCTGGAAGCCGAAAGGGCTCCGCGACCTGACGAGCCCGCGCGCCCGCCGGCTCCGCTCCGAACGGCTGCGCGGGGCGGCGGGCCTCGCGGCGCTGCTGCGGACGGCGCGGCCGGGCGGCATGGTGATCGTCGCCGAGGTCTGGGCGATGGAATGGGTCCGGCGGGCGGCGCCCGGCCACCTCAAGGTGATCGGGATGGTGCACGAGTCGCACGCCGCGTGCCGCCTCGCCGGCCGGCACGACCGCGTCCTGCGGCACTTCGCGGACGCCGACCGCTTCCTGACCCTCACCCTCGCCGACGCCGACGCGTTCGCGCGCGACGGCATGGCCAACGCCGACTTCATCCCCAACGCGCTGCACGTCGTGCCCGCGCGGCACGCGGAACTGGACGCGCCGGTCGTCGTGCGGCTCGGCCGCCTCGACTACGACAAGGGCCAGGACCTGCTGCTGGACGCCTGGTCGAAGGTCGCGCCGCGGCGTCCCGGCTGGACGCTGCGGGTGCACGGCTCCGACAAGTGCGACGGGAAGGAGGAGCGGCGGCTGGCCAGGATGACCGAGGAGCTCGGCCTCACCGGCAGCGTGCAGTGGCCGGGCCCGACCCGCGACATCGAGACCGCGCTGTGCGCCGGGTCGGTCTTCGCGCTCACCTCCCGCGAGGAGGGGTTCCCGATGGCGATCCTGGAGGCGATGGCGTACGGGCTGCCGTGCGTGGCCTTCGACTGCGCCCCGGGCATCGGCGAGCTGATCACCCACGGGGTGGACGGGCTGGTCGTCCCGGCCGGCAACACCACCGAGTTCGCCGCCTGCCTGCTCCGGCTCATGGACGACGCGGAGCTGCGCCGGAAGATGGGCCGCGCCGCCCGCGCCTCGGTGCAGCGCTTCGCGCCGGACGCCGTCGCCGGCCGCTGGGAGGAGCTGTTCGCCTTCCTCAGCTGACGGCCCGCGACCCGGGCCGTCGGCACGCGACCCCAACCACCTTCGACTGGAGGCAGCGCCCATGTCACCCGAGCTCAGCATCGTCGTCCCGTTCTACAACGTGGAGGACTACCTGGAGGAGTGCCTGGCGTCGCTGGCCGGGCAGACCCTGACCGACATCGAGGTCGTCATGGTCGATGACGGGTCGCCGGACGGCAGCGTGCTGATCGCTGAGGAGCAGGCGGCGCGGGATGCGCGCTTCGTCCTCGTCCAGCAGGAGAACCAGGGGCTCGGACCGGCCCGTAACACCGGGGCGCTGCACGCGACGGGCGAGTACCTGGCGTTCGCAGACAGCGACGACGTCGTCCCGCGCTACGCCTATGAACGGATGGTCGGTTCGCTGAAGGAGACAGGGTCCGATCTGGTCAGCGGGGACGTGCGCGTGTTCAACGCCGAGCGCTCCAAGCGGGCGAAGTTCTACGGCGAGGCGTTCGGCGCTACCCGGCTGCGCACGCATGTCACCCGCGACCGCGAGCTGCTGCACGACCGGACGGCCTGGAACAAGGTCTTCCGCCGGACGTTCTGGGACGCGCACGGCTTCACGTTCCCCGCGGGCGCGTACGAGGACGCGCCCGTCACCCTGCCCGCCCACGTCCTGGCCGAGAGCGTGGACGTGCTGCGCGAGGTCGTCTACCACTACCGGCAGCGGCAGGCAGGTGAACGGTCCATCACGCAGAGGCGCACCGAGGCGTCCAACCTTGAGGACCGGGTCGCCTCGATCCGTAGCGTGTCGGGCTTCCTGCGGGAGGCGGCGCCCGCGCTCAAGGACGCCTACGACCTCACCACCCTGGACGACGACCTGTCGATCTTCATCGACGTCGCCGAGCAGGGCGACGCCGACTACCGGAACCGGCTGTGCGCCATGGTCGGCCGCTACCTCCAGGACGTGGAGCCGGCGCTCCTGGCCCGGCTGCCGGCGATCAAGCGGCTGAAGTACCACCTGGCCCGCGAGAACCGGCCCGCCGACCTGGTGGCCGTCCTGGAGTACGAGCGCACCGGGCTGCCGGTGACGCCCGTCCGGACGGGCGGCCTGCTGCGCCGCCGCCGGTACGCGGGCCACCCGTTCCGCGACGACCCCGTCCGGGCGATCCCGGACTCGGTCTACGACCTCACCGGCGAACTGCGGCTGCACGCCCAGGTCGACGAGATCGCCTGGCGGCCGGACGGCGTGCTGTGCCTGACCGGCCACGCCTACATCCGCGGGCTCGACATGACCCCGGACGACGGCATCGAGGTCTGGCTCCAGCACGCCCGGACGCGGCGCCGCCACAGGCTGCGGGTGCGCCGTGCCGTCCGGCCCGAGGTGACCGCCAACTCAGGGCAGCCCGCCGCCTGCTACGACGGGTCGGGCTTCGCCGTCGACATCGATCCCGCCGCGCTGAAGTCGGTGCCCGGCTGGAAGAACGCCGACTGGCGGCTGCACGCCGCCGTCCGGGTCGGCAGGGGTCGCGACCGGCTGCGCCTGTCCGCGCCCGTCGAGCGGTGCGGTGCCGCCGCGCAGTGGCCGCGCCTCCGCTCGCTGTCCGGACGGGTCCGCGTGCAGGTGGTGCAGACGGACGACCAGGGGGTCGTGCTCCGCTTCCGGCAGGTGAAGGCCCTGGTGACCGGGCACCGCCTGGACGGCGACGTGCTGGAGCTGACCGGTTCGGTGACGGGCGCGACGTCCGGCGACGACACCGTCACGCTCGCGTCCAGGGAACGGGGCACCAAGACCACCATCCCGGTGCGCCACGACGTGGGCGACGGCGGCGCGACGACGTTCCGGTTCCGGCTGCCTCTGGCGGAACTGGTACCGGACGAGCCGATGGACGACGCGCACGACCGCATGCACTGGGACCTGTGGCTGCACGCGCGCGGCCGGAAGCTCCGGCTGGCGGCCTCCGAGGACCTCGCCGAGTCGGCGCACGCCGTGGCGGGCCGGGAGGTCATGCTGACCCGCACCCGCTACGGCAACCTGACCCTGCTGGAGGGCGTCCCGCAGCTCATGGTCCGTGACCTGGCCTGGGACGGCGACCACCTGGTGATCTCCGGCGAGTACCCCGTCCCGACGGCGACGCCCGGCCCGGCTGGGCCCGAGACGGGCGAACACGGCGCCGGTGTGCCCGACACGGGGGGACGCGCCGCGAGCCTTCCAGACGCCCCGACGGTCCCCATCGCCCCGCCTCCCGTCGCGGGGGCGTCCGCCGTGCCGGACCGGCTCGTGCTGCGGCGGCGCCGCACCGGGGTGCGGCACGCGTTCCCGCTCCGCTGGGCCGGGGACGCCCGCTTCGAGGCCCGGCTCGACCTCGCGGCGATCACCACGCTCGCCGGGACGCTGCCGCTGGCCTCCGGCACCTGGGACGTGCAGGCCGCCGACGCGTCCGGGGCCGAGGTCGGCGTGACCGTCCGCCGCGGCTGCCTGGCGGGCCTGCCGCCGGGACGCGACGTCGCCGCGCACAACTACCGGCTGTGGCCCGCGCGCGGCGGCGAGGGGCTCCAGCTCAGCGCGCGCGTAGCCCGGCCCGACGACGAGCGCGGCCCCTACGCGCAGCGGCTGCTGTGCGAGCGCGAGTACCCCGTGTTCCTGCGGCGTCCGCGCCGTGACCTCATCGTCTTCGAGAGCTACTTCGGCTGGCAGTACTCCTGCAATCCCAAGGCGCTGTACGAGGAGTTCCGGCGGCGTGACACCGGCCACGAGCTGGTGTGGGTGATGGGCGACCAGCACTTCCGCCCTCCCTCCGGGGCGCGCACGGTGCAGCGGCACGGCCGCGAGTACTACGAGGCGACCGCCGCGGCCGAGATCGTGGTCAACAACGTCGCGCAGCCGACCACCTACCGGAAGCGGATCGGCCAGCTCTACGTGCAGACCTGGCACGGGACGCCGGTCAAGAGCGTCGGGTTCGACATGAACTGGTCCCGGATGGAGCGCCGCGACCAGCGGCTCCGCGAGCTGACCGACGACGTGGCCCGCTGGGACCTGCTCCTCACGCAGAACCCGTTCAGCACCGAGACCATGCGCCGCGCCTTCCGCTACGGGGGCGAGATCCTGGAGACCGGCTACCCGCGCAACGACCTGGCGCACGGCCCGGACCGGGACCGGATCCGGGCCCGCGTCCGCGCGCGGCTCGGCCTGCCCGACGGCAAACGCGCCGTCCTGTACGCGCCCACGTGGCGCGACCACTTGCAGACCACGAGCGGCGGGCTGGACCGGCACCGCCTCGGCCTCGATCTTGATGAGGCCGCGGCGGCGCTCGGCAAGGACACGGTGCTGCTGCTGCGCAGCCACCACCTGTTGAACGCGCCGATCCCCGCCGGGCACGAGTCGTTCGTCCTGGACGTCACCCGCTACCCCGACGTCACCGAGCTGTATCTGGCCGCCGACGCGCTCGTCACCGACTACTCCTCGGCGATGTGCGACTTCGCCGGGCTGGGCAAGCCGATCCTGCTGTTCGCCCACGACCTGGACGCCTACCGCGACGAGATCCGTGGCCTGGAGCTCGACCTCACCGCGACCCCGCCCGGGCCGATCCTGCGGACGTCCGGCGAGCTGGTCGAGGCGCTGGCCGACCTGGACGGGGCGGGCGCCGAGTCGTCCGGCCTGCTGACCGAGTTCGCCGAGACGTTCTGCCCCCACGACGACGGCGCCGCCGCCGCGCGCGTGGTGGACCGGCTGCTCGAACTCACCGGCCGGCACCAGCGCATCGAATGATCCGTCCCGGACGCGCCAAGGTTTGCGCGACCGATCCCAAGTTCAGGACGAACCGAGGCCGCGGGTCTGGCAGTCTCCCCGCATGGGGGTCCTGTTCGACTACTTCAGCGCGGTGTCCGACGACGAGGCCGCGCAGGTCGCCGGGTGGCCCGGCGGTCCGGGCTGCCCGCCGCCCGGGTGCCCGGCCAAGGACTTCGTGGTGACCAAGATCGACGTCTGCGCGCAGCTCGGCAGGCTGGAGTCGCTGCTGACCGGGCGGTCCTACGACGAGATCACCCGGCGCCCGCTGCACGCCGGTGAGGTGGCGCTCCACCCCGACCGCGGCGTGATGACCGTGACCGACGAGTTCTCCACCGCGCTGGCCACGGCCGGCGACGACCGGCTCGCGGCCGTGGCCGGGCCCTGGGCGCGCACCGACGAGTTCTGGGGCGCCGCCGACCCGGTCGAGCTGGAACTCCTCTTGCGCGAGCTCCGCGGCCTGGCCCGCCGGGCCCATCAGAACGGAATGCGCCTGTACTGCTGGCTGTCCCTGTAGCAGCGGCAATTCCGTCCTAATTAATTCACCGCGCTTGATCAAGCTTGTCAAGGTGATAGTCAAAGTCGCGCGGAGCGTCGGTTGTGCTCTGCCATGCTGGAGATGCGGTAAGAGGACCACGGCCGCTCCGCGCCGACTTGATCGGTGTGCGCGGATTCTTCGGCCGGGCCGGAAATGTCGATATCGAATTGACCTGACGGTCTTTAGTTCCGCTCTTGTCTGCGGGGCTCATCGGCCGGCGGTTCCGTCCTCGAAAGGACCAGCGAGTGGGAGCCCAGGGGCTGAGCGAGCCCGCCGTCGCGGCCGGGCGGCCGGGCGGAGCCGCCGGGACCCGGGCGGCGGCCGAGGCCACGAGCCCGCGCGGCCCGCAGCGCGCTCGCCGCCCCCGTTCCCCGCGCCGGCCGCCGCACCGGCGCCGCGCCCTCGTGCGGCTGGCCTACGGCTGGGGGTATCCGGCGGGCCTGGCCGGGCTGGACGGGGTGGCCGCCGCGACGGTGTACGTCGTGGTGAGCGACGTGCAGAGCCCGGCAGGTCCGGTGCTCGGCGCCCTCGGCGTGGTCGGCCTCAACCTCCGGGACGGCGGCTACCGGCCGCCGCGGAGCCCGTCGCTGTTCAAGGAGCTGCGGTCGCTGGCGCCTCAGATGGCCGTCCTCGCCCTGGTCGTGGCCGCCCTAGACACGGCGCCGCGCATCGCCGGCCACGCGGGCGCCGCAGGCGCCGCCCTGCTCTGGCTGGTGGGCGCCGCCGCCGGCTGCGCGATCGCCCTCTCCGGCCGTGCGCTCTCCTATGCGGTGCTCGGGGCGGTCCGGTCGGGACGGGCGAAGCGCCGCCGCGCCCTCGTTATCGGAAATGGTCCCGTCTCCGCCCACGTGGCCGCAATTCTGCGCCAGCGCGGCGAATTCGGACTTCAGCCCGTGGGGTGCATCGACACCGGATTCCCGGCCGCGGACGTTCCCGCGGAAATGCCGGTGCTCGGCGGGTGCGACGAGATTTACCGGATCATGCAGGACCATCGGGTCCGGACGGTCGTCATCGCCGCCGAAGAGGTGGAACGGCGCTGGGTCGACGCCATCGTACGAATTTGCTCCGGATTGTGCTGTGAAACCCTGCTCGTCCTCTCCCCGGCGGATTCGCTCGCCGTCACCGGCGCCCGCGTCGACCACCTCGCCGGCACCCCCTTCGTCTGGCTGCCGGCGCCCGGCCACGGCGGGCTCGGCCGCCCGCTCAAGCGGGTCTTCGACGTGGCCGTCGCCCTCGCCGCGCTCGTCCTGCTGCTGCCCGTCCTGATCGGCTGCGCGGTCGCGGTCCGGGTCGACACCGGGCCGGGCGTGCTGTTCCGGCAGCGCCGCATCGGCCTGAAGGGGAAGGAGTTCGTGCTCCTGAAGTTCCGGACGCTCCGGCCCGCCGACGAGCACGAGGCCGAGACCCGGTGGAACGTGGACGGCGACGAGCGGATGGGCGCCATCGGCAAGTTCCTGCGCGACACCTGCCTGGACGAGCTGCCGCAGCTCTGGAACGTGGTCCGCGGCGACATGAGCCTGGTGGGGCCCCGTCCCGAACGTCCTCACTTCGTCCAGTCGTTCTCCGAGAGCTGCCCCGGCTACACCCTGCGGCACCGGGTGCGCGGCGGCATGACCGGCTGGTCGCAGGTGCACGGCCTGCGCGGCGACACCTCCATCGACCTGCGCGCCCGGTTCGACAACCACTACATCGACACCTGGACCTTCACCGGCGACCTGAAGGTCCTGCTCATGACCCTCCGAGTCGTGCTCATGAGGAAGAGCGGGTGAGCGGCCCGCCGTTCCCCGTCCGCGAGCCCGCGCCCGCCCCCGGGGCCGTGCCGGCCAACGGTGCCGTCCCCGCCCCCGAAGCCGGGCCCGCCGGTGACGGCCCGGCCGGGCCCGGACTCCGGGCGGCCCGGTTCCTCCGCGACCGCTGCGTGCGCGGGTTCCGCCCGAGCTGGACGGCCGCCGCCACCGTGCTGGCGGTGTGCGTGCCGCCGGGCCCCGCGGACTTCGGCGCGGACTTCCACATCACCGCGGGGGACGTGGCCGGCACCCTGCTGGTGGCGCTCGCCGGCCTGCTCGTGGTCGCCGGCCGGTGCACGCTGCCGCGCGGGACGGCGCTGCTGTTCGGGCCGCTGACCGTCGCGCTCGGGCTGACCACCCTGTGCTCGCAGGACATCGCCGCCAGCCTGCCGGGGTTCGTGCGGAACGCGCAGATCTTCGTGCTGGTGCCGGTGGCCGTCGTGGCCGTGGTCCGGGACCGCCGCGACGTCCAGGTGGTCTGCGGGGCGGTGCTCGCCGCCGGGCTGATCGAGTCCGGGTACGGGCTGTGGCAGGCGCTGACCGGGACCGGCGCGTCGTTCGAGGGCCGCCCGGTGCGGGCGGTCGGCACCTTCGGGGCCATCGACGTCATGGCCATGTCGACCGTGGCCGGCTATGCGATGGTCATCGCGGTCGCGTTCGCGCTGGTCGCGCGTGGACGCGCCCGCCTGGCCGCGGTGGCGGCGGCGGCGGTGCCGGCCGCGGGCCTCGCGGCCGGGCTGAGCCGCGGGAGCTGGGTCGCGGTCGGCATCGCGCTGCTGGTCATGGCGCTGCTGTTCGACCGGATGACGGCCCTCCGGACCGCCGCGTGCGCCGCGGCCCTCACGGTGGCGCTGGTCGGCGGGCTCGGCTGGGGGTCGCACACCGTCGCCGACAGGACGCGGTCCATCGCGGCCTCGGTGCACGCCCCGGACCAGTCGGTCGGCGACCGCTACAGCCTCTGGGAGACCGCGATCGCGATGTGGCGGGACCATCCGCTGACCGGGGTCGGGGTGAAGAACTTCGCCGGCTTCCGCGACGGCTACGCCCCCCTCCAGCTCTCCTCCGGCAGCGAGACCGCCGACAACGTGAACGGCTACGTCCGCCAGCCGCTGCTCTCCCCGCACAACCAGTACCTGCTGATCCTCTCCGAGCAGGGGATCCTGGGACTGGCCGCCTTCTGCGTGCTTCCGGCCGCCGTCCTGTACGGCCTGTGGCGGCGCCGGGCCGTCCGCGACCCGCTGTGGCTGCTCGGCGTCGGGTTCATGACCTGGATGGTCGTCGACTTCCTGTACTCCGACCTGGGCGGGCCGAGCAGCGTCCTCGCCTCGGTGATGCTCGGGCTGGCCTGCTCGCGCGCCCTGCCGGGGCCCGGTCGCGGGACGGGCGTCCGGCCCGTCCCGCGCCGCCCGGTGTACGTCCTGCCGAAGCCCCGCCGCCCGGTGTACGTCCTGCCGAAGCCCCGCCGCGCCGCGGGAGACGCTGGACGGGGCGCCGATGACCAGCGTTGAGGCGGCCCCGGAGCGGGCGCCGGGACGGTCCATCCGCCGCGCGGCGCTGCTGTCCGGCGTGCTGATCGCGGGCGGCACCGGGCTCGGGTTCGTCCGCGACCTGGTGATGGCGCACCTGTTCGGGGCCAGCGGCGACACCGACGCGTTCCTGGTCGCCTGGACGATCCCCGAGACGGTCTCGCCACTGCTCATCGAGGACGCGATGGCGTTGGTGATGGTGCCCGCCGTCACCCGGCTGCTGGGGGACCGCGGCGGGATCAGGCCGCTGGTGTCCTCGGCGCTGCCGCGCCTCGCCGCCTGGCTGGCCGCGGTCACCGTGCTCACCGTACTGACCGCGCCGTGGCTGGTGCGGGCGCTGGCACCCGGCCTCGCCGAGCCCGGCCCGGCGGTCCGCTGCGTCCGGCTGACGGCGCTGACCGTGCTGACGTTCGGGGTGGCCGGGTTCATGAGCGCGACGCTCCGGGCGCACCACCGGTTCGGGCCTCCGGCGGCCATCTACCTCGCCTACAACGCCGGGATCCTGGCCATGCTGACGCTCTGCGCGAGCACGCTCGGCGTCACCGCCGCGGCGCTGGGCGTGGCCTGCGGCGGCCTGTTCATGGTGGCCGTGCAGACGCCCGCGTTCATCACCTGCGTGCGGTCGGTGCCGAAGGCGCTGCCGAACCTGCCGCTGGGCGCGGCCACCGCGGCGGCCAAGGCGGCGGCGGTGCCCGCGCTCGAACTGGCCGCCATCGCCCCGATCGTCGTCTACACGGTCGTCCGCCAGGCGCAGGTCTTCGTCGAGCGGTTCCTCGGCGCGGGACTCGCCGAGGGCTCGATCTCCTGCCTGAACTACGCGCAGAAGGTCGCGCAGGTGCCGATGGTGCTGTCCCTGCTCGTGGTGACGGTGACGTTCCCGCGGCTCGCGCGCAGCTCGGCGAGCGGCGACACCGACCGGGTCCGCCGCCGGGTCGAGGCCGACCTGGTGATCGTCAGCGGCGTGGTGCTGGTCGCCGCCGCGTACCTGATCGCGTTCGCGCCCGCCATCGTCGCGCTGCTGTTCGAGCACGGCCGGTTCACCCCCGACGACGCGCACCGCACCGCGCTGATCCTGCGCGTGTACACGCTCGGACTGTGGGGCCAGGCGATGGTCGGCGTCGCGGCGCGGGCGTTCTTTGCGCGGGGCCGCCCGATGTGGGAGCCGGCGCGCGCGCTCGCCGTGGGCCTGGCCGTCACGGTCCTGGTGGGCGCGGCCGGCGTCGGGTTCGCGGGCACGCTCGCGCTCGCCGCGGCCAACGCCGCCGGGATCACCGTCTCCGCCGTGCTCATGCTGGCCGCTGTGCGCGCCCGCGTCGCGCCGCTCGCGCTCGGCCCCGTCGCCGCGGACATCGCGAAGGTCCTGGCGGCGGCGGCCGGGGCGTGCGGGGTGGGCCTGCTCGTCGCGGACGCCCTCGGCGGACGGGTCGCGCCGCTCGTCCTGCTGGCGGCGGGCGGCGGTGCGGTCGCCTCGGTCTTCGCCGCCGCCCTCGCCGCGTTCGGCCGCGGCCGGCTTGCCCATTCCGACCGAGAGCCCCAGGGGGGACGCCCGTGACACCCGTGACGCCCGTGTCCGTGATCGAGCCGGTGGTGCCGATGCCGCTGGTCCTGATGTACCACTCGGTGGACCGGTACGAGGAGGACCCGCACCTGGTGACGGTGTCCCCGGCCCGCTTCGCCCGGCAACTGGAGTGGCTCAGGTCGGTGGGGCTGCGCGGGGTGAGCATGCGGGAGCTCCTGGAGGCGCACGCCGCCGGCCACAGCCGCGGGCTGGTCGGCCTGACCTTCGACGACGGCTACGCCGACTTCGTGACCAGGGCCGTCCCGCTGCTGGTCCGGCACGGCTTCGGCGCCACCGTCTTCATGGTCAGCGGGCACGCCGGGTCGGCCAACGTCTGGGACGAGGGCCCGCGCAAGCCGCTGATGACGGCGGACCAGCTCCGCGCCGTCGCGGACGCGGGCATGGAGGTCGCCTCGCACGGCCACGCGCACGTGTCGCTGCCGGGCGTCGGCGACGACGTCCTGCACGACGAGCTGCGCCGCAGCCGCGCCGACCTGGAGGCGATCCTCGGCCGTCCGGTGACGGGGTTCGCCTACCCGTACGGCGACGCGGGCGCCCGCGAGGTGGAGGCGGTGCGGGCCGCCGGATACGACTACGCGTGCGCCATCCGTCCCCCCGAGGCGTCCCGGCACGCCCTCGCCCGCACCTACATCGGCGAGCGCGACCACCGGCTCCGCCTGCGGGCGAAGGTCGTCCGGCACGAGCTGCAATGGAGAAGCCGGGTATGACGGGCGGAACCGCGCCGGGCGGGCCCCGGGTGCTGCACATCATCACCGGCCTCGACCATGGCGGCGCCGAGCGGCAGCTTCTGGCGCTGCTGCGGCACCTCCCGGTGCCGTGCGAGGTCGCGACGCTGACGCCCGCGGGGGAGCTCGCGGGCGCCGTCCGCGCCGCGGGCGTCCCGGTGCACGAGGTCGGCATGCGCGGCAACCGCGACCTGTCGGCGCTGCCGAGGCTGGTCCGGCTGATCCGCCGGGGCCGGTACGACGTCGTCCACACCCACCTCTACCGGTCCTGCGTGTACGGGCGGATCGCGGCCCGCCTCGCCGGGGTGCCGAGGATCATCGCCACGGAGCACTCCCTCGGCGACGGGCAGATCGAGGGGCGCCCGACGACGGCGGGCGTGCGGGCGCTGTACCGCGCCACCGAACGGCTCGGGACCGCGACCGTCGCCGTCTCGCCGACCGTGGCGCGCAGGCTCGAGGACTGGGGCGTGCCCCGCTCGCGCGTCGTGGTCGTCCCCAACGGCATCGACGCGGCGGCGTTCGCCTTCGACGCCGCGGGCCGGGCGCGCGTCCGCGCGCGGCTCGGCATCGGGCCGGACGAGCACGTGGCCGGCGCCGTCGGGCGACTGGTCCCGTCCAAGCGGTTCGACCTGCTGATCGAGGCGTTCGCGCGGCTCCCGGCCGGACGGCTGCTGATCGCCGGGGCGGGCCCGGAGCGGGAGCGGCTGGAGGCCCTCGCCCGCAGCACGGGCGCCGCCGCGCGGGTCGTCTTCATGGGCGGGACGGGCGACGTGGCGGACGCGCTGTCCGCCATGGACGTGTTCGCGGCGCCGTCCACGCAGGAGACGTTCGGCCTGGGCGTGCTGGAGGCGCTGGCCTCCGGGCTCCCGGTGCTGTACTCGACCTGCCCGGCGCTGGACGACGTCCCCGCCGAGATGGCCCCCGGCGCGTGCCGGCTCCCCGCGCAACTCCCGGTCTGGGAGGTCGCGCTCCGCGACCGGGCCCTGCGGTCTCCCTCCGAGCGGGCGGAGCCGCCGCCCGTGGTCGGGCACTACTCCATCGCGACCGGCGCGGCTCGCCTGGCCGATCTGTACCGGCGGGGCACGGTGCCGTCCGGGCGACCCCGGCAGCGGGACGAAAGGGAACCAGATGCCCCAGAATTGGCATTCATTGAGGAAGCTCGCCAGGCGGTCCTTGCCGCCCGCGTCGATCGTGCTGGCGGGGACGGCGGCGGGGGCCGGGGCGTACCTCGTCCAGACCCCTGGCTACACGGCGGTCGCGCACGTGATCGTGATGGCCGACGGTGACGACGGGACCCGGGCGGGGAACTACGCCCAGGCGTACGGACGGCTCGCCCTGCTGCCCGAGACGCTCGCCCTGGCGTCCTCGCTGCCGGTGTCGGTGGCGGCCCACGCGCAGCCGCACATCCAGGTCGCCACGTCCCCGGACACCCCGCTGATCAGGCTGACCGGGTCCGCGGCCGACGCGGCGGACGCGGCGGGGTTCGCCAACGCGGCGGCCGGGGCGCTGGTGCAGTACGGCCGCGCGCACCGGTCCGAGACCGGGGTCCGCGTGATGCTGATGAACCAGGCCGACCCGCCGCGGGTGGCGAGCTCGCCCGACCTCCCGCTGAACACCGCGGTCGGGACCGCCTGCGGGGTGCTGCTGGCCGTGCTCGTCGCGGCGGCCCGCACCGGGAGGCGCAGGGGCGCCCCGACGTCCTCGGGCCCCGGCCTGTGGAGCCGCGGCTGCCCGGCCTGCGGCACGGTCTTCGTGGCCGGTGCGGCGGGCGTGGGCGCCGTGCCGGGCCCGGGCCCGGATGCGGGTGCGGACCCGGGTACCGGTGGCGGGAAGCTGGGCCAGTCCGCGCCCTTGGTGGTGGGCAAGTGACCCTGCGCGCCGGAACGACCCGTCGCACCGGGCTCGCCCCCGGCTGGACGGTCGACGTCCGGCGCGACGAGCAGGCGCTGATCGACCTTGAGGACGAGTGGCAGGACCTCTACGCGCGCAGCCCCGTCGCCACCCCGTTCCAGACGCACGCCTGGGTGAGCTCGTGGTGGGCGGCTTACGGGACGCCCGGACGGCTCCGGCTGTTCCTGGTCCGCGACCGGGGACGGCTGGTCGCGGCGGCGCCGCTGATGCTGACGCGACACTGGGGCCGTCGCGTCCTGATGCCGCTCGCGGCGCCGCAGAGCGACTTCACCGACATCCTGCTGGACCCGGTCTCGCGGGACGACACGCCCGCGGACGGCGCGGACACCGCGGACGGCGGCGACACCGCGGACGGCGGCGACACCACGGACGGCAGGGACGGCACAGGCGATGCGGACGACGCGGACGGCGGCGACACCACCGGCGCCGACCCGGGCGCGGTCACCGGCCTGGGCGCCGGGCCGATGGCCGAGGGAGCGCTCCCTCAGCTCGTCCGGGCGCTGCTCGCCGAACGAGGCTGGACCGCCCTGGACTTCCCCGAGGTCAGGCCGGGCTCCGCCGCGCACGCGCTGCTCGCGCAGTGGCCGCGGCAGAGGTGGCGGCTGCCCGCCTCGACCTGCCTCGACCTGCCCGCCGGGGACCTCGACGGCTTCCTCGGACGGCTCCCGGGGCGCAGCGCCGGCAAGGTGCGCGCCAAGCTCCGCAGGATCGACGCCCGCGAGCTCGCCATCGCGCCCGTCCCGCCCGAGCGCGCCGCGCGGGCGATCACCGCCCTGCTGGACCTGCACGCCGAGCAGTGGCGGGGCCGGCCGATCAACCCCGAGCACATCCGGCGCCGGTTCCGCCGGCACCTGACCGGCGCGGTCACCGCGATGATCGAGGACGGCCAGGCGGAGATCGTCGAGTACCGGCTGGGGGACCGGCTGGTCGCCAGCGACCTGGTGCTCATCGGCCACGGGTTCGTCGGCGCCTACCTCTACGGCTCCACGCCCGCGCTGCGCGAGAGCGTGGACGTGTCGCTGCTGCTCCTGCGCGACATCCTCGACACCAGCAGCCGCCGGGGCCTGCCCGAGGTCAGCCTGCTCCGCGGGGACGAGGCGTACAAGATGAAGTGGCGCCCGATCCCGGTGACCAGCGACCGGCTCATCCTCGGCCGGTCCGCGGCGGCCGGGCTGTACGCGGGCGTCGCGCGGAACCGCGCCCGCCTGGCCGCCGCCCGCCGCGTCCGGCTGGACCTGGAGGAGCGATGACCGGCCTCAAGGTGCTGCACGTGTGCCAGCCCACCCTCGGCGGCGTCGCCCGCTACGTCGAGCAGGCCGCCGCCGACCAGCGCGACCGGGGCTGGGACGTGGCGGTCGCGTGCCCGCCGGGCGGCGGCCTGGCCGGGCGGCTGGACGGCCTCGGCGTGCGCCACTTCGCCTGGGAGGCGGGCCGCTCCCCGGGCCGGAGCGTCCTGCCGGAGGCGTACCGGCTGCGCCGCGTCGTGCGGAGTTTCGGCCCGCAGGTCGTGCACCTGCACTCCGCGAAGGCGGGGCTGGCGGGCCGCCTCCTCGGGCCGCCCCGCCGCACCCGGGTGATCTTCCAGCCGCACGGGTGGTCCTGGCTGGCCGCGACCGGCTGGCAGGCGTCCATGAGCGTGCTGTGGGAACGGGCCGCCGCCGCCCGCGCCGACCTGCTGATCTGCGTCGGCGCCGGCGAACTGGAGCTGGGCCGGAGCGCCGGGGTGCCCGCGCGGTTCCGGGTCGTCCGCAACGGGGTGGACCGCACCGCGTTCACGCCCGCGGGCGAGCCGGCGCGGCGCGCCGCCCGCGACGCGCTGAACGTGCCCGCGGACGCGCCGGTCGCGGTCTGCGTCGGCCGGGTGACGCGGCAGAAGGGCCAGGACGTGCTCGTGGCGGCCTGGCCGCGGGTCCGCAGGCGCTGCCCGGACGCGCTCCTGGTCATCGTCGGCGACGGCGAGGACGCCGCGCGGCTGCGCGAGCGGTCGGGGCCCGGCGTCCGGTTCGTCCCGGAGGTCGCGAACCCGCGCCGCTGGCTGGCGGCGTCCAACGTGGTCGTGCTGCCCTCGCGCTGGGAGGGGCTGCCGCTGACGGCGCTGGAGGCGCTGGCCACCGGCCGTTCGCTGGTCGCGTCCGCGATCCCGGGCCTCGGCGAGGTGGTGGGCCCCGACACCGGGGCGCTGGTCCCGGTGGAGGACCCGGCCGCGCTGGCCGGCGCGATCTCCGACCGGCTGCTCTTCCCCGAACTCGCCGAGGCCGAGGGACGGGCCGGGGCGGCCGAGGCGGCGTGCTTCGACGCCGGCGACACCTTCGGGCTGCTGGCCGGGCTCACGTCCGGCCTCACCTCCGGTCCCGCCGTCCCGAGGACCGGCCGCCGCGCCGGCCCGCGCGCCGGCCGGCGCTCCCTGGCGGAGTCCGCCCACCGCCGCGCGGACGATCACTGGTGACGCTTGTCGGAATTGCGCGGCGATCCCATTAAAGGCTCGTCGAATTCAGCGGTGACGACCGTTCGCGGCGATGGATATCGCCGGCTCTCATGCGTATCGTGTGCCCTCTGACGTGCGAGAACGAGATAATCGTACGCTCAGTGGACGCTTTCTTTGCCTTTTCTATAGGAGCCTCCCATGTCCGTGAGTCCGGCAATATCGGCGGTGGGTCGTCATGCCGCATGACACGCGCGACGAGCGCGCCGCACCCGGGACGCTGACGCCGGAGCTGGACCCGCACCTGCCCGTCCTGCTCCTGCGCACCGACCACAACCCGCTCCACCACGGGACGCTCGCGGCGATCAGGTCGCTCGGGCGGGCCGGCGTGCCCGTCCACGCGATGCTGGAGGGGCGCACCACTCCTGCCGCGTCCTCCCGGTACCTGCTGCACCGGCACCCGTGGGGCCCGCCGCCGCACGAGCGGGCCGAACTCCAGGAGCACCTGCGCGGCGTCGCCGCGCGGATCGGCCGCCCCGCGCTGCTCGTCCCGATGGACGACGCGGGCGCGATCTTCGTCGCCGAGAGCGCCGACACGCTGGCCGACTGGTTCGTCTTCCCGTGGCAGGAGCCCGCGCTGCCCCGGCGGGCCGCCGACAAGTCGATGCTGCTCGCCGAGTGCCGCCGCCAGGGCATCGCCTGCCCCGAGAGCCGCATCCCCGGCTCGGCGGCCGAGGTCGACGCGGCGGTGTCCGGGCTCGGGCTGCCGCTGATCGCCAAGTGGGCCCGGCCCTGGCGGCTGCCGCCCGGCCGGCGCAGCACCATGGTGATCGGCGACGCGGCGGAGGTCCACCGCCTCTTCGCCGAGTCCGGCGGCGCGGCCGGGCCGCTGATCCTCCAGCGCCGGATCGAGTCCGAGCGCTGCGACTGGTTCTTCCAGGGCTACTTCGACCAGGAGCTGACCTGCCTGTACGGCGGGACGGGCCGCAAGTACCTGTCCTATCCGGCGCAGGCCGGGCACACCGTCCTCGGCGAGTGGACGTTCACCCCGGAGCTGGAGCAGCTCGCCCGCAAGGTCGTGCGGATGCTGGGCGTCCGGGGCGTGGTCGACCTCGACTTCGGGTTCGACGCCGACACCGGGACCTTCCACCTTCTCGACTTCAACCCGCGGCTCGGCGCGCAGTTCCGGCTGTTCACCGACGGGCAGGGCCTCGACCTCGTCCGCGTGGCGCACCTGGAGCAGAGCGGCCGTCCGGTGCCGCCGATCCAGCCCGGATACGGGCGCTCGCTCCTGGTCGAGAACCACTACGTCCAGCGCGCCCTGCGCCGCCCGGCCCTTCGCAGGGCCCCCCGTCCGACCACCCGCCCGGAGCCGCGCCCGGCGGGCGGGCCGGCCGGCCCGCCGCCCGACGGCCCGGCCCAGCGTGCCGGACGGCGGCGCCGATGGTCTCCCAGGGCGGCGGAGCTCACCTGGTACGCCGCGGACGATCTCGCGCCGTGCCTGGCGATCGGCCGGCAACTCCTCCTGCGGGTGGCCGGGACACTCCGGCGCGGGCCGATGCGGCCACACCGGGACGCACCACATCGGGACACACCACATCGGGACGCGCGACTCGCGACCGGGCGACGCTTTCGGAGACAGGCGAGGGGATCATGACTGACTCGATGATCGACGTGCTCATCGTCGGCGCGGGGCCGTACGGGCTGTCCGTGGCGGCCCACCTGCGGGAACTGGACGTCCCGACCCGTGTCATCGGCACGCCGATGCGGTTCTGGGACGCCAACATGCCCGCCGGGATGTTCCTGAAGTCCGAGCCGTTCGCCTCGAACGTCGGCTCCCCGGCGCCCGGCGCGGCGTTCACCGACTACGCCCCCGGCTGGCGCTCCGGGCGGCCGATCCCGAACGGGATGTTCGTCGCGTACGGCCGCTGGTTCGCCGAACGGCGCGTCCCGCACACCGAGGCGGCCGAGGTGGTCGACGTCGAGCACGCGGGCGGGGCCGGGTACACCGTCACCCTGTCCACCGGCGAGACCGTCGCCGCGCGCGCCGTCGTGATCGCCGTCGGCGTGGGCGGGTTCGCGCACGTCCCGGACGAGCTGGCCGGGCTGCCCGCCGAGCTGGCCAGCCACAGCGTCGCGCACCGGGACCTCGACCGGTTCGCCGGCCAGACCGTCGCCGTCGTCGGCGCGGGCCAGTCGGCGCTGGAGACCGCGGTGCTGCTGGCCGACGCGGGCGCCCGCCCCCACCTGCTCGCCCGGACCGGCGAGCTGGCCTGGAACGCGGTGCCCCAGCCCGACCTGTCCCGCACCGGTCTGCTCATGCGCGGCCCCCGGTCCGGCCTCGGCCGCGGCTGGCGCACCTGGGTCTGGGCCGAACGGCCCTGGGCGGCGCGGCTCCTGCCGGACGGCGCGCGGCAGCGCGTCGTCGCCGGCACGCTCCCGCCCGCGGGCTCCTGGTGGCTCCGGGACCGGCTGGACGACCGCGTCGGCCTCACCCTCGGCCGCCGCCTCGCCGCCGCGTCCGCGCAGGACGGCCGGGCCGTGGTCAGCACGCTCGACCAGGTGGGCAGCACGCACCGGTTCGAGGCCGACCATGTCATCGCGGCCACCGGCTTCGTCTGCGACCTGGACCGGATCGCCATCCTGTCGCCGGAGATCCGCCACGGCCTGCGCCGCCGGCACGCCTCGCCCGCGCTCGACACCGCCTTCCAGAGCTCGCTGCCCGGCCTGTACTTCGCCGGGTTCACCGCGGCGGCGACGTTCGGCCCGGTCATGCGGTTCGTGCACGGCTCGGGCTTCGCGGGCCGCCGCGTCGCCCGGCACATCGCGCGGCACATCGCGCGGAACCGGAGGTCGGGCCCGCCGCCGCTCCCGGCCGCCGTGGAGCGGTCCGGCCAGGAGAGGTCCGGCGCCGCGTCGAGGTGAGGTCCGGCGCCGCGTCGAGGCGAGCGCCGGGGGCGAATGCACTGTCCCCGGACAATGCCCGGAACCGGACCATTCTTTTGAATACAGCACCAATAGGGAGTGTCGAACCAGCGGCGCCGGCCCGGCTTTTCCGGTGACACGCCGGAGGGTGAATGATGGACCCGCAAATTGGCGCGGCCGATGCTAATGTCCCTGCAAGCGGGTGGTCCGGCGGTCCACCGGCGGGCGAATCCGATCTTCCGATCTTCCGATCTTCCGATCTTCCGATCTTCCGATCTTCCGATCTTCCGATCTTCCGATCTTCCGATCTTCCGATGTTCCGATCTTCCGAATCGTCAGGGAGTTCCCACCCATGCGGGCCAAGCCGATCCAGCGGGGGACGACATGTCGTCCACGGGATCGCTTCTGCCCTGAACTCGCCGCCGCGCTGCTGCGCGTCGCCGCCGTCGCCGGCCTGGCGCTGGCCGGGTGGCTGATCACCACGGCCCTGACCCAGTCCGCGTCCACCGCGTCCGCGTCCGCGCCGTCCCCGGAGGCACCGGGGGCGGGTAGCAAGGGCTCGGGCGCCGGCGGCTCGGCCGGGGGCCTTCTCTCGCACGTGGGCGTGGTTCCCGACGGCGTCGCCCGTCCGGCGAAGGCCGCCTCGGCCGGACTCGGCCGGGTGCCCGAGGGCGTGGGGGCCGAGGCCGCCCGCCGCTCCGGCGATGCCGACCGCCTGACCAGGTCCGTCACGCGCGGGCTCACCGGCGACCGGGTCCGCCTGCCGCGGCTCGGCGAGACCGTTCCCGCCGTGGCGCGGACGGCGCGTCCGGCGGTCGAACTGCTCGGCGGCCTTCCCGAGCGCACCGCGGACACGGTCTCCCCGCTCGTCCCGCATTCCCCGCACTTGCTGCCCGCGCCGGACGCCGGCGCCGCCTCCACCGCCGTCCCGGACGGCGGGGATCTCTCCGCCACCGTCCAGGCGGACGGGCCCACCGTGCCGTCCGCCCAGGCGGGTTCCGCGCGGCGGGCCGCCGGGCCGGTCGCCGGGCCCTCACACGGGAAGGGCTCGCACGCCGCGGTCCGTCCCCCGTCCAAGACCAAGGCCGAGCGGCTGCCCGCCGGGCCGCGCGAACCGCGCCTGCCCGACGGGCCTGCGAACTCCGACCCGGCCTTCCTGTCGGGCGCCCACTGCGGCGGCTGCGCTGTCGGAGTGATCTCCGGCGAAGAGGACCGCGCCGCTCCCGCCTCGGACGTGCGGGCCTTCTACCGGACGGCGCTGCGCGACAGGTCCACGGCCGCGTCGCCGGTCATCGTCCCCGACTAGCACCCTCAGCCGGGCCTGCGCCGCTCCGTCGGCCCGCCCCGGCGTCCGAGCCGTCCAGGCCGCCCGGCTTCAGCCGCGCCTTCCGGCTCCTCCGGATCTCTCCGGACCCCAATGACCTTTCTCGCAGCAATGGCATCCACGCCATTGCGGGCCGCACGCACGGGCGAACCGCCGGGCGGCCTTCGATCATCCAAGTCACACCGAATTCCGAGAAAACAGGAGAAATACAGATGCGTACCTGGGCAAAGAACACGGGCCGTGCCGCGCTGCTGGCGGCGGGCTTCGTCGCGATCGGCGCCGGCTTCGGCTCCGGCATCGCCACCGCCGACACCACCAACGGCGACGGCTCCATCCTCGGCGGCAACCAGATCGAGGCCCCGATCTCCGTGCCGGTCAACGCCACCGGCAACGGCGTCGGGGTACTCGGCGCGGGCGAGGGGAAGGGCAAGGGATCGGCGACCGTCACCAACATCAAGAAGGGCGGCGGCAAGAAGAAGACGTCCGGCCGGGGCTCCATCCTCGGCGGCAACCAGATCGAGGCCCCGATCTCCGTGCCGGTCAACGCCTGCGGGAACGGCGTCGCCGTCGCCGGAACCGCCAAGGGCAAGTGCAAGGGGTCGGCGACCGTCACCAACATCAAGAAGGGCGGCGGGCACCACTCCGGCGGGCACAAGGGCGGGCACAAGCCCGGCGCCCACAAGCCGCGCGGGCACCACTCCGGCGGCAGGCAGTCCGGCGGCTGGGAGACGTCCGGTGACGGCAGCATCCTGGGCGGCAACCAGATCTACCTGCCGATCAGCGTGCCGATCAACCTGTGCGGCAACGGGATCGCGGTGCTCGGCGCCGCGAAGGGCGAGTGCGAGGGCAACGCGACCGTCAAGAACGTGACCGGCGAGAAGGGCAAGCCCCGTCACCGCCACCACCACCTGCCGTCCACCCTGCGGAAGTCCACCGCCGGCGCGCCCGCCAAGAGCCGTGACCTTCCCGCGTCCGACAGCTCGAAGGCGGTGGCGGACCTGCTCCGTTCGCTGGGCGTCGAACTGCCGGAGACCCAGAACGCCCCGGCGAAGCAGAGCGCCCCGGCGGGCCAGAACGCTCCGGCCGACAAGGGCCAGGCGACGAACCCGACCAGGACGATGACGGACCTGGTCAAGTCCGCCGGGCTGCCGGGCGCCGACGGCCAGAAGTCGGCCGGCCCGCGCGCGCAGGCGCCGCTGATCAAGGGCGTGCCGGTGAACGTGCCGGGGACCCCGAACAACCGCTGAACGGGCGCGGCACCGGCCCGAGATGACCGTTCCCGATCCACCCTGCCGTCCTGCACACGACCGGTCGGCGGCAGGGGGAGATGAGCGGCCGGGCCGGGCCGCAGGGGCCGACTTCCGGCCGGCCCCACGTCCCAGCACGTGACCCAGGGGGCGGCGCACCGCCTTGGTGCGCCGCCCCCCGTTTCGTTCACCGAGAGGAACCGATGAAGCCGATCTCGTTGTCTTCGACCGCGCTGCGCGCGATGGCGGCCGGTGTCGCCGCCACGACGGCCTGGTCGCTGGCCGTGCCCGGCGGGGCGGACGCCGTCCCCGCCAGGGCCGAGACCGCCGCCGTGGCGCCCGGTGCCGGGCTCGGCCGGCTGACCATCGCCAGGATGGGCTTGACGTCGACTGTCCGGGAGGGCGTGGCGGCACGCGTGCTCACCCGCGGCGTCGGCCACTACCCGGGAACGGCACTGCCGGGACGGACGGGCAACGCGGTGTTCCTCGGGCACCGCACCTCCGCCCCCGCGCCCTTCGACGCCATCGACCGGCTCCGGAAGGGGGACCGGGTGGTCTTCCGGTCCGGATCGCGGTCCTACGTCTACCGGGTGTACGCCTCGCGGATCATCGCGCCGGGGGACTTCAGCGTCCTCGCCCCGGTGCCCTTCGAGCGCGGCGTCCGCCCGAAACGGGCCGTGGCCACGCTGATCAGCTGCTACCCGAAGGGGTCGAGCGCGCACCGCATCGCGGTCTTCGCGACCTTGAAGCCGCCCGCGGGCCGCGGCTCCGGGCGCTGACCGCACATCCGGCATCGCATCCGCTCCGAAGGCGTCATGACCTACGACCTGCCGACCCAAGCCGCGGCGCCGTCCGGTGTGCAGCACGTCTGGATGGCGAAGCGGCTGGCGGAGCTGGACCTGATCGAACTCGCGTCCCTGCGCTGCGCTCTCATGGCCGGGACCTGCCCGGACTACGCGCTGCTGCGCGCCGTGGACGACCAGCTGGAATGCCGCGCCGAGGAGTCCCGCTGAGCGCGGACCGCGGCGCCCCGGCGAGCGCCGGCCATCACGCCGCCGCCCTCGCCGCTCTCGCCGTCCGCGCCGCCAAGATCTACCGCTGACCCGCCTCGCCGCCCGGACCGCGTCAGTCCGCCGCGCGGCGGGTACAACCGTGAGGGGACCGGTCATAGCGGTCACCCCGCTCGGCACGCCGCCGCGCGAGCGGGACGCGACCCGGGGCACCGCCGATCCAGCTCCCGGAACTGCCGAAGAATCACGGACCGTCACCGGGGAATCGCATTCCATTCGCCCCCCGCGGGCGTTCTCCGGGGAAGCCGTCCCGCACATCGGCACCATCGTGAAATGGCCCGCACGCTGCCGGTTTCGTCCGCGTTCCCGGGCACACGGGTATGGGGACTTCGTCACATTGCCGGCCTGAAGTGTTTCCGCCGCGCGGCGCCGGGAAGTCTGCCCGTAACGAGGGAACGGGGGCGGTCACATGGAGGTCGTCATAGAAATGACGTTGCCCAGGAACGCCGAGAGCGCGCCGCTGGTGCGGCACACGCTCGACGCGTCCCTCCGTGGTCTCGGTGTGACCTCCGAGATCCGCGCCGATATCGCTCTCGCGCTGGGCGAGGCGTGCGCGAACGTCATCCAGCACGCGGTCGCCAGCCGGCAGTACGAGGTGCGGGCGCGCATGGACGGCGTGCGCTGTGTCGTGGAGGTCATCGACGGCGGCCAGGGCGGCCGGGTCGACGGCGATCCGGGCGGCTGGCTCGGCGCCGAGGCGCTGCTGAGCGACGAGAACGGCAGGGGCCTGCGGCTGATCCGCGAGTACACCGAGGGCCTGCACATCAGCGACCGCGCGCACGAGGACGGCGCGGTCGTGCATTTCGAGAAGTCGCTGGCCGGATAGCCGGCGGGAGGACGGAACGGCCCGGCCCCGGGGAGAGAAGGTCTCCCCGGGGCCGGGCCGTCGTCGTGGTGCCCGGCTCAGCCGGTGACCGGCAGGTCGTTGCGCACCGGGGTCGGCGCGGGCGCCTCGCCGGCGGGCTTCGGCGCGGACGGCCCGGTCGGCTTGTTCGGCTTCTCCGCGTGGCGGGCGGCCTGACCGCAGGTGGCGGAGGAGACCCGGACGGTCGAGCCCTTGGCGACCGGCAGCTTGAGCTCCATGCCCGTGACGGCGAGCTTGCCGTTGGCCAGCCGCTCCTGCTTGTTGAGGGTCAGCGAGGTACGGCCGACGCCGTCGATGTCGACCGGGATGGTGGTGTTGGGCGGCGGGGCGGCCTGAAGGGTCCGGCCGCCGAGGACGGCGCGCGCCAGGCGGGTCGAGCCCTTGCCGTTCTCGCACTTGGCGTCGACGGCGTCGGCGGTCAGCTTGGCCGGCGCGACGCCGAGCCCGGCGACGGTCGACCGGGCGTTGGTCGGGGCCGCCTTGACGTCGACCGCGTCGGCCTTGACCAGCTTGGCGTCGCCGAGGTGCAGCAGGTTCTTGCTGGTCTCCTTGTCGGCGGACGAGACGACCGGCATCGGCGCCAGGTCGAGCAGCCCGCTGGCGGCCAGCCCCCACGCAGATCCCTGCGGGCGCGGCGCGGCGCCCGCGGCGGTCGGTACGGCGGCGGCCAGGCCGGTGGCGATCAGGCCGGCGGCGGTGGCGATGAGACCCGCCTTGACCGCGCGCCTGGAGACATTCGTCGAGCGCATGCGTTTACTCCATTGGTGAAATCGGTGTACCCGATGAGAATGGGGGATTCGAGCGGCGTGGTGCCGCTCAGCCCTTGATGTATACGAGGCTTCCGAGTGGCACCCGGGACAATTCCCGCAGCGCCTCCGGGGGCACCCGCACGCAGCCGTGCGTGACGGCCCTTCCGAAGACCGACGAGTCGGGCCAGCCGTGCAGGGCCACGGTGCCGGGCCCCCCGCCGAACGAGTCGAGGGTCGCTGAATGGGTGCCGAGCGGGAGGACCAGCGGACTGGGAGTCCGCTTCTCCGGTGCCAGGTTGGCCAGCAGGAACGTCCGTCCGGCCGGGGTCGGGGTGCGTCCGCCGCCGACCGCGACGGACCAGCGGCCCACCTGGTGCCCGGACTTGAGCAGGGTCAGCCGGCGCCGGCCCACCTCGACCTTGACCACGTAGGGCGAGTGCGCGGTGCGCAGCCCCGCGCTCTTGCCGGAGATCCAGCCGCTGGCCTGGTTGGGCTTGCTGGGCAGCAGGACGCGCAGCCAGTCGCCGGAGCGGTCGACGACCGGGACCCAGGTCGGGCCGCGCAGCTGCTGGACGGGGAGCGTGGCGACGGCGCGGCCGTCGGGCCGGTCGAGCACCGGCTCGGCCTTGGCCGGGTGCACGACCAGGCCGTCGGTGCCGGCGGTCGGAGCGTCGTCCCTGGGCACCCCGGTGATGTTGGCGAACGTGGTGGCCTCGGGCGCCCGGGACGTGCCGGACGTCGGGCTCGGGCCCGCGCCGCCGGACTCGGCCCCCTTGGCGGCGGCCTGGTCGGGGGACGAGGAACCGCATCCGCCGAGCAGCAGCACGGCGGCCACCGGAAGCAGCGCGCCGGCGGTGCGGATGCGCACCGGGTGAATCATGAATGCCTCCAAGAGGCGTCATGTCATCCCGATAGGGACATCGGGTGAGGACATTTGAGGTCTCCAACTCGCGGGATATTAGCGGGATCGGAGCCGGCCATGTGGCGAAAGCAGGGAAAGGCGAAGCCTGGTCCCGGGCGATGGGGAGTTATTTGTCATTGACCCGAGAAAATGGCTATCACTGGGGAAGTGTGGTGAATTAGTCGGGTATTGGATGGAGGTGGACGCCGGTCCGACGATGGTTACGCAGAGTGATCGAGGGAAGGGGTGGGGGCGACGCGGGGGGAGTGTCTCTGAATGCTGCGGGAAGCCTTGTACCCGAAGATCGATTCCGTCCACGACGGCTCCGCCGCCCCGGAGCCGTGGCGGATCCTGTACCTGAACGGCGAGCTCGACTGCGCCCAGGCCGAGACGGTCCGCGCCATGGTCGACGAGACGCTGGGACGGCCCCGGCCGGACGGTCCCGGACGCCCGCGGATCGCCCTCGATCTCAGCGGCGTGTCGTTCTGCGACTCGTACGGGCTGTCCGTCCTGGTCTACGCGGCGAAGCGGGTCCGGAGCCGCGGCGGCGTGCTGCTGCTGGCCGGCGCGTCCAGCCAGGTCCGCGCGCTCATCGAGCGCTGCGGGCTGCAACGCCTGCTGACGCTGGCCCCGGATCCCGGCGACGGGTCCGCCGCCGGTTCCGGCCCCGATCCGGGCGCCGTTCCCGGTAGCTGATCGCCCCCGGCCGCCGGCCGGCCGTCCGGTACGTGAGATCCGTCGGTAACGATGGGGCTGTTCGTGCCACTTCCTGGTGATGGATGGACCGGGACGGACGGAGGAGCAGCCGGTGGCAGATCAAGCCCCCGATGAGAAGCGCTTCACCGCGATCTACGACGACTGTCGGCAGCGCGTGTGGGCGTATGCCGTCAGCCGCGCCGGACGGCAGGTCGCGGACGAGGTGGTGAGCGAGACCTTCGCGGTCGCGTGGCGGAGGCGGCGCGATGTGCCGGACCCGGCGCTGCCGTGGCTGCTCGGCGTGGCCCGCAATGTGCTGCGCGACGACCACAAGGCCGAGACGAGGCGGGCGGCCTTCACGGCGGAGCTGGCCCGCTGGGCGCCGCCGCCCCCGGGCGACGTCGCCGAAGAGGTGGCCGAGCGGCTCGCAGTGCTGCGCGCCATGGCGGCGCTGCCTGAGGGCGACAGGGAGATCCTGATCCTCGTCGCCTGGCAGGGGCTGACGCCGCGCCAGGCCGCCCGCGTCGTCGGATGCTCGCCCGCCGCGCTGCGGGTGCGGCTGCACCGGGCGCGGCGCCGGCTCGTGCGGGCCGCGGAGGGGGATCCGACGAACGCGGTCGGCCCCGTGGCGGTCGGTGCAGTGGCGCCGCCTCCCGTCCGCCCCCAGGTGGGGATCACGAGTAAGGAGATGTCATGAGTGGTGACGTGCTGCGCATCCTGGCGGAGGCTCGTCCGGCGGAACTGCACCCCGACGCGCAGGTGGACGGGGCGATCCGTGAGGCCGAACTGGCGCGGGCGATGGCCGCCGGCTCCGGTCCGGAGCGGGAGCGTGGCCGGGGCGCCGTGCAAGAGCGGCGGCGGTTCCGGCCCGTATGGGGGCTGAGCTTGGCGGGCGCGGCGACCGCGGCTGCGGTGGCGGCGGCGGTCGTCGTCGCGCCGGGCGGCGGGTCGGAAGGCGCGCACCCCGGCTCCGGGACGGCGGCGGGCGGCGACCAGGCCGGCGTGACGCTGAACGCGAACACCGTGCTGCTCGCAGCCGCGGACAAGGCGGAAGGGCAGCCGGAACAGGCCCGCGCTTTCTGGCACCACAAGACCGTCATCCGCCAATCGTTCCTGGTGGACGCACCCTCCGGCCCGTACACGGTCATCGCGTTGAGCAGCGAGGAGGAATGGGTGCCGGGCAAGCCCGGGGGGAAGCAGCGGGTCAGGCAGCAGGACCTCGGCGCGAAGCCGGCCCGCCCCGCTGACGTGGCCGCGTGGAAGCGCGCCGGATCACCCGGCACCTTCAAAGTGCGCGTCCCCGTTTCTCCCAAGCTGAAGGCGGTGAAAACGGCGGAGTTCAAGGTCGCGCAGGGATCGCCGTCGCTCAGAAATGCGACGGTGCCCGCCGACGGCAAGCTGTACTGGCTCGGACGCAACGTCAGCATGAAGCAGTTGCGCGCGCTTCCCACCGATCCGGCGCGGCTCAAGGCCGAGCTGCTGCGCTGGTACAGCGGGCACGACACCGAGTCGTCGAGCGTGCCGATGAAGTCCGACGCCTGGCTGGTCGTGGTCGCGGGGAGCCTGGTCAACGGATCCCTGCCGGTCACGCCTGGGGTGCGGGCAGGGGCCTTCAGGATGCTGGCCGGGCTCGGCTCGGTGCGGGCGATCGGCAAGGTGCGCGACGCGCAGGGCCGGTCCGGGACGGCCATCGCCACCACCGAGCGCACGCCCAACGGGGTGCTGGAGCAGCGACTGATCATCGATCCGGCGACCGGGAACGCGCTGGCCCACGAGACGATCGTGGTCAAGCCGGCCGGGGTCTACGCGCACCTGCCCGCGGGGGCGCTGTTGGGTTCGGCGGCGACCATCGCCAACGACTGGACCGACTCGATGCCCGGATGAGCGGCCGGCGGCCGGAATAGGGGCCGCGGAGGGAATGGGACGGTCCCCGCGCGTGATCGGGGACCGTCCCGCCTTTGTGCGGGCCGGATGGATGGAGTCAGGCGCTCCGCTGGGTGGAGCGCTTGGCGGCGTTTTGTGCCGTACGTCGTTGGTTCGCGGCAAGGCGGGCACGGTCGAGGCTGTCGCGGACGCGCGCGGCGCCGCGCATGGCGGTCGCGGTGTCCTTGGAACGGCCCGCGTAAACGGCGAGCACTTCGGCGACGGGTGGGGGAGTCCATTCCTCGCGGAGGACCATGGTCGGTGCGGGAGTGGCGACGGGGTTCGCGGCGCGGCCCGTGGCGGGAGCCGGAGTCGGGGCAGGGCCGGGGGATTGGGCGGGGGCCGGAGTAGGGGTCGCCTTTGCGGGGGGCATCGGGTCTGTTCCGGGGATTGGGCGGGGGGCCGTGGTGGGGGCTTCGGGTGGGTTTGTGGCGGCGGCGTTATTGGCGGCGGCGGAGGGGAGGGGGACGAGCGCGAGATGGGTGCGGCAGTGCGGGCACTGCAACCCTCGATGGATGTCTCTGCTCATAACAAGGATCATTACCCGCGGGTCTGACAAAATGACCCTCGCCTTTTCGCCGGCCGGTTCGGGGGCGTCCTAAGGCGTGGCGCCGGAGCGGCTCTAAGGCGTGGTGCCGTCCTGTGCGGGTGCGTGGGCCCGGACATGGCCGCGGACATGTGCGCGGACGAGATCATGGGTGTGCATATGAGTCCCGGGGTGGGCGGCGACCGGATTCCGCCCGCTCCGCGCGATGGTGACCGTGCCGCAGACGAGGACCGCGACGACCGCGAGCCAGACGAACAGCCGTCCCGTCCGGAGCCCGTACCCGCAGGTGATCCAGAGCAGGTGCAGGCCCCAGCGGCGCCACTGGACGGGCTCCGCGCGCCGGTGCATCTCCAGGGCGCAGTAGCGGAAGTCGCGTGCCAGTCCGCCGTCGGAATCGGCGGTCGCCTGGGCGAGCTGCCGGTAGAGGGTCTCCAGTCGCGCGGCGCCCACGGGGTCTTCCAGAGGGCCGTGCAGCGGGACGCGGGTGCCGGGGTCCTCCGCCAGTACGGCGCGGCTCTTAGGGGCCCGCCACGGGAGCCACCGGCGCGTGCGCGGGGTGGTGGCGAACGAGCAGCCCTCGACGATGCGGAGATGGTCGGGGCGCTGCAACCCGATGAATTGGCATCGGCTCAGGTCGACGTCTGCGAGGTCGAGTCGTTCCGCCGTCACCCCGCGCAGGGAGTTGACCCGTACGGTGTCGTCGCCGTCCCAGGACGCCGGTTCGGGGAGCCCCTGGAAGGGGTGCGTGTGCGGACGGACTCGTACGGCGCCCTTGAACGACGAGTTCTCCAGGTCGAGTTCGGTGTGGCGCAACTTGAACTCCGCAGCGGCCCGTACCGTCATGGCCTGCGCGGTGACCTCCAGTGCGGCGGCGTCGACGCGGAGGCCGCCGTGCGCGTGGACGTGCGCCAGGTCGATGCGCCGGGCGACGAGCGGGCCGAGCCACAGGTCGTGGCGGAACCGGGTGCGTTCGAACCGCAGGTGCCTGGTGACCTGGACCCGGCGGAACGACACCGCTCCGCCGAAGCAGACGGCCTGCATCCCCGCGTCCCGTCCGAACCGGGCCCTGTCGAAGCAGGCCGCGCCCATGAAGACCGCGTGCGCGAACGAGGCGTCGGCGTGCCAGGCGGCCTCGCCGAACAGCGCGTCCCCCGCGAAGACGGTCTCCTCGAACGAGGCGTGCCGGTGGAAGCGGGCGCCGTGGAACGTCGCGTTGCCCGCGAACCGCGCGCCCCGGAAGGACACGTTGCCGAAGAAGCGCACGTCGAAGAACGAGGCGCCGCCGATGAAGCACGCCCCGTCGAACGAGCTGTCGCCCTCGAAGCACGCGGCGCGCAGCGGGGCGTCGGCGTGCACGACGGCGCCGTCGAAGCGGGCGCGTCCCAGATGGGGGCGCTTGTCAGGGCCGGTGACCGCGTCCAGCAGCGCCGCCAGCAGCCCGGGGGGCACGGTGGCGCCGCGCAGGTCCAGCTCGGCCCCCGGCCGCAGCCCGCCGAGGAACCGTTCGAGCTGCTCGGGCCGCAGATGGGCCGGGCAGGCGTCGTACGGCCCGGCGGTCCGGCCCGTGCAGCCGTACACGACGGAGCAGCGCGGCCAGAGCACCGCGGGCGAGGAGGACGGGGCACGCTCGTGTGGGGTCACGGTCTCGTTGTACCCACCGCTCGTACCGGCGTGAATCCCCCATAGAGGTCAGTTCGTTACTCCCTGCGGCCATTCCAGGGAGTTTCGGGCCGTATATGGCCGTTCCCGGCCTTTCCCTGGCGTTCGCCTAGGGTGTGCGCATGGTGGACGGCAGCCGGTGGCTCGCGGACGTCGACGCGCATCCGGGGGAGGCCCGGGGCCTCGCCCGGCGGGTCCTCGGCCGGCTCACCGCCGCGGGGATCGTGATGGGAGATCCGACCGAGTGCGTCCTCGGCGACGTGTCCGGCGGGTACGCGCCCGGCCCGGCCCACCTGTCGGTCGTCTGCGGCGGCCCCGGCGGATTCCCGGACGTCTGGCCGAACGGGCTGGAGATCGACGTCGGCCGCACCGCGTTCTACGGGCCGATCGGCGAGGGCGACCGGGTGGCCTGCCCCCACTGTGCCGCCTGGCTGCCGTTCGAGGCGGTGGCGCCGGTGGTCGGCGACTGGGCGGACGAGGGCGGCCCGGGGGCGCTGGCGTGCGCCCGCTGCGCGCGGCGGGCGGGGTTCAACGAGTGGTGCTGGCCGGTGCCGTGTGCGTTCGCCGAGCTGGGCCTGCGGTTCTGGAACTGGCCGCCGCTGTCGGAGGCGTTCGTGCGGGATCTGGCCGGCTGCCTCGGGCACCGGCTGGTCGCGGGCCGGTCCGGCTCCCTCTAGCCTCCCCCTCCGAACCCTTCCCGCCGTGGACCCCTGGGCACGGACCATACCTAGGAGTATTGTCTCCGTACCATGGAGTATGGAGAGGCCCTGCTGGGCCGCGCCCGGGACCTCGCGCCGGTGCTCGCCGACCGCGCCAGGAACGCCGAGGACGCCCGCCGCCTGCCGGACGAGACCGTCGCCGACCTGGCCGGGGCCGGGCTGCTCGACGTCCTGGTGCCGCGTTCCCTGGGCGGTGCCGGGCTCGGCCTGGACGCCCTCGTCGGCGCCTGCCGGGAGATCGGCCGGGGCTGCACCTCCACCGGCTGGGTCACGGCCGTCTACGCGCTGCACAACTGGATGCTCGCGCTGTTCCCCGAGCAGGCGCGCCGCGAGGTGTTCGCGGACCGTCCCTACACGTTCGCGCCGTGCACGCTCGCGCCCACCGGCACCGCCGAGCCGGTGGACGGCGGCCACCGGGTTACCGGCCGCTGGTCCTGGGGCAGCGGCGCCCCGCACGCCGAGTGGGTCATGGTCGACGCCATCGTCGCGGCGGGCGAGACCGTCGAGCCGCGGATCTTCCTGATCCCGCGCGAGGACGTCACCGTGCACGACGTCTGGCACACCAGCGGGATGCGCGGCACCGGCAGCAACGACCTGGAGGTGACCGACCGCTTCGTCCCCGCGCACCGGTCCGTCCCGCTACGCGACTTCGTCAAGGGGACGACCCCTGGGGCGGACGACCATGCCGAGCCGGCGGCGCGCTGGCCGATGGTGCCCGTCCTGGTCCTGGCCGGTGCGGCACCCGTGCTGGGGGCGGCCGAAGGGACGCTCGCCCGGTTTCGCGACCGTCTACAGGAGCGCGTCATCGCCTATACGGGAGCGCGGCAGCGTGACCTGATGAGCGGCCAGATGCGCCTGGCCAAGAGCACCGCCGACCTGGCCGCCGCGCGCCTGCTGCTGGACGACGCCGTCGCCCGACTGGACGGAACGTACGCGTCGGGCGGCCGGTTCGGGCTTCCCGACCGCGCGTGGGTGCGGCTCACCGGGGGGCACGTCGTCGGCACCGCCCGGACGGCCGTCAACGAGCTGTGCGCGGCGGGCGGGGCGAGCATCCAGTTCCTGGACTCGCCGCTCCAGCGGGCCCAGCGCGACATCAACACCATCTCGGGCCACGTCGTGTTCGATCTGGACGCCACCTACGGGCTGTTCGGGAAGGTCGACCTCGGCGTGGACCCGGATCCGACAACATTGGTCTGATGAGCACGAAGCGGACCACCCGCCGCGACTGGGTCGAGGCGGCCTACGACGAGCTGGTGCGGAGCGGCGAGCGCGGTATCGCGATCAACGGGCTGGCCGCCCGGCTCGGCGTGACCAAGGGCAGCTTCTACTGGCATTTCGACGATCGGGCCGACCTCGTCCAGGCGATCCTCGACCGCTGGGGGAACGAGCGGACCGACGAGATGCTGGGGCTGCGGCTCGGCAGCACCGCCGACCCGCGCGAACGGCTCCGCCGCGTCCAGGCGCTCGCGCGCGAGGTCGCGCCGATCGACCGGGCCATGCGGCTGTGGGCCCAGCACGACGAGCAGGTGGCGGACGCGGTGCGGCGGGCCGACCGGAGCCTGCTGCGGCACGTTGGGGAGTGCCTGGGCGGCCTCGGGTTCGGCCCCGCCGACGCGGTGCTGCGCGGGCACCTCATGCTCCGCGTCTGGGTGGGCGGGTACCTGGTGGACGCGCAGGACGGCGCCGCCGCCGACGACCACGAGGCCGTGCTGAGCCTGCTCCTCCAGCCGACCCGGCCGGTCTGACCGGACGACCCGGCCCGCGTGTGATCAACAGGAACCCCGGGCATGATCGGACGTATCTGACTCTTGGGTAGAACACGCCCGTTGGTCGTCCGTTCATCTCGGTCGGGGAATATCGCGACTATGACCGTCAATCCGGGACATATCCCTCGCAATGCGGAGGCACTGCCCGACGACCGGTTCCTGGACCGGGAGGAGAGCTGGCTCCGGTTCAACCAGCGCGTCCTGGAGCTCGCCGAGGATCCCGGCCTGCCGCTGCTGGAGCGGGTCCGGTTCCTGTCGATCTTCGCGAGCAACCTCGACGAGTTCTTCATGGTGCGCGTCGCCGGCCTCGCCCGCCGGATGGCGACCGGCCTGGCCGTCCAGTCCGCCAGCGGGCGGCAGCCCCGCGAGGTGCTGGAGCGCACCGCCGAGGTCGCGCACGAGCTGATGCAGGGGCACGCCGCCTGCTTCCGCGGCGACGTCCTGCCCGCCCTCGCCGAGGAGGGCATCGGCATCCTGCGCTGGGACGACCTCGCCGAGACCGAGCAGGAGCGGCTGCGCCGGCTGTTCCGCGACCGGATCTACCCGGTGCTGACCCCGCTGGTGGTCGACTCCGCGCATCCCTTCCCCTACATCTCCGGGCTGTCGCTCAACCTCGCGGTGATCGTCCGCGATCCGGAGACCGAGGCGACGATGTTCGCCCGGGTCAAGGTGCCGCCGCTGCTGCCCCGGTTCATCGAGGCCTCCTCCGACCGGTTCACCCCGCTGGAGGACGTGATCGCGGCGCACCTCGGCCAGCTCTTCGTCGGGATGGAGGTGGTCGAGCACCACGCGTTCCGGGTCACCCGCAACCAGGACCTGGAGATCGACGACGACATCAGCGAGGGCCTGCTCCAGGCGCTCGAACGCGAGCTGCTGCGCCGCCGGTTCGGCCCGGTGGTCCGGCTGGAGGTCGAGGACTCCATCTCCCCGGGCGTCCTGGAGCTGCTCACCACCGAGCTCGCCATCGACGGACGGCAGATCTACCGGGTGGTCGGGCCGCTCGACCTGGCCGGGCTGACCGCCATCGCCGACCTGGACCGCCCGGAGCTGAAGTACCCCCCTTTCGTCCCGTCCAAGGAGTCGATCCCGGCGGATGCGAGCATCTTCGCGGCGATCCGTGAGCGCGACGTGCTCGTCCACCACCCCTACGACTCCTTCACCACCACCGTGCAGCGGCTGGTCGAGGACGCCGCCGCCGACCCGCGGGTGCTGGCGATCAAGCAGACGCTCTACCGCACCAGCGGCGACTCGCCGATCGTCGACGCGCTGATCGACGCCGCCGAGGCCGGCAAGCAGGTCGTGGTGGTGGTCGAGCTCAAGGCCCGGTTCGACGAGCGCGCCAACATCGCGTGGGCGCGCAAGCTGGAGCACGCCGGCTGCCACGTCGTGTACGGGTTCGTGGGGCTCAAGACGCACTGCAAGCTCGCCATGGTCGTCCGGCAGGACGCCGACGGCGTGCTGCGCCGCTACTGCCACATCGGCACCGGCAACTACCACCCCAAGACGGCCCGGCAGTACGAGGACTTCGGCCTGCTCACCGCCGACACCCAGGTCGGCGAGGACGTCAGCGCCCTGTTCAACCACCTGACCGGCTACTCCCGGCAGAACTCCTACCAGCGGCTGCTGGTGGCGCCCAACAGCCTGCGCTCCGGCCTGGTGCAGCGGATCGAGCGCGAGATCGACGGCCGCCGCGCGGGCCGTCCGGCCCGGATCCGGGTGAAGTGCAACTCGCTGGTCGACGAGGTCGTCGTCGACGCGCTCTACCGCGCGTCGCGCGCGGGCGTGCCGGTGGACGTGTGGGTCCGCGGGATCTGCGCGCTGCGGCCGGGCGTCCCGGGCCTGTCGGAGACGATCCGGGTGCGCAGCGTCCTCGGCCGCTTCCTGGAGCACTCCCGGGTGTTCACGTTCGAGAACGGCGGCGATCCCGAGGTGTGGCTCGGCAGCGCCGACCTGATGCACCGCAACCTGGACCGCCGGGTGGAGGCCCTGGTCACCGTGACCGACCGGGCGCAGCGCGCCGACCTGATCGACCTGATCGACCTGGCCATGGACGAGGGCACCCAGGCGTGGTGCCTGGCCGCCGACGGAGCCTGGACGCGCCGTCCCCGGGCGGGCGGTGACGGGGCGGCGCGCGACATCCAGAGCCACCTGGTGAAGACGCGGCGCTGGCGGACCGTCGATGGCTGACCCGCCGCCGCCGCGCGCCCCGGACACGATCGTCCGGGCGGCGGGCGCGGTGCTGTGGCGGGACGGCGCCAGGGGGCCCGAGGTCGCGCTCGTCCACCGTCCCAGGTACGACGACTGGTCCTTCCCCAAGGGCAAGCTCGTGCAGGACGAGCACGTCGTGCTGGCCGCGGTGCGCGAGGTGGAGGAGGAGACCGGGGTGCCGACCCGGCTCGGCCGCCGCCTGCCCACCAGCACCTATCCGAAGGACGACCGGCTCAAGCGGGTCGACTACTGGTCGGCGCGCGGCGCCGTCGCCGCAGGGCCCGCGTTCACGCCGAACAGCGAGGTGGACGAGCTCGCCTGGCTCCCGGTGCCGGACGCCGCCGGACGGCTCACCTACCCGCACGACGCCGGCCTGCTGAGCGCGTTCGCCGCGGGCCCGCTCCGCACCCGCCCGCTGGTGATCGTCCGGCATGGCTCGGCGGGCGAGAAGGCCCGGTGGGGGGACGCCGACGAGCTCCGCCCGCTCGACGAGCGGGGCCGCACCGAGGCGTCCGGGCTGGCCGCGGTGCTCGCCGCGTTCGGCCCGGCGCGGGTGATCAGCTCGGCGACCGTGCGCTGCCTCGGCACCGTTCTGCCGTACGCGCGGCTGATCTGCGCCGGCGTCGTCGCCGACCGCGCGTTCACCATCGGCGAGACCGCCCCGGACCGCGCTCGCGCGCGGCTGCTCGACCTGGTCGCGGACGGCGCCCCGGCCCTCGTCTGCACCCACGGTGAGATCGTCGCCGAGCTCGTCACCGCGCTGTGCGGCCAGTCGGGCGAGGAGGTCCCCGAGGACCCGGGCCTGCGCAAGGGCGAGTTCTGGGTCGCGCACCTGGCGTTCGAGGACGGCAGGGTCGCCGCCCTCGAACGCCACGCGCCGCCCGCCGCCCTCTGAGACCGGCGGCTCTAGAAGGACGGGGCGGAGACCTGTGCCCAGGTGCTCGCCAAGCGGTCGCGCGCGGATTCGGCTTCGCCGTGCTCCAGCCCGTACAGGACACCGAGGGTGAACGCCTCGGCGGCCCCGCGGGCTCGGCCGACCGAGGCGCTGAGACGTTCCATCGCGATGACACCGTCCTGGTAGCCGCCGAGTACTTCCTGAATCCGCTTGGCGTTCTTGACCGTTTCCTCCGCGGGCTTGCCCAGGACGGGGGCCGCCAGTTCCGCCGCGTAGCGGGCGCGCTTGGCCGCCTTGCGGGTTTCGTGCCGTGCCGTAGCGGCGTCCTCTGCGTCCTCGATGGTCGAGTACGCCTTCTCCAGCCGCGTCCACGACCGGGTGACCAGTCCTGGCAGCTCCTTGGCGGCCGTGCGGCCGGACCGTTTTGTGAGCGGCGGGTCGGTGACGAGCGATTCCACGGCGTCCAGTAGGGCGAAGTAGCGCGGTTCCTTCAGCGCGGAGTTCAGGCGGCGGTACGCGCTCCGCTCCTGGCGGGCGATGTCCTCCATCCAGGCGAGGGGGGCCGCCGCACCGGCCCCGCCCGGTCCGTCGGGCTCGCCGGGGCCGTCCGGCCCGTCCGGCCCGTCCGGCCCGTCCGCTTTCCGGAGGGCTTCGAGGCGCCGGGTGAGCCGCATCCGCAGCACCTCCAGGTCGCGGACCTCGCCGAGCACCCCGGCCAGCCACTTCAGCTCGGGCCGCAGCGGATCGGTGACGCCGCGGTCCAGGACGGGCCGGTAGGTCTGCAACGCGCTGCGGATGCGGCGGACCGCGACCCGCATCCGGTGCACCGCGTCGTCCTCGGCCAGCCGCGCCCCCGGATCGTGCTTCAGCACCGCCTCCACCTGCGCCGCCAGGTAGGCGTTCACCGCGTCGCCCGCGCTCGGCACGGCCTCCTGGACCCGGGCGCGGGCCACCGCGCGGGCCCGCGCCGCGGCGCTGGGCTCGATCGACCCGCCGAGCAGCCGGCCCAGCTTCGAGGACGATCCGGCGCGCCCGGCCCCGGCCTTGGCCAGCCGTTTGCCGGCCGCCTTCAGCAGCGCCGGAGGACCGGCGACCAGCTCGACCTCGATCTCACGCCACATCTCGGCGGGCGCCCGGGGAGGCGTGCCGAGGGGGTCGGCAGGCGGTGCCGGGCCCGGCTCGGGGCCCGGCCGGACGGTGCCGCGCAGGTCCCGGCCCGTGACCGTGTCGTCGGCGATCTCGGCGAGCGTCTCGCCCGCCTCGTCCAGCAGCCGGATCACCGTCCGCCCGGTCTCCAGCGTCGCCACCGGGGCCAGCGCCGCGCCGCGCGTGTAGGCGGCGACCACCGACGCGAGCTGGGACGGGACGATCCGCGCCCGGCCGAGCGGCGCCCGCAGCTCCTGCTTGCTGTCCGGGCCGACAGGCGTCTTCAGGTGCCATCCGGCGTCGGCGCCGCCGCGCCGGCGCCGCAGCGTGATGCCGTGCGCCGCCAGCCGGAGGTCCCCGGTGTCGAAATAGGTCGCGTGCAGACGGTGGGCCTCGGGGGCGGAGAGCGCGGCGACCCCGGAGAGACCAGACAGATCGGGCAGTTCGAAGTCGGCGGCGGCGTCGTACTTGCGCTCGATCTCCAGATGCTTCTCGGCCACGATCGGGCTCCTCAATCGTCGACAGCGCGGGAGCACACCCCTATGACCAGCATTCCACGCCGGGTTGAACGACGACAGGACCGATACCGAACGATGCCCCGCGCCCCTGGCGGACCCTCCGGCGGCGTGGGGTCAGCGGTCGTCGGACAGGTCGTCTGTGAGGCGGGCCGCGTCGGCGGGGGCCAGCGTGATGCCGAACGTCTCGTCCAATAGGGGCGGGACCTCGGCCGGCCCGACGACGCGCATATCGGACTTGCCGTTCGGGCGGGTGGTCGTCAGCGACGTCCCGTCGAGTTGGTAGTGCGCCTCGACCGTGAACCGCTGCGCGAACGGCCGCGTCGTGAACGGCGACCGCGGGTGCGTCGAGACGTAGTGGCTGAGCACTTCGAAGTCGAGCCGGTACACGGGGGCGAGCTGGAAGGTGTGCCGCTCCGTCCAGCCGTCAGGCCCGTGCTGGACGAGTGCCCATTCCTGGACGCCCGGCATCCCGCTCTTGGCGTCGGTGCGCTTCTCCAGACGGAAGCCCCATCCGTCCTGCACGACCTCGTTCCCGTCGGCGAACAGGATCGGCTCCAGCGGGCCGCGCCCGAACCCGACGTCGCAGATCCACTGGTCTCCGTCCGCCTCGACGAGCAGCAGTGCGTGCGTCGTGGGACGGAGCTTGTCGGAGCCCATCGTGACGCGTCCGACCAGTGCGGTGAACGCGAACCCGAGCCGTTCCAGGGCGGCGGCGAACAGCGCGGTCTGCTCGAAGCAGTAGCCGCCGCGGCGGTCCAGCACCAGCTTCCGTTGCAGGTTGTCGATCCCGAAGACGATGGGCCGGTCGAGCATGATTTCGAGATTCTCGAACGGGATCGATGTGACGTGTCCCCGTTGCACGGCGCGGAGTGTGCGGGCGGTGGGGGCGGGATCACCGGCGAAACCGATCCGCGTCAGGTAGGCGTCCAGGTTCAGTAGGTCTCCCTGCCAGCCGAGCGCGGGGTCGTTCGCCATGCTTCCTCCAAGGGGGACCTCGTCCGTCACCAGGGATGACAACGCCCTCGCCCTGGTCATTCCCCAGTGGCGTCAGCAGAGCTCAGCTCGCGCCCGCGCGCGTACTCCGCCTCACCGGACGAGTGTGGCCCCCGGCGGCGCCAGCGGCAGGCGCAGCACGAACCGCGCGCCCACCGGGCTGTCGGCGATCCGCAGCGTCCCGCCGTAGATCTCCGCGATCTCCCGGGCGATCGGGAGGCCCAGCCCCGTCCCGGCCGGATCCCGGCGCCGCGACTCGGGCAGCCGCGCGAACCGCTCGAAGACCCGCTCCCGGGCCTCCTCCGGGACGCCCGCGCCGTCGTCGACGACCTCCAGGACCGCCTCGCCCTCCTCGACGCCGACCGCCACGCCGATGCCCGACTCGGCGTGGCGTTCGGCGTTCCCCAGCAGGTTGCCGAGCACCCGCGCCAGCCGGACGGGGTTGGCCTCGACGACCGCCCCCTCGCCCAGCCGCGGCGTGATCGGCACCGCGGCCGGCCGCCGGTCGATCTCGCGCCGGGCCAGCGCGGCCAGGTCGACCCGCTCCATCGGCGCCGGGGCCCGGGAGTCGAGCCGGGAGAGTTCGAGCAGGTCGGCCACGATGTCGTTCAGCCGCTCGGTGTCGCGCAGCGCCTCGCGGGTCATCGCGCGCCAGTCGTACCCCTCGGGCTCGTCGAGCGCGACCTCCAGGCGGGTGTGCAGCCCGGCGATCGGGTTGCGCAGGTCGTGCGAGGCGTCGGACACGAACCGGCGCTCCCGCCCCGTCGCCTCCTCCAGCCGCTCCAGCGTGTCGTTCACCGTCTCCGCCAGATGCTGGATCTCACCACCGGTGTCCGGCACCGGCACCCGGCGGCCGAGCCCGGCGGCGCTGATCCCGGCCATCTCCGCCCGGATCGCCTCCACCGGCGCGAGCGTCCGCCCGACCGTCCGCCACGTCCACCACCCGATCAGCCCCAGCAGCAACGCGAGGATCAGCAGCGCCCACAGCGTCACCGGCCATGTGCCCGCCAGCGTCGGCAGCGGCTCCGCCGCGTACAGCATCACCTGAGGGCCGTACGGTGAATCCGGCATCCGCAGGCCGAACACCCACGCACAGTCGTCCAGGAACGCGGGGCACGTCTTCCGGTCGATGAGGAGCTGGTTCCGGTTGAGGGACGGCGCTGCCAGTGCCGGTAGCCCCTGCGCGTCGGCACTGGCGGCCAGCACCGTCTGGTCGTTCCGGACGATCTGGACCAGGTTCGCCTCGTCCTCCCTCGGGACGATCGGGACCGTCGCGTCCGTCCGCGCGATGTCGTAGCCGATCCGCTCGACGGTCTTCTCCACCCGGTCCGCGACCACGTTCTCCGCCGCGTCCTGCGCCAGCATCCCCGCCAACGCCAGGCACACGTCCAGGATCAGCGCCGACACCACCACGGTCACCACGGTCGCCCGGCCGCGGATCGAGTAGAGCAGCCTCGACCGCCAGTGCCGGAACCACCGCCCCGCCCTGCCCGCCCTCGTGGTCGCCACAGTCCCGTCCGTCACGATCGGTGATCTCTCGAACCCCCAGCGTAGACGCTCGGCGGTCGGCGCCCCGCGCACGCGGCCCGCCGGACCGCGATCCCTTCTCGTGTCGGCGTAATGTCCAAGTCTGTGACTCCGCCGGAACGACGAACGGAATGGACATGACCGAGGACCCCGGCCTGGCCCGGCAGATGTGGCACCAGCTCGAACCGATCAACGCGCTGTTCTGGTATTCGAAGGAGATGTTCGACGAGGCCGGGGCGCTCGGTTATGCCCCGGACGACCGCTGGTCGAGCTATTTCGCCTGGCGGGCCGCGCCGCTCGGCCCGGTGGGCGCGACGCAGGTCGCCTCCGCCTTCCACAGCTTCAGCCCCCGGACGGTCGCCGCGCACTTCCCCGCCGCCTGGGCGGTGGCCTCGCCGGAACGCGTCCTGGAGGCCAGGACCCGGATCGTCGACCGGATGTACCGCGCCCTCCTCGGCGAGGACGGGCTCGCCGACCCGGGGCTCGCCGAGGCCGCGGACCTCCTCCGCGCGGCGGTCGACGCCGCCGACTTCGCCGGTCGCCCGCTGGCCGCGGCCAACGCGGGCCTGCTCTGGCCGGACGAGCCGCACCTGGTCCTGTGGCAGGCCAGCACGATCCTGCGCGAGCACCGCGGCGACGGCCACATCGCCGCCCTGCTCACCGCCGGCCTCGATCCGGTCGAGTCGCTGGTGTCGTTCGCGGCGGCCGGGGCCGCACCGGTCGAGACGTTCGCCAGCCGGGGCTGGACCGACGAGGAGTGGAACGCCGGCCGCGACCGCCTCGTCGCCCGCGGCCTGCTCGCCGCCGACGGGACCGTGACCGAGGGCGGGCGCGAGCTGCGCGACTCGATCGAGCGGATCACCGACGACCTCGCCTACTCGCCGTGGCGCGCGCTCGGCGCCGGGAAGGCCGCCCGCCTGTCGGAGCTCACGATGCCGCTGCTGGTGGCCGTCCTGAAGACGGGCCTGTTGCCGGGCAGCAACACCCTCGGCATCGGGAAGATCCAGGCGCCGCCGCGCTGACGACCCGCCGGTCCGTCAGGATGTCTTGACGTCAGGCTCCCTTGACGGGATGCTGGCGCCATGACTCCTGACGAGCTGGAACGACGATTCACCCTGCTGACCGCCGCCGCCCGCTACGACACGCTGCGCCTGCGCGACGCGCTCGCGTCCGCGGACGGCGGTGACGAGTCGGAGCCCGATGCCGGGCTGACCCGGAACGAGGCCCTGGAACTGCTCGGCCTGGGCGAGGTGATCGCCCGCAAGGCCGGCTACGGCCGCCAGCTCACCGTGCGGTCGGCCCGCAGGGCCGGGGCCTCGTGGTCGGAGATCGGCGCGGCCCTCGGCACCAGCAAGCAGGCCGCCTGGGAGACCCACAACCGCTGGATCGACGGCCAGGGCGAGCAGCGTCCGGGCCACTGGGGCCTGGACGAGAAGGAACTCAAGGCCGCCCGCAGGCTCGCCGGTGAAAAGGGCAAATAGCCTCGTCCCCGAGTTGTCGGGACGAACACTGTTCGTTACGCTGGGACCACTCTGAACCGGTGCTCCCCAGAAGTACGCCGCAGAACGGGAGCCCCCACCCGCACGGGTGATGGAGCGGGCGGCACGTCCTTACACGCCGCTGCCCTTTTCGGAGGCACCCATGAACATCGGTCTCGGCCTGCCCGTCACCGACCCCGACACCCTGCTCGACTGGGCCCGCCGCGCCGACGCCGGCCCGTTCAGCACCCTCGGCCTGCTCGACCGGCTCGTCTACGGCAACCCCGAACCGCTCGTCGCGCTCGCCGCCATCGCCGGAGCCACCACCCGGATCCGGATCCAGACCGAGGTACTCCTCGCCCCGCTGCGCACGACCGCCCTGCTGGCCAAGCAGGTCGCCACCCTCGACCGGCTCTCCGGCGGGCGCCTGGTCCTCGGGCTCGGCGTCGGCGGACGGGCGGACGACCACGCCGCGGCCGGCACCGATCTCCGCACCCGGGGACGCTACCTGGACGCGCAGATGCCCGTCCTGCGCCGCGTCTGGGCGGGCGAGCCGTTCAGCGAGGAGGCCGGGCCCATCGGTCCCGCTCCGGCCCGTCCCGGTGGCCCCGAGATCCTCTTCGGCGCTTTCCAGCCCGCCGCGCTCGAGCGCGTGGCCCGCTGGGGCGACGGCTTCCTGTGCGCGGCCCCGCCGAGCTGGGCGGGCGGCCTGATCGACCACGTCCACCGCACCTGGAAGGACCACGGCCGCACCGGCGCCCCCCGCATCGTCGCCCAGGTCAACGCGGCCCTCGGCCCGCAGCACGTCATCGACGAGGCCCGCACCGCGATGGCCGCGTACTACGGCTTCACCGACCAGGCCCGGCACATGGTCGCCGGAATGCTCACCACCCCCGCCCAGATCCGCGACGCCATCGCCCGGTTCGAGGACATGGGCTCTGACGAGGTCGTCCTCTACTGCCACGGCAACGACCCCGACCAGATCACCCGCTTCGCCGAAGCCCTCTAACCCGCACAACGCCGCGCGTACCCCGCCCCCCGGGTACGCGCGGTCCGATGATCTTGTTGGCTTTGAACGACCGCAGTGGCATGCTTCCCGCCATGTACGGGGACCCGCGGGACAGGACGACGCCGGGGTGGTGGGGGCGTATCGCGTGTGCTTGGGCGGTCGCTTTCGCTGCGCTTCATTTCTACTGGGCGCTGGGCGGCAGCCGGGGCCTCAGCGTCTCGGCGGGCCCCCTGGCAGAGGAACGCCCAGCGTGGTTCGTGGCGGTGGGCTTGTGGGGCGTGGGCTTGCTATGCCTTGTCGGCGCCGTGCTGGGATGGCTCCTCGCCCGGCCGCTGCTTCGTGGCCTGGCAGGACGGATGGCCAAGGCGCTGGGCTGGTGTGTCGGCGCTGTGCTGCTCATGCGCGGCATCGTCGTCGAGGTGCTGCTGCTGACCGACACTGCGGGCCAGGGGATGGACATAAGCCCGGAACAGCGGCTGTGGACGCTGCTGCTGTGGAATCCCTGGTTCCTGGTCGGTGGGCTTGTCTTCGCTTTGGCCGCACGGGGGTCTGGAAGAGCAAAGAGCCCGAGCAGCCGCGCCGCCACGGGCACCCCGTCTTAGACGGTGCGCCGGTCCCCGCGAGCGGTGTCGGTCGGCGCGGCGTTACCGCCGTCAGATGCGGCGTCGGTGATGCCGGCCTACTCGACGAGCCGATCGGCGAGCGCCGACGCGAGGGCCCGCCAGTCGGGATCGCCGATCATGCGAGTACTCCCGTAAGAGCGGCGGGCGCTCTGGTCTCGTCAGTCCACGTGCAGCTCGACCGTGCGGCCGTCGGGATCGCGCAGCAGGTGCCGTCCCGGGGCGAGTGCCGGACCTGCCGAACGGCCACCGAGAGCGAAGCCCAGTCGCATCGCCCCGGTGTGCCGTTCGGCGGTCGCGGGATAGAGTTCGAACACCGTCCCGTCGGGCAGGACGGCGGCGAAGTGCTCGGGCCCGTCACCGTGCCGCTCGGGCGTGAAGCCCAACCCCAGATCCTGATAGAAGCGCCGGCACTCCTCCAGCCTCGGGGTGTAGATCACCATGAGCGTCAGCCGCACGGAACCGCCTGCCTTTCGAGGTACTACGCCTTGATGAGATCGAGTTGCCGCACTGCGAGTAGAGGTCGACGCCCCCCAGAAGTCGGTGATCCGGCCGTCGGCGAAGCGGGCGATGAAGCTCTCGTTGATCTTGTCTCCGGCGGCGATCAGATCCTCGACGCCACGTGGATGCCGGGAGGGGTGTTCCCGGACGGGAGCGTCAGACGACCTCAAGGTTGGCCATCATTCCCATGTCCTCGTGTTCGGCGTTGTGGCAGTGGAAGAGGTAGCGACCGCGGTAGCCGTCGAAACGGGTGATGATCTCCGCCGATTCGCCGGGCCGCAGTGAGACGGTGTCTTTGAGGCCCGCGTCGTGGGGCAGCGGTGGCCGGCCGCCGCGCGAGAGCACCCGGAAGCCGACCAGATGCAGGTGGACGGGATGGTGCACGTCGGCCACCAGCCGCCACACCTCGACATCGCCGAGAGGGACGGTGACGTCGGTGCGGGCGGGGTCGAACGGCCTCCCGTCGATCAGCCATCCGTGACCGCCGTGCATCCGCCCGGCGCGGAAGGAGAGCTCCCGCACCCTGGCGGCGTCCGACCGCCGCCAGGCCGGCAGGTCCCTGGAGAGGACGCGCGGGACGCGGCTCTCGTCGGTGGCCTCGCGTGCGACGCGGAAGGCCATCACGTCGCGGGTGCGCCCTGAGCCCAGCCGGTTGACGACCCTGACGCGGCCGCCGACCGGGACGCCTGCGAAGTCGATGACCACGTCGTAGCGTTCGGCGGGCGCGATCGGCAGGAGCCGGTGGGCGACCGGCGCGGCGAGCAGTCCCTGGTCGGCGCCGACCTGGACGAGGTCGAGCCGGCGCCCGTTGTCGGTGACCGCTTCGAGTTCGTAGTGCCGGGCGTTCGAGGCGTTCAGGACGCGCAGCCGGTACCGGGCCGCGTCCACCTCGTGCACGGGCCACGGGGCGCCGTTGACCAGGATCACGTCACCGAGGACTCCGGCGAGATAGGCGTCGCGGACGCCCGGACGCCCTCGCAGGGTGGGGTCGAGGGCGGGATAGTCCAGGGCTCCGGCGGCGGTGAACACACGGTCCGCGATCATGAGGGGCAGTTCGCGCCGTCCCGCGGGCAGGCCGAGCGAGTCCTCGGCGTCGTCGCGCACGATGTGCATCCCGGCGAGCCCCCGCCAGATCGCGGGGGCGGTGAAGTCCATCCGGTGGTCGTGGTACCAGAGCAGCGCCGGCCGCTGGTCCAGCGGGAACGTGTAGTCCCGCGTCAGCCTGGTCACCACCGCCCGCGGATCGCGCATGCCCTGCATACCGCTCGCGCCGTGCCCGCTCATGCCGTGCCCGCTCATGCCGTGCCCGCTCATGCCGTGCCCGGCCCGGCCGGTGCGGGCGGGGTCCGGCCACCCCTCGGGCAGGACGAGGTCGGTCGGGTACCCGTCGGCGCTTGCCGGGGTGTGTCCGCCGTGCAGGTGCACGACGGTCGGCACGGGCAGCTCGTTGTGGTGCCTCACGGTGACCGGTCTGCCCCGGCGCGACTCGATCGTGGGCCCCGGGAAGGTGCCACCGTACGTCCACATCGGCGTCCTGACACCGGGCAGGATCTCCACGGCCGCCTCGCGCTGGGTGATCTCGTAGCGGTCGATACCGCCCGAGGTGCTGATCGGCGCCAGCGCGGAGGGAAGCGGCAGCGGCACCTGGAACGCCGGTGGCAGCGGCGCTGCGCTGCGCAGTTCGTCACCGGTGAACGGCGGGTGGCGGGCCAGCGCCGCCGCGGTCGACAGCCCGGTGGCCGCCGTCAGCCCGAGCGCCCCGCCGATGCCCAGCACCTTGCGCCTGGTCGCTCCCCGAGCGCGACCGGGTCGGTCGTCGTCCCGCTCACTCATCGTCATCCCCCTGCTGCTCCGTCACGGTCTGCGCGCGCTCGCGCGGGGGGCGCGGCCGGAGTGGACGGCGCCACACGGCGATGAACACCACGACGAGCGCGACGATGGTGATCACGCCGAGCGGCAGGTGCAGCCACAGCGCGCCTTCCATCCCGGCGAAGTACTGCACCGTCTCGGCTGCGACCACGGCCGACGTGGCGAGGAACGGCCAGACCTGACGCAGCCGGACCCAGACCACGATCGCCGCGATCAGCTGCAGGTAGCCGACGGAGGTGGTGATGTTGGCGCCGGCCAGGTGCCAGCGCAGGCCGTCGTAGTCGCCGCTCAGGAACACGCCGGCGAACACCGGCTGGCCGAAGATCGCGACCAGGTGCGCGCTGACGACCGCCCGCAGTACCCGCCCGGCGAGCCTCGTCCGATGCGAGGAGACCGGTGCGGCCGGGCGGAACCTGTCGACTGTGGTGGCCATGGGCGTCCTCCTCACTCTTCTCGATTCGGGATCGCCCACGACACTATGATCACTGAGTTATCTTGTCTAAGATCAATATCGCTATGCGGTTATGCACCTAAGGACATGACTCCGGTCCCGCCCCAACGAGAAGAGGGCCATGGATCTGAACACGCTCAGGCAGTTCCTGGTGGTGGCGCGGCTGGAACACCTCAGCCGCGCGGCGGACGAGCTTCACGTCGCCCAGCCGTCATTGAGCCGCACCATCGGCCGGTTGGAGAACGAACTCGGCACCCCGCTGTTCGACCGGTCCGGCCGGCTCCGGCTGAACGACACGGGCAAGCTCTTCCGCGGCTACGTCGAACGCTCCCTCGGCGAACTCGACGCGGGACGGCGAGCCGTCGCCGAGGTCACCAGCGAGGGCGTGGGCACCGTGAGACTGGCGTCGGAGACGTTCCTTACGCTCACCGGGCCGCTGGCGGCCTACAAGCGGGCCCACTCCACCATCGAGGTCGAACTCCACTGGACGCCGGCCGAGGACATGGCCCGCCGCCTGCGGGCCCAGGACGTGGACCTGTGCGTCGCCTCGCAGCCGGTCCACGCCGAGGGCCTGGAGTCGGTCGAGTTGTTCGACGAGGCGGTGTGGGTGGTCACGCCGCTCGATCATCCGCTGGCCGGCCGTACCTCGGTGACCATCGACGAGATCGCCGATCAGCCCTTCGTCACCGCGGGCAAGGGGCACTGGCAACGCCGCCTCCTCGACCGGCTCTTCGCCGCCAGGGGCCTCACCCCGAAGATCGTCTGTGAGGGCGACGAGCCCAGCGCCATCGCCGACCTGATCAGCGCGGGCCTCGGCATCGGACTCGTCCCCGCCATCGCGCGGCGCACCGCCACCCGCGCCCCTGGGGCCTGGATCGCCGTCGACGACCCCGGCTGCCGCCGCACCCTCACCCTGTTCTGGGCCGCCGACAGCCACCTGTCGATCGCCGCCCGGCTGATGCGCACCACGATCACCGGCTGGAACTGGGCCACCGGCGAACCACCCGAAGGACGCGGATAACCGTCAGACCCCGGGCCGATGTCTCCGAACCGGGCCCCCGCCGGCGTGCGTGAGCCCCGGCGCACGGCCGGGGCTCATCGGTGTTTCAGCGGTCGAGCTCGCCGCGCTTCATGCGGGCCAGGAGCTCGGTGAACGTGCCGGGGGTGAGGGTGAGGTGCCCGGCGTCGGGGGCCTTGCTATCGCGGAGGGCGACCCTGGTGGCGAGTTGGGCGACTTCAACGCACTCCTGGCCGCCCGAACCGCCGCCGCCACTGTGGCTGGACTTGCGCCAAGTGATCATGCAAACCGCTCCATCGCTCGTTCGATGAGATCTTGTGAGGAGTTCCACGGTAGTGCGCATGCGCCGATTCGGTCCCAACGTAGCGTGAAGTCGCGAATCTCCTTAGTGCCCTGTATCAACCTGCCGCCGCCCGGGGCTTCGACGAATGCGAGTTCCTGTCTGTCCAAGGTCAGGGTGTTGAAGGAGCCGTCCAGGCCGAGGTGGAAGCCTGCGGACTGCGGGACGATCCGAATGGTCACGTTCGGCAGTTCCGTGGCCTCGCGCAGGCGGGCGAGCTGTCCGTACATGGCGAGCGATCCCCCGATGGGACGGTAGAGCACGCTCTCGTCGATCAAGCCCCAGACGAGCGGCGGGTTGCTCTTGGTGAGGACGTCCTGGCGACGCATCCGGTTCTCCACCGCCGCTTCGACGTCGTCGACCAGTCCTGAGGACGTGAGCAGGGCGCGGGCGTACTCCGGCGTCTGGAACAGTCCGGGCATCAGGGAGAGCCGGTACGACCTGATCACCAGTGCCTTGGTCTCGTGCTTGGCGTATTCGGTGAACCAGTCGGGATCGTGCGCGGTACGGGCATAGCGAACGAGCCTGGCAAAATGCCCGTTGAGATTCAGGTACGCGTCGAGCAGCGCGGCGTGATCTTCGTTCATGTTCCAGCCGTCGCGCGCGTGCTCGATGTTCGACACGGTATGCCGACTGCACTCCATTACCTGGCCCAGTTGGGCCAGGGAGAATTCCCCTCCCTCGCGATAGAAGCGCAGGTCAGAGGCGATCCAGTGCTTGAACGACGTGTCCGGCGTGAGTGATTCGATGGGGGGCATGCGGCACGCTCCGGTGTGTCGGATGTGTAATCGACACGCGACAAATTAGCTGGCCGAGACCACCCTTGTCCCGAGAATAAGAGGATGAAGGGTGGAGGGAATGAGAGTCAAATCCGCCAATTCTGGCGAAATAGATATGACCTGTCTTGCCGCTCGTACGGCGTCCGGGCAGGTTCGGAGCCTGATCGAATATCGGCTGGCGGAATGGGGTCTCTCGGGGCTCTTGGACGATCTCCGGCTGGTCGCCGGGGAATTGGTCGCCAATGCCGTCCAGTGTGCGCCGGACGGGGAGATCCGGGTCAGGCTCGCGCGGGAGTCCGCGTCGGTGCTGCTCTGCGTCTGGGACTCCTCTGACGCCATGCCGGTGGCCGGGCCCGTCGTCGAGCTGTGCCTGGACGACATCGCACCCGACCCCGAGGCGCTCGATCCCGGGCACGACGACGGCACGGGCGGGTGGGGGCTTCCGATCGTCCAGGCGCTCTCGTCCGAGTGCGGGGTGCGGCCGACGCCTCCGCAAGGCAAGTGGGTGTGGGCGCGGGTCGGGCCGTGAAGGCGATTGGGCCTTGTGGGGACGGGCCGTCCTCATTACTCTCCAGTAGCTAAACCCGAAGAACTTTCGGGTTATCGGCATGGCTCGACGGAAGGCAGCGCGGCGATGGCATCGTCCAGGACCAGGCGGACGCGACGGACGTTCGGGTTGCGGGCCCTCGGCAGCGGCGCCGCGGCGTGCGCGATGGCCGTTGCCGGCGCCGGAGCGGCGGGTGCGGATCCCGCCCTGCGCGAGGTCATGTTCGTCGGCAACAACTGGGAGGGCACCGCCGACGTCATCGAGTCCCGCGGCGACCTCGCCAGGATCGGCCGTCTCAACGTCATCCCGGACAAGGACGAGCGCCTCAAGGAGATCTACGCGAACCCGGTCAAGCTCGTCTACTACCTCGGCGTCCGGGAGACCGCCGGCGAGGGGCACGACCAGTACGTCGACGACATGTACTCCACACCCGACGGGTCGGCCGTGGTCGCCTCCCGGCCGAGTTTCGCCGACGTGGTCTCGATCGACGTGACCACCGGGAAGATCAACTGGCGGTTCCCCGTCTCGGGCTTCCGCGCCGACCACATGGCGGTCTCGCCGGACGGCGCCCGGGTCGCGGTGTCGGCCTCGACGTCCAACACCGTCCACGTCCTCGACATCGCGACCGGCGCGCAGGCCGGGTCGTTCAAGACCGGCGACAAGCCGCACGAGAACGTGTTCACCGGCGGCGGCAAGTACCTCTGGAACATGTCGATCGGCGAGGTCAACAACCAGTTCGACGCCCCGTGGATGGACTTCGGGAAGGGCGACCGCCGCATCACCGTCGTCGACACGGCCACGTTCAAGCAGGTCAAGGTCATCGATATGCGCCAGCGGCTGGACGCGTTCGGGCAGCGGGGCCTCTCGGACTCCGTCCGGCCGGTCGCGTTCACGCCGGACGAGTCCACGCTGTACTTCCAGGTCTCGTTCTTCAACGGGTTCCTGGAGTACGACGTCGGCACCGACAAGATCACCCGGATGAAGACGCTGCCGAAGAACCCCAAGACCAGCGACGACCGCACCACCTGGGTGAACGACTCCCGGCACCACGGCCTGTCGATGAGCCCGAAGGGCGACAAGCTGTGCATCGCCGGGACGATGGACGACTACGCGACCGTCGTCGACCGCGCGTCCCTCAAGGAGGCGCCGCTGGTGCCCGCCGTCAAGCCGTACTGGGCGACCGTCAGCGGTGACGGCAAGTCGTGCGTCATCTCCGAGAGCGGTGCCGACCAGGTCACCGCGATCGACTTCGCGACGGGGAAGAAGGTCGCGTCGGTGGCGGTCGGCGACCACCCGCAGCGCGTCCGGCTGGGCCACGTTCCGGCGCGCTGGACCACCCCTGCGCAGGTGCCGTAACGGAGCGGGCGGCCGGGCGTCACTCGCCGGGCTCCGCGCCGGGGGTGTGGCCCGTCAGGCATCCGCCGGGCGCAGCAGGACCTCCTGCGCCACCGAGGCGACGAGCGCGCCGTCGAGTGTGTGCAGGTGGCCGCGGGCCAGGCCGCGGGCGCCGTGGTTGATGACCGGGTCGACGGAGTACAGCAGCCACGCGTCGACCCGGGCGGGCCGGTGGAACCACACGGTGTGGTCGAGGCTGACCGCGGTGCCCAGCGTGATCCGCGAATCGGGCGCGATCGCGCTGCTCACCACGGCCATGTCGGTGAGATAGGCGATGAGCGAGGCGTGCAGCGCCGGGTCGTCGCCGACCGGCTCGGACAGCCGGATCCAGAACGGGTGCCGCACCGGGAACGCGGTGGGCTCGGACGGGTTCACCAGCCGGATGTCGAAGCCGCCGGGATACCGGAAGAAGGACGGCAGCGCCGACCGCTCCAGCCGGTCCGGCGGCGGCACGTCCGGCCGCGTCCCCGACTGCCAGGCGTGGCCGGGCTCGGGGTCGTGGAACGAGGCGATCAGCTCGAAGATCGGCTTGCCGCCCTGGGCGGCGGTGACGTGCCGGGTGGAGAACGTGCGGCCGTCCCGGGACCGGGCCACGTCCAGCCGGACCGGCTCGTCCGGACGTCCCGGCCGGATGAAGTAGGCGTGCATCGAGTGCGGCGGCCGTCCCGGATCGACCGTGCGGCACGCGGCTCGGAGGGCCTGCCCGGCGACCTGTCCGCCGAACGCGCGCATCTGGACCGTGTCGCCGGGACGGGCCGGTGCAACGGGGACGGTGAAGACGTCGTCGTCCAGCACGGTCAGATCGAGCAGCGCCGCCACGTCCGCTGCGGTCCCGGTCATGCGCTTCCTCCCGAATCCGATTCTGGCCCCGATCCTCTCAACCGCGCCGTCCGCCCGGAAGACCGGGTCGGACAGCGCGGGCGGACGGCACGGGCGGCGGGGTACGCGCGGGGGTGCGTCAGGCGTTCAGCGAGGCGGTGGTGACGGGCTTGCCGAGGACGCCGCCCTTGGTCCACTTCTCGAACGGCATCTGCCAGTAGCCCCAGCCGTTGGTCCATTCGAGGCTGCGCTTGGTGCCGGTGATGGTCACCATGTCGCCGCGGTAGGCCCAGCCGAAGAACCACTGGGCGTCGCCGGCGGGGGAGCGGACGCAGCCGTGGCTGCAGTTGCGGTCGCCGAGGCAGGTCGGGTCGTCCATGTTCTGGTGGATGTACTCGCCGCTGTTGGAGATGCGGGTGGCCCAGGGGACCTGCTCGTCGTACCAGCCGGCGTCGCCCTTCTTCTTGCCGGGCGGGCGCATCCGCTCCATCCTGCTGCGGTCCATGGTCAGGTGCACGCCGCTGGTGGTGAGCAGGTGGTCGACGCCGTCGGCCTGCCGGTCGCCGCCCTGGCCGAGGCTGACGCCCCAGTTGCGGACGGTCCGGCCGTTCTTCTTGACGACCAGCCGGTCGGTCTTGGCGTTGACGGTGATGGTGTGCGAGTCGCCGATGCGGAACTTGCGGGTGACGTCCTTGGCGCCGAACACGCTGTCGCCGATCTTCAGGCCGGCGTAGTGCACGGTCAGCGAGACCTGCTGGTGGGCCTTCCACGGATTCCGCGGCCGGAACACCGCCGACGGGAGCCCGTTGAACGACTCGCCCGCGCTGAGCCAGCGCCAGGCGCCCTCGGTGGGGGTGGTGGAGGAGATCTCGATGGCGCGCTCGACGCCCGGCCGCGCCTTGGCCGGGACCTCCTTGCTGAACTGCACGAAGACCGGCATCCCGGTGCCGACCGTCTCACCCTCGCTCGGCACCACGTTGGTGATCTTCGTGGCGGCGGTCTTCCGGACGGTCTGGAACGCGCTGGTGGCCGTCGTGCTCTTGCCCTTGGGGGACGCCGCCGTCGCCGACACCTGGTACTTCGCACCCGGGACGAGCGTCCAGGTGGACTGCCACCTGCTCTTGTCGGGGGAGAGCCGTCCGGGCACCTCGGCGCCCTTCATCTTCACCGACACCTGGCCGAGCGTGCCCCCCGCCGCCGTCACCGTCACGCCCGCGTCAGGGCGCGCGTCGCCGCTGCCGTCCGCCGGGCTGATGGTCAGCTTGGGGGAGCCGTCATCGCCGCCTTTGGTGGTCGCGCCCCCGCCGCCGTCGTCGCTGCAAGCCGCCGTCAATCCCAGGACCAGTGCCATGACCAAGGCCGTACGTCGCACCGTTCTCCCTCACCTGTCCGCCGAGCGCCACACGCGTCGGCTTAAAAGAACGCAAACGGGGCGATCTTGTTCCCGGCCGCTCCGGCGGATATTCCCCACACGCCCGGCAGCGGCCCGGGCAGAACCCGGCGTCCGATCCATGTGACGTCTGGGGGCCCTGAAAGGTTCGCGGTTGAGAGGTACGAAGTTGAATGAATTTTTGCCGCGCGCCGAAGCCCAGGTCAGAACCGGGCCGGGGCGGCGGGGACCTACAGCGGGATCCATTCGGTGGACGTGGTGAACTCGTCCAGCCGCGCCGCGACCGGCTCCACCCCGATGCCCGGACCGGACGGCACGTCGAGATGGCCGTCGTCCAGGACGAACGGCTCGGTGACGTCCTCGGCGTAGTAGCGCCGCGACGCGGAGGTGTCGCCCGGCAGGGTGAACCCGGGCAGCGCCGCGAGCGCCACGTTGGGCGCGCGGCCGATCCCGGTCTCCAGCATCCCGCCGCACCACACCGGCACGCCGTGCGCCCGGCACAGGTCGTGGATCCGGCGCGCCTCCAGGTAGCCGCCGACCCGGCCCGGCTTGATGTTGACGATCGACGCGGCGCCCAGCGAGATCGCGGCGGCGGCGTGCGCGGCGGACTCGATCGACTCGTCCAGGCAGACCGGCGTGCGGAGCAGCCGGGCGAGCCGCGCGTGCTGCACCAGGTCGTCCTCCGCCAGCGGCTGCTCGATCAGCAGCAGGTCGAAGTCGTCCAGCCGGGCCAGCAGCCGCGCGTCGGACAGCGTGAACGCGGCGTTCGCGTCGACCTGGAGCAGCACCCCGTCGCCGAACCGCTCGCGGACGGCGCGGACCGGCTCCACCTCCCAGCCCGGCTCGATCTTCAGCTTGATCCGGACGTAGCCCTCGCCGAGATAGCCCGCGACCGCGTCCAGCAGCTCGGGGATCGAGTCCATGATCCCGACCGACACCCCGCACGGCACCCGGTCGCGGGACGCGCCGAGGAACCGGGCGAGCGGCTCGCCGGCCGCGCGGAGCTGCGCGTCCAAGGCGGCGGTGCTGAGCGCGGCCTTGGCCATCCGGTGCCCCTTGAACGGTTCGAGCGCCCGCTCCACCGCGTGCGCGTCCGCGTCCCTCGGCAGCGCCGGGATCAGGAACCGGTGCAGCACGTCCGCCGCGCCGTCGGCGTACTCCGCGGAGTAGAGCGGCTCGTCCATCGCGACGCATTCGCCCCAGCCCTCGGCGTCCGGCGTCACCACCCGGATCAGCAGCACGTCGCGGGCGGTCTCGGTGCCGAACGAGGTGCGGAACGGCGCCACCAGCGGCAGCGTGATCCGGCGCAGCTCGATCCCGGTGATCCTCACGTGGTCCCCTCGGAGCGTTCGACGACGTAGCTGGTCCTGCGGTGGAACCCGGTGACCCGCGCGCCGTCGTCCAGCAGGCCGCCCAGCACGTCCCGGACGGCCGTCCGCCAGGCCCGCGCGGCCTCCGGGGCGGACCGGCGCAGCCCCTCGATGTCCTCCGGCACGGCGACCAGCAGGGTGGACGCGTCCGTCCCGCCGCGCACCGGCCACCCGTCCTTCTCGCCCAGCGCGGTCGCGGCGTCGTCCGGCACCGGCACCGGGACGTGCTCGCCCCGCGTGGCGGCCACCACCCGCGGGTCCGGCAGCGGCCAGACCGCCAGCACCCGGTCGGTCTCGTCGCCCGCGTTGATCGAGTCCTCGATCGTTCCGTAGAACGAGGGCAGGTACTCGCCGGGACGGGCACCCAGCTTCACCAGGTTGAAGTAGGCGTTCCGCCGGACCAGCGGATCGTAGGTCCAGGTGATCCGGCTCAGCCCCCGCGCCAGCGCCCACTCCCGCTGATGCAGCTTGAGCGCCAGCCCGACGCCGCGCCCGCCGACCGCCCCGGTGATGTGCGAATGCAGCGCGACGCCCGGCGGATCGGCCAGGAACGCCACCGAGAGGCCGACCATGCGGCCGTCCCCGCTGAACGCCCCGGCGACGTAGTTGCCGGCGTGCGCCAGGGCGCGCAGCATCTCGACCTGGATCGGCTCCGCCCCGGGCGCGGGACGCCAGATGTCGCCGATCAGCCGGTGGAGCGCCTCCAGCTCGTCCAGCTCACGCAGCTCACGGACCTCGGTCATCGCAGCACCCCCTCCACCAGCCCGGCGAGCAGCCGGGCGCGTCCGGGCATCTCGGCGGTGACCACATGCTCGTCGTCGGCATGCGCGCCGCCGCCCACCGCGCCGAGCCCGTCCAGCGTGGGGCAGCCGACGCCGGCGGTGAAGTTCCCGTCCGACGCCCCGCCCACGGCGACGCCGCGCGGCGGCTCCATCCCGAGGCCGGACGCGACGCGCCGCGCCAGCCCGTACAGCCCGGCGGACGACGCGGTCTCCAGCGGCGGCCGGTTGACCCCGCCGAGGACCTCCAGCCGTGCCCCCGGCGTCCGCGGGACGAGCCCGTGCATCAGCCCGTCCACCCGCTCCTGCGCCGCGCGGCTCGGCGCCCGCACGTCCACGTACATCGTCGCCATCGCCGGCACGGTGTTGCTCGTGGTGCCGGCCGTGAGCAGCGTCGGCGTCACGGTCGTCCCGTCCAGGCCCGCCGGCGCCGCCCCGGACGCCGCGGTCGTCAGGTCGCGGAGCGCGAGGATCTGCTCGGCCGCCTCGACCGCCGCGTTGACCCCCTTCTCCGGTTCCAGACCGGAATGCGCGGCCTTCCCATGCACCCGCACCTCGTACCAGGACACGCCCTTGCGGCCGGTCTTGAGCGCCCCGCCGTCCCCGGCCCCCTCCAGCACGAACGCGGCGGACAGGCCGCGCGCCGACTCCTCGACCAGCTTCTGCGAGGTCACCGACCCGACCTCCTCGTCACCGGTGACGAGGACGCACACCCCGTCCAGCCCCGGCAGGGACGCCAGCCCATGGAAGAGCTGCACCAGCCCGGCCTTCATGTCGAACACCCCGGGACCGCGCGCGATCCCGTCCACCAACGACCACGGATGCGTCTTCAGCGACCCCGGCGGCCACACCGTGTCGTGATGCCCCACCAGCAGGACCCGCGGCGTCCCGAACGTCCACCGCAGATGGGTCACGCCGTCCAGCAGGATCGTCTCGGGGGCCGCGCCCAGCAGCCGGGTGCCCTGGCGCGCGAGGACCCCGGCGCTGCGCGCCACCCCGGCGTGATCGGCCGAGAACGACTCGCAGGTCACGAGCTCTTCCAGATCGGCCAGCAGCGCGGGGAGATCGACGGACACAGATGAACCTTCCCATGACGTGCAACAGCGACACCACGGACAGAACGCCGCTCCACGTTTCCTTCCCAGCACCGGCCCCGCCATCGGCGTTTTGCGCAAATCAGACCGCACGCCGGTGTTGGGGATGAGACCCGCCTCCTCGCGCATGGCGGCGGCGCCCGACTACGTCTAGCGTTTCCAGTGAAACGCTGCGTAATGAACGGAGGTCGTGGTGAGCGCCATCGGAGACACCCCGTCAGAGCTCGACCGTCTGCTCGCCAAGGCCGGGTCGGACGGCCTGACCGGACCGGAGCACTACCGGGTGGCCGAGGCCCTCCTCAACCACCCCGCGAGCGGGGACGGCCTGGCCGCCGCCCAGGTCCACGCCACCCTCGCCGTCGCCTACGACTCCGTCCACCGTCCCGCCCACGCCCCGCCCAGCGAGGCGTTCCGCGACTTCGTCGCGCGGATCCAGCACGAGTGCAACGCGATCACCGGCATGTGGGAGCAGCTCGGCGACGCCGAGACGGCCGTCCGCGACGAGGCCGGGGAGCTCAGGCATTCCGACGCCGCCGTCCGCGCCCTCGTC